>CANQMD010000009.1 GCA_947624885.1 uncultured Clostridia bacterium
CCGTCTATCGGGGCGGGGCATTTCAAACAAATGAAAATGCAAAGGGAAACCCTTCGCATTTAATACTAAAACTTACAATGTGGAATGGCGGGGCATTTTGCAGAATAAAGGGCTTGTATGATCCAAAAAGATATGATAAAATAGCATTAGGTTTGATATAAATAAAATGTGTGGGTATCAAACTGCTTGCACGCGAGATGCGTTTTGTGAAAGATTGAGGGGATATATGGAATATAAAATGCTTTTTTCGCCGATGAAGATCGGCAATTGCGAAATCAAAAACAGAATCGTCATGTCGCCCATGCTTATGGGATTTGGGCAGCTGGACGGCTGCGTTACCGAAAAGCTGATGGACTACTACGAGGAGAGAGCAAAGGGCGGCACAGGGCTTATCATCACGGAGATCACGCGCGTCAACGACAAGCACGGCGCAGCGGCGTTTGCGCAACTCGGGGTCAGCCATGACTACCAGATCGATGGGCTGAAACAGTTTGCGGAGCGCATACATCGCCATGGAGCAAAGCTGTTTGTGCAGTTGCACCATCCCGGGCGGCAAAACGTCGGTCTTGCTGTGGGAACGGTGCCGCTTGCGATCGCCTGTACGCGCGTGTGCAAGAGTTTCCCAAAATTGTTGTTTAAGGTCGCTCCCGGGCTTGGCAAGGTACTTATAGACAAAAAACTCACCAAATCGTCGGTCGCTCCTTCCGCATGCGAGCCGAGTTACTTTGCGGGCGGTAGAGTTCGCGCACTGCGCCACGGCGAGATAAAACAACTCGTCAAACAGTTTGTGGACGGCGCTGTTCGCTGCAAAAAGGCGGGCGTTGACGGCGTGGAATTGCACGGTACGCACGGCTATCTAATCCAGCAATTTCTCTCTCCCAACACCAACCGCCGCAAAGACGAGTATGGCGGCAGTTTTGAAAACAGACTGCGCTTTGTCAAGGAAATAATCGACGGCATCCGCAAAGAGTGCGGAGATTATCCCATCATTGTTCGCCTCACTCTCGACGAGTTCTACGACAAGATCGGCAAACCCGGCGTTGGCTACGACTTTAAAGAGGGGTTGCGCTACGCAAAGGCGATCGCGTCGTTCGGCGTGGACGCTATCGACGTTTCATCCGCGGCATACGACACATTCAACTATTGGCTTGAGCCAACATCCTTTGACCTGGGTTGGCGCAAATACCTCGCCGCGGAGGTCAAAAAGAATGTGTCAATCCCCGTGCTTGCGGCAAACCTCATTCGCACTCCGCAACAGGCGGAACAGCAATTGCAGGACGGCGTGCAGGATTTTGTTTCGCTTGGCAGACCGCATATTGCCGATCCCTATTTCGCACAGAAAACGCTGGAGGGAAGAGAAAACGAGATCAAACGCTGCATATGCTGCCTCAATTGCATCGAAAGTATGCAGGAAAACGCCTACATGGGCGACCACGGCTACTGCTCCGTCAATCCCACCGTGGGCAGCGAGGCTGAGATAGCCGCGCTCCCGTCAGACGGCAACGGACGCACTGTGGTGATCGTCGGCGCGGGCGTTGCGGGGTTGACTGCCGCGGAATTTGCCGGGCGCAGAGGCTTCCGACCCGTCGTGCTGGAAAAGGAAGATGTGATCGGAGGACAAATCAATCTCGCCAGCCTCCCTCCAAAGAAGGAAAAACTTGCGTGGTGCATTCAGGATATGGCTGTAAACGCCCGTAAATACGGCGCTGAGATCATCACCGGAGTCACAGCAGACGAAGCTTCGATCGCCGCATACGACCCCTATGCGGTCATAATTGCCACAGGTGCGCATGCCGTGATCCCAAGGTCGATCGATGGCAGCGACAGGGAAAATGTGTACACCCCAACTCAAATACTGACGGGAGAAGTCAAACTTGAAGGGAAACAAATTGCGATCATCGGCTCAGGTATGACGGGGCTTGAAGTTGCCGAATATCTTGCCCAGACATCAAATGCGCTCACGATCGTCGAGATGGCTCCCACGATCGCGCCCGGCACATGGTTTCAACACGTCGATGACGCAATGACAAGGCTGGAAGGGCATGCAAGTTTTCTAACGTCGAAAAAACTCATTTCAATTGACGAAAGCGGGGTGAATTTGCGCTCCGTCGTCCACAAGGGCAAAAAAATCAAAGAAAAGGGCGATATTGAGCATGTTGACGCGGACGCGGTCGTGCTCTCGCTTGGCGCGAAGTCAGAGAACTCTCTTGCCAAAGCGCTTGAGGGTAAGTTTGAGCGGCTGTTTGTGATCGGCGACGCTGACCACGTAGGCCGCATTTCCGAAGCAACTGCCGCCGCATACGAAACCGCCGTCCACAAACTGTGAATCGCAAAATTCCACAGTTGAGTCAAATTTGCTTGGTTAGAATGTCGAAAACTTAAATAATATCAAAAATTTTAAACTTTGCAAAAATATATATACAGGGGGCAAATATGCCTCCTATATATATTTGCCGTGCGCCGTCTTTGACTATCTTAAGCGATCGGTATTTTGCAAATAACAAATTTCTTCATAATTTGCAGAGCGGCGGGGATTTTCCAACGCCTTTTTAAATAATTAAGTTGCCAAATCCGCAATTTAATGTTATACTCTCTTTGCTGTGCTAGGCGGGGAGCTTGCGGTGCCCTGTAAACTGCAATCCGCAATAGCAGTGTCGAACGCCATCCCAGGCTTTCGTTATGGTTGGCTGCGCAGCGCAAGGAGTGTTGATATCAGGGTCCCGTGCAATGTCATACTGTGAACCGTGTCAGAGCTTGACCGCAGCAGCACTAAGCAGGTCTTGGCGTGTGCCATGGGGAAACTTTGAAGGAGCTACCTACGCTGTTACCGCTTCGGTGACAAATGTCAAAGATGGTGCACAGCAAAAACAAACAGAGGGTGATGCGCCCTCTGTTTGTTTTAATAAGATATGGTTGTAATTTATATCCTCATTTGACGTCGCGTTTGAGGAATGTGCCAAGGCCTATGCCTATTGACGCGCCCATATATACAAGCGGCATGATGATCACCGCGCAGAGTTCCGTCGCCGTGAGTTTTGCGGTTGAAATCGCCACAGACATTTGTTGCAAGGGCATAAACATCATCCACTCGGTCGCGCCGCCGGAAATCTCGACAACCGTTGATATGACGGACATCGCAATTTCAAGCACTAGCCACAGTCCTATCGATACGCCCAGCGAAGAGCCTGAGGAACGGCACAGGAAAGCGATCATCAAAAACACCGACATGATTGACAGATTGACCAGCAATTCCAGCGAGAAACAGCGCATAAGTACTCCGAAATCGTGAGCCCTAAACGTGCCGCTGTTTTTGAAACTGTACAATATGCCGCACATAACAAGCGCAAACACCGAGTAAAAAGTCACCAATATTGCCGCAGTCAGCCACTTTGAGAAGAAAATGTGCGTCCTGTTTGCGCCGCGCGATACGTTGAGCCTGACCGTGCCGTTTGAAAAATCTTTTCCGACAAAAATGCAGACGATTATCATTACAAAAAATTCTATTGACGCAATCGAGCCTGACGCCATAAGGCTGTTTTCGTTCATCTCGTCGAACATAGCGATCATCGCGGTCTTTTCTTCCTGAGATATCCCGGCGTTTCCGTTTTCATCGACGATCACTCCGCCCAAATCGCCGTCGGCGCTTTCCACAACGTCGACCCTGCTTATAAGATTGGATCCGATCCAGCAGACGGCAAAAGTCAGCAATATTAACAGCGCCATGAGTATGAGCGCAACTATGACGCTTTTGAGTTTTTTGAGCCTGAACAGATCTGCGGACAGGCACATCGCAAAATCGTTATTTTTCATCGTCCGCCTCCTTGATTTCGTCTTGAGGAAGATCTGCCGCGTCTTGCGCGGGCTCTGCTTGAGTATCCTGCAGCGGGGCAGGGGGATTTTCATTGTGCGGCATTTGCGCCGCGCGTGGAACTTCCAGATCCTCAAACACAGGCTCGTCCGCGCCTGGGGATTGTGAATCGGCCGCGCCATGCAACCCTCCCATAAGCGCTATAAAAGTGGACTCCAGATCGCCGTCGCATTTGTAAATGTTGAGCACGGGCACATTGGCGTTTGCAAACATAGTCGCAACAAAGGGAATGTCTTTGCTGAGGTCGTACAACGCAAGAGTGTTGTAAGGCAAAATTTCAAACTCATGCGGTCTGTAGTTTTCAACCACAACTCGCAATGCCGTTTTAAGATCTCCCACGACGACTTTGATGTAGGGCTTGCACAATTCGTCAAGATCGGAACTGCGCAACTCTTTGACAAGTTTTCCGCCTTCGATAATGCCGTAGCTGTTTGCCACTTTGCCAAGTTCCGCGAGAAGATGTGAGGATATGAGGATGGTGATGTGCTCGACGTGATTCAGCCTTTGCAACAGTTCGCGCACTTCGAAGATGCCCGCGGGATCAAGTCCGTTGACAGGCTCGTCAAGTATGAGAATGCGCGGATCCCCTATGAGCGCAATAGCGATCGCAAGCCGTTGTTTCATGCCCAGCGAAAAGTTTTTGACTTTCATGGGATCGTCGGGGTTGAGCCCTACGCGCTCAAGCAGATCACGGAGTTTTTTTGGATCGGATTGTCCGATGTTCAATGCGATCGACTTCATATTGTCCATTGCGCTCATGTGCAGGGCAAGAGCGGGTGAGTCTATCAACGATCCGATCTTTCTGCGCTCGAATTCCAGAGCGCGTTTTGAAACCGCGCCGTTG
The DNA here is from genome assembly GCA_947624885.1 of uncultured Clostridia bacterium. Classification (GTDB taxonomy): domain Bacteria; phylum Bacillota; class Clostridia; order Christensenellales; family CAG-917; genus CAG-475. Next base: position 4,713 of record CANQMD010000009.1, read on the forward strand.
ATCTTGATTTCGCCGCTGTCAGGCTCGGCAAGCCCGAGAATTGCGCGTATAAGCGTCGTTTTGCCCGCGCCGTTACGACCCACCAAACCGTATATCTCGCCTTCGCGCACACAAATGTTCACTCCGTCAAGCACCTTTTTTCCGCGATAGGACTTTGTCAAATTTGTTGTTTCAAGAGCATTCATAACTGCCTCGTATAAATTTATCTACAATATTATATCACATATTTCAGATTATTCAATAACATTTTCTTTAGAGGAAGCCTCTGCGACTGTAGACAGATGTTAAGTTGTGAAAAATACTAAATGTGTAAATATACTTATCGTATTTTTTTCTTTATAAAGCGACATGGAAAATATGATTGCAATAGCTTATATCCGATAGAATTACCTGCACAAAAACACGTAATGTGTATTTGCATTGTAATTTTTGAGTATGAAAAACACATATCGTGTATTGGCGTAATTTCAGAATAACTTGTCGTTGAAAAAGTCGAAGGCAAGTCTTTAAGTTTCTGCGACCGGAAAAATATTTTTAATGATTTGCAAACACTCAACAGAATGTTCGTCGGTGTTGGTCAAACTTTTGCAAATAACATTTGTAAGATTGCTTTATATTGGATAGCCTTTGCTTTGGTCGATGTCATAGTTCAAATTCTGCTTGTGGCAAGCGCCGCAAACAAATCGTGAATATCGATTAAATATTCCCACAAAATTTCATATTGCAATTGACAATGTTATTTGATATATTTATAATGTTATATGTACCAAAGATGAGCGATGAGAAAGTCTTGTATTGATCGTTGCGGCGTCTTGCGCCGTAATTTTTTGTGGCAAAACCCCGTCAAGTTGCTTGCAAAGCACCAAAAACATCTCATTGTCTGAGGTATACTATTTACATTGGAGAAATATATGAGCAAAACCGACATGAAAAACACAGGAAAAAGTCGTTCGCTAGGCTCCTCGTCAAATCCCGGCGCGGACCTTGTCGAAATCATCGACGCAATGCAAAACTCCGGGCGCAGCGCCAGTGGAGAGGATATCTCCAAGTCTATTTTGGAGGTCGAGGCAAAGAAAAAGCGAGAGGAGCGACATCGCCGCATTCTGGAAAAGCGCGAAGAGAAGGATGTGAACAAAGCGTCCGACTCCGATCAGATAGAGCAGATCACGTCAATGGAGTTGCCTCTCGATTGGGAAAATATTTTCAACACGGACGAGCGCACGCAGGGGGTGCACGTCGACAGCATTCCGGACGCGCTGATCATGAGTCTTACGGAACTTGGCTATGTTGACATCGAATATATCTCATCCATCACGGGCAGGGATCCAAAGACGGTCATACTTGTCCTCAAAGGCTCCATATATCAGGATCCGCTTGCATGGGACGAGTGTTTTTACAAGGGATGGCAGACCTCGGAGGAATATCTTTCGGGCAATCTGCTTTACAAACTCAGGATCGCAAAAAAAGCAAACGAGGTTTACAACGGCTATTTTTCCGACAATGTGGCGGCGATCGAAGCGCTGTTGCCAGAGGGCGTAACATCCGACAAGATATACGTCACGCTTGGCTCGCCGTGGGTGCCTCCTGAAGTGATCGAGAGCTTCCTCGCACACATTTTGGGAGTCAGGAAGTTTGCGGGCAAAGTGTTGCACGACAGTCTGACGGGCATATGGCAGCTTCCGTGCAAAAACTTCTACAACAACAATCTGCGAGCGGTAACCGTTTACGGCACCTACAACATGAACGCGCTCTACATAATAGAAAGGACGCTGAATATGCGCGGCGTGACCGTCTATGACGAGGTGGGATCATCCTCTTCGCCGACAGGCAAAAAGAGGGTGGAAAACGAGTCTGAAACTTTGGCGGCGCTTGACAAGCAGCGCAAAATCATTCAGGAATTTCAGAATTGGGTGTGGAAGGACGAAAGGCGAAAGGAACTGCTTGAAAACATATTTCAAAGCAGATACGGTTGCGTGAGAAGGCGCATATTTGACGGCTCGTTTTTGACCTTTCCGGGGATGTCCGAGGACGTGCGCCTGTATCCCTATCAAAAAAACGCGGTCGCTCGCATATTATTCACTCCCAACACACTGCTTGCGCATGACGTCGGCGCGGGCAAAACCTACGTCATGATCGCGGCGGGCATGGAATTGAGGCGTATGCGCCTCAGCAAAAAAAATCTGTACGTCGTGCCCAACAACTTGGTGGGGCAGTGGAAAAATATATTTTTGACAATGTATCCCACGGCAAAATTGCTTGTTGTGGAGCCAAAAACATTTACGCCCGACAAGCGTGATATGGTGCTCTTGAGGATCGCGCGGGAGGAGTACGACGGCATAATCATGGCGTACAGTTGCTTTGATATGATCCCCATCTCGCTTGAAAGCAAAAAAGCGTCGGTGGACGAGCAATTGATCAAAGTCAACAGGGCTATCGAGGCAACCAGACCCAACGTGATATCCGCGCTCAGCAGAAAGCGCACTCAGCTGATAAAACTTCGCAGAGCGCTCCTTGATGACGACGGCTCCAACGCTCCCGTTGCATGTTTTGACAAACTTGGCATAACAAGGTTGTTTGTGGACGAGGCGCACAACTACAAAAACGTTCCGCTTGAAACAAACGCCGACCACGTCTACGGCATATCGAAGACAGGCTCGCAAAAGTGTAGGGATATGCTCGACAAAGTGCGCATAGTTCAAAAGCAAAATATGGGCAAAGGCGTTGTGTTTGCCACGGGCACGCCCATCACCAACTCCATCACAGACGCATACGTGATGCAGCTGTATTTGCAAAGCGGCGAATTGTCGCTGTTGGATCTGCAGAGTTTTGACAGTTGGATAGGCATGTTTGCAGAAAGTTCCACCAACTTTGAGATAGACGTGGACACAAACAAGTACAGGCTTGCCACAAGGTTTTCTCGATTTCACAACTTGCCGGAACTCACGACGCTTCTGTCGACGATCGCGGACTTTCATCAAGCGGATTCCGCATATGAGATCCCCGAAACGGACGGCGAGCACAATTGCGTGCTGCCGCGCACGCAGGAGTTTGTGCGCTATCTCGGACAAATATCCCAAAGGGCGGAGGTCGTGCGCAAAGGTATGATAGATCCGCGCGTGGACAACATGCTGAAGATTACTGTTGACGGCAGAAAGGCCGCATTAGATTATCGATTGGTGGATCCAAACGCTCCATATTCGCCGACTTCCAAGGTGGCGGCATGCGCGGCGAACGTCTGGGATGTGTACAGACGAACGCGCGACAACAAATGCACCCAGCTTGTGTTTTGCGATATGTCCACGCCAAAGGATTCGTTCAACATTTACGACGAACTCAAAAGGCTGCTCATCGGCTATGGGATACCCAAAGAGGAGATCGCTTTCATCCACGAAGGGCAGACGGAAAAGCAACGCGCCGTTCTGTTTGCCAAAATGAATTCCGGCGAGATCAGCGTGATGATAGGATCCACTTTCAAACTCGGTCTGGGGGTCAACGTGCAAAAGAGGCTGATCGCATTGCATCATCTGGACGTGCCGTGGCGACCCGCGGACATGACCCAGCGCGAAGGCAGGATACTCAGGCAGGGCAATATGAACAAGGTGGTCAGCATATACAGATACATCACCGAGGGCAGCTTTGACGCGTACTCATGGCAACTGTTGGAAACAAAAGCGCGGTTTATTGCGGATCTGCTGTCGGGAACTATGACGGACCGCAGCGGCTCCGAGATCGAAGACACCGTGCTCAGCTATGCCGAAGTCAAGGCGCTTGCCGTCGGCAACCCAATGGTCAAGGAGAGGGTGGAAGTCGCAAACGAACTTCAGCGATATATCGTGCTCCAGCGGAAAGCGGCGGAAACCAATATGCGGCTTGAAAACGAACTTGTGGAATTGCCCGCCCGCATCAAACACGCTCAATATCTTGCGGACGCATGCAGGGCGGATCTGGAGTACTACCGAGGTCTTAAGACCTCGCCGAAAACCGAACTCACTCCGGAGCAGAAAAAGGCGGCGATCCTCAAACGCAGGGAACTCAGAGAGCGTTTGCAGGAAGCAATCGAAACAAACGTGCTTGAAGTCAGCGAACGCAAGGTGTGCAGATATCACGGATTCGACGTGATCCTCCCCACAAATATGACGCTTGACAAGCCGTATATCTACCTCAGACGGGAAGGCAAATACACAGTGGACATGAGTGGATCCGAGGTGGGCAGCCTCCGCAAAATAGACATGTTTCTCGAATCGTTGGACGAACGTCTTTCGCGGCTTGAAAACGAACTTAAGGAGTTGAAGCGGCGCAGGACGCAGATAAAGGAGCAACTCAAAAACAAAGAGGATCTTACCGACAAAATCAACGCGTGCAGACAGCGATTGACTGCACTTGACAATATATTGAAGGTGAACAACAATGGCTGATGTCAAACTTACAAACGTACCGACAATGACGGTCGACGGACTTGTGGACGCGCTGTCAAATATGTACTCTCAGGCGATCAAAAAGGGTCTGCCGTTCAAAACCGTGCCATCTGTCATGCTTTGGGGACCACCCGGCGTGGGCAAGTCGCAGGCGGTGAGGCAGATCGCAAAACGGTTGGAGCAGACGGGCAAAAAGATTGCCGTGACAGACGTGAGGCTTTTGCTTTTCAACCCCATAGATCTGCGAGGCATACCCACGGCGAACGCGGATAAAACGCTTGCCGTGTGGCTCAAGCCGCAGATATTCCGCATGGACGAAAGCGAAAACACCGTCAACATCCTTTTTTTGGACGAAATATCCGCCGCGCCCCAGTCCGTGCAAGCGGCGGCGTATCAGATCACTCTCGATCGCACCGTAGGCGAGCATCGTCTGCCCGACAATTGCATAGTTATGGCGGCAGGCAACCGAATGACGGACAAGTCCGTCACCTACAGAATGCCAAAAGCGCTTTCCAACAGGCTTTTGCACATCGAAGTCGAAAGCAGTTTCGCTTCGTGGCGAAGTTGGGCTGTCGAAAGCGGAATAAACGAAAAGGTATTGGGATTTCTTGCGTTTAGAAGTACATATTTGATGGGATTCGATCCCGCTGTCGACGATCTGGCGTTTGCGACTCCGCGAAGCTGGGAGATGGTGAGCAACCTGCTCAACAACATCAATCCCGACGTTGACGCGATATATCCGCTCATCGCGGGGCTTGTCGGCACGGGAGTGGCGATCGAGTTTCGCACCTGGACAAAGGTGTACAAGGATCTGCCGTCAGTTGAGGACATATTCAACGGCAAGCAGCCTCATATGCCCACGGGGACGGACGCGCTGTACGCGCTTTGCTCCACAATGACGGCATATGCCCGCGCCCACAAGGACGATTTGAGGCGCATAACCAATTCCATAACCTACGCCGACAGGATGCCGCCCGATTTTTCCACAGTGCTGTTGCGCGACTATATGTACATAGAGCGGGATTACAAACTCAAACTCATGCAGATCCCGCAATTTTCAAGGTGGTTGTCCACAAAGGGGAGTTTGCTGAATGGCAACAGTTGATCACAACGTTCAAAAATACGTCAGGCGGCTGTTGCTGTCGCGCATGCGAATACTTGTTGACAACGGTTTTTACGGGCTGTTGCTCATGCATATGAAGTTTGCGCTCGACGGCGCTATCCGCACCGCATGCACCGACGGCGACAAGATATACTTTTCGCCTGCCTTCATGGACGAACTCAGCGATTCGGAGTTGGATTTTGTGTTGATGCATGAAATTTTGCACGTTGTGCTGCAGCACTGTTCGCGCAAAGGCGATCGCGACAGAACGCTGTTCAATATCGCTTGCGACATCGTTGCGAACTCAAACATTCTCAAATCCTGCGACATGCGCATAGAGGCGATCACGCTCAAAAAGTACGGCACGGCAATGCACATAGCGCCCGACGGGGAAGAGGGCTACAATTACACCGCGGAAGAGGTGTACCGCATGCTTTGCGAAAAGGCAAAACTAGGGCCCGGGCACAGTCGCTCTTTGTCGGGATTTTCAGAAGGCTGGGACGACCATTCCAAATGGGGCGACGCCGCGGGCGATGATCCGCTTACGGAGGACGTGTGGACAAAACATCTGCAGGAAGCGGCGGAGGCAATATCCGCGCAGATTGCAAACGGAGGAAGGGCCACCCTCCCGATGTTCGCCCAACGCTATCTTGCGGAGTTGAAAGCCCCCAAAACCGACTGGCGCACGCTGCTTACGGACTTTGTGCAAGAGGAAGTCACCGACTACTCGTTTTCGCCTCCCGACAAGCGGTTTGGCGACGGCGACTTTTTTATGCCGGACTTCAACGATGAGAGCGAATGCGTCAAAAACGTTTTGTTTATGGTGGACGCGTCAGGCTCGATCAGCGACGAAATGTTGTCGACGGCTTTCAGCGAGATCAAAGGCGCAATAGAGCAATTCAACGGCAGACTTCAGGGCTTGCTCGGCTTTTTTGACGCGGCGGTGTATCCGCCTCAGCCGTTTGAAAGCGTGGAAGATCTGCTCGCGATAAAGCCGATGGGCGGGGGAGGAACGGCATTCGACATAATTTTCGACTACGTATTTTCGCAAATGGAGAACAACCTCCCCGCTTCGATAGTCATTATCACGGACGGCCTTGCGCCTTTCCCGGACGAGGAGGACGCTCGCGGCATACCCGTACTGTGGCTTGTCAACAACAACTCGGTGACCCCGCCGTGGGGCAAAATCGCCAGAGTTTTGGATGAATAACACCTCTAGGCAGGTCAAGCTGTAAAGATTTCAGACAGATAAATTTTCGCGCATCAAATTCCGCTGTTCGGACAAGTGTTACTCCGCCACAAAATGAACGTTGAGATTAAACAGACAATTATTTTGTGCGGAAGCACAAAATTGATTTTACACAATTAGAATTATGTTTTACGCACTTGCATACTATCCGCAAAATAATATTGCGCAAATAATCTTTGCGAAAATTCGAGTGAGTTGCGCACACAAAAATCATATCTTTTGATATCAAGAATTTTACGACCGTGTGACAATCTCCCGACAAAACAAAAAACATCGCCGAAAGAGGATTCGGCGATATTTTTGTGGTCGGTATTTTTCCGACTATGGAGCGGGCGATGAGAATCGAACTCACAACAAAAGCTTGGGAAGCTCTCGTTTTACCACTAAACTACGCCCGCGTTTGACGCGTTGATATAATAATATACAACTTGCGCCCAAAAGTCAACTGTTTTGAAATTATAATACGACACATTCAAATTTGCGTCTAAAGTTTGTTTGACGCGACGCAAACGGCGTGCGTTGTGCGTCTGCAAACTTGAAAGTGCGTATGTTTTGCAAATTTGCTCGGATATATTGTGATTTGTGGCGGCAGATAGTTGATTTTTTTGAGTTACACAGTTATAATATTAAAATCAATAAGTTATAGGACGGCGATTTTATGTACAAGCCTGTTGACACAAATCTTGACTTTGTTGAAAGAGAAAAGGAAGTGCTCGCGTTCTGGAAGGACAATCACATCTTTGAAAAGAGCGTCGCAAAAAATGAGGGCGGGCAGGAATTCAGCTTTTATGACGGACCTCCCACGGCAAACGGCAGACCGCACATAGGGCATATTTTGACTCGCGTCATGAAGGATATCATTCCGCGTTACAAGACGATGAAAGGGTATCACGTTTTGCGCAAGGCAGGGTGGGACACTCACGGTTTGCCCGTTGAACTCGAGGTGGAAAAACAACTCGGAATAGACGGCAAGCAGGATATCGAAAGATACGGGATAGAGCCGTTTATCAAAAAGTGCAAGGAGTCCGTTTTCAAGTATACCGACGAGTGGCAAAAGATGTCCGACCGCATCGGCTATTGGGCGGATATGGAAAACCCTTACGTCACCTACAAGGACAGCTATATCGAGTCCGTCTGGTGGGCGCTCAAACAGATGGCGGACAAGGGGCTTTTGTACAAGGGTTACAAGATCCAGCCCTATTGCCCCCGTTGCGGGACGGCGCTCAGTTCGCACGAAGTCGCGCAGGGCTACAAGGACGTTGAGGAAACGTCCGTGTTTGTCAAGTTCCGCGTAAAGGGCAGGCAAAATGCCTATTTTCTCGTTTGGACGACAACTCCGTGGACGCTTCCGTCAAACGTCGCGCTGTGCATGAACGGAGAGGAGGACTACACCGAGATAGAGTGCGACGGCGAGCGTTACATTCTTGCGGACGCGCTTGTCGGCAAACTTTTTGAAGACAAGCAATATACCGTGATCTCCACAAAAAAAGGCAAAGAGTACGAATATGCCGAGTACGAGCCTTTGTTTGACTACGATTGCGGAATAGACAAAAAGGCGTATTTTGTCGTCAACGACGGCTACGTCACGCTTACGGACGGCTCCGGCATAGTGCATATCGCGCCCGCGTTCGGCGAGGACGACAGCAGAGTTGGCAAAAACTACGATCTGCCATTCGTTCAGATGGTGGATGAGCGCGGTCGCTTCAAAGACGCGGTGACGGATCTTGCGGGCGTATTCTGCAAGGACGGCGACAAAGAGATCATCAAAAAACTCAAGGCGGAAAACAAGCTGTTCAAGACGATGCGTTTCACGCACAGCTATCCTTTCTGCTGGAGGTGCGACACCCCGTTGCTGTACTATGCGCGCAGCACGTGGTTTATCAAAGTGACCGCGGTGCGCGACGAACTTATCAAAGCGTGCAACAGCGTCAATTGGATGCCCGACACTATCCGCACGGGCAGGATGGGCAACTTCCTTGAAAACGTGATAGATTGGGGCATTTCGCGCGAGCGCTATTGGGGAACGCCGCTGCCCATCTGGGTGTGCAACAAGTGCGGAAAGATCCACGTTGTAGGCTCCAAAGACGAACTTAAGACGCTTGGACATATCCACGCAGACCAAGATATCGAGTTGCATCGCCCTTACATCGACGCGGTCAAATGGGATTGCGATTGCGGCGGAACGATGGAGCGCACGCCCGAAGTGCTGGATTGCTGGTTTGACAGCGGCTCCATGCCTTTTGCGCAGTGGCACTATCCGTTTGAAAACAAGGATATCTTTGAGGAAGTTTTCCCGGCGGATTTCATATCCGAAGCCGTCGATCAAACAAGAGGATGGTTTTACACGTTGCTTGCCATCAGCACCATACTGTTTGGCAAGGCTCCGTTCAAAAACTGCATAGTTTTGGGGCACGTCAACGACAAGGACGGCATCAAGATGTCCAAACACAAGGGCAATGTCGTCGACCCGTGGAGCGTGCTTGACAAGCAGGGAGCAGACGCAACCAGATGGTATTTCTACACCGCGTCCGCGCCGTGGTTGCCCTCGAGATTCGCGGCGGAAAACGTAAGCGAATCACAGCGCAAGTTTATGGGCACGCTTTGGAACACCTACGCGTTCTTTGTGCTCTATGCGGAGATAGACAAATTCGATCCCACAAAGCACAAACTTGAGGACTGCAAACTCAACATTTTGGACAAGTGGGTGCTTTCGGGCTTGAACAGCCTCGTCAAAGAGGTGGACGAAGGGCTTGCGCAGTACAAAATCACCGAAACGGCACGCGCCATCGAGGATTTCTGCGACCAACTGTCCAATTGGTATGTTCGCCGCTCGCGTGAGCGTTTCTGGGGCAGCGGCATGAACAAGAGCAAGGAAGCGGCGTATATGACGCTTTACACCGTGTTGTCCACGCTTTCGAGGCTCATCGCGCCGTACGTCCCGTTTATGGCGGAAAATATCTATCAGAATCTTGTGCGCAATTTTGACAAGGACGCGCCGGAAAGCGTACATCTGACCTCTTTCCCCAAGTGCGACGAATCTTTGATAGACAGAAAACTTGAGGCGGGGATGGAAAAAGTTCTCAAACTTGTGGTGCTTGGACGCGCCGCTCGCAACAAGTCCAATCTCAAAAACAGACAACCTCTCGCAAAGTTGATGTACAGCGGCTCGTGGGAACTCAGCGATGAACTCAAAGAACTTGTTGAGGACGAACTCAACGTCAAGAGCGTGGAGCCGACAAACGACGACGAAGGCTATGTCAGCTATGAAATCAAACCTCAATTGCGCACTTTGGGCCCCAAATACGGTCCGTTGCTCGGCAAGATCAGGGCACTGCTTTCGGAAAAGCCGACCGATATAATCGCGGCGATAAAGCAGCGCAAGGCGATCGAACAACTCAAGGACGAATACCGCGAACAGCGCGGCACTTCCGACGACGTGAAGAGCGCTTTTATCTGCGAGATCGACGGCACACAGGTGGTGTTGAGCGAGGAGGATCTGCTCATAACCACAAAAAACAAGGACGGTTTCTCCTCCGAATCGGATGGCGAAATGACCGTTGTGCTTGACACAGCGCTCACAGAGGACCTGGTGCTTGAAGGCATAGAGCGCGAGATAGTGAGCAAAGTGCAGAATATGCGCAAGGAGGCGGGGTTTGAGGTGACTGACCATATCCTGCTTGGCTACACAGCCGAGGGCATGGCAAAACATGTGCTTGACGACGCAAAATTCTTTGCGGACGTGCTTTGCGACGGCATAGTGGAAAGCGGCGGCGACGGCTTCAAAAAAGAGTTGGACATCAACGGACACAAGGTGACGATCACCATCAAAAAGATAGACTAATGAAAGTTGCACCCGATTGGAACGAATATGGCGTGATCGCCACCGGCGACGGCGAAAAACTTGAGCGCTGGGGCGATATAACGCTTTTGCGGCCCGACCCGCAAGTCATTTGGCGGGCAAAAAAGCCGCTGAAAAGTTATCCCAACATCGACGCGGCATATCAGCGTAGCGCGACGGGCGGGGGAAAGTGGATCTTCAATTCACCCATCCGCACGGAGTTCGAGATAGGCTGGCGCGATCTCAGGTTTTCGCTCAAACTCATGGGATTCAAGCATACTGGGCTTTTCCCTGAACAGGCTACAAATTGGGACAGGATGATGAGGCTCATATCCTCGGCGGGGCGCAAGATAAACGTGCTCAATCTGTTTGGTTACACGGGCGCCGCGTCCGTCGCGTGCAGAAAAGCGGGCGCAAACGTGTGCCACGTTGACAGCGCAAAAGCCATGGTGGAGCGCACGGGCGACAATGTAAAACTGAGCGGTCTTTCAAACGAAGGTATGCGCTACATCGTCGACGATTGCTTCAAATTTTGCGCGCGTGAACTCAGGCGCGGCAATCGCTATGACGCGATCATCCTTGATCCGCCAAGTTTCGGCCGCGGGCCAAACGGGGAAAAGTGGAAGATAGAAGAGGGGATCTACGAACTTGTCGAACTTGTTGCGTCCCTGCTTTCGGACAAGCCGTTGTTTGTGTGCTTAAACAGTTACACGACGGGGCTTCAGCCGACCGTAATGGCAAACTTGCTCAAGCTATGCCTGCCGTCAAACGCAAAAATCGACGCAGACGAGATAGGCATCGCATGTGACGACGGGCTTATTCTTCCGCAAGGTTGCACAGCGTTCGCCGAGTTCGAGTGAATGAAGAAACACAAATTATCACAAAAACATTTTAAAAATCGCAGGAAAATAGAAAACTATGACCTACAAAGACTTACAAATCGTGTATGAGGACAACTGTTTGCTTGTGGTTGTCAAACCGTACAACGTCCCCGTGCAGGCGGACGAAAGCGGAGATGCGGACATGCTGAGCATGCTCAAGCAGTACCTAGTTGAAAAGTACAACAAGCCGGGCGACGCATATCTCGGACTTGTGCACAGGCTTGACAGACCCACGGGCGGAGTCATGGTGTTTGCAAAAAACTCCAAGACCGCGGCGAGGCTTTGCGAAGCGATACAGGAAGGAAACGTAGAAAAGCGTTATCTTGCCGTCGTTGAAGGCACGCCTCGTTACAGAGCGGACAAACTCATCTGTTATCTCAAAAAGGATCCGGAAACAAACACCGTACACACCGTACCCGCGCTCAGCGAGGGCGCAAAGTATGCCGAACTCGACTACAAATTGCTCGCGACTCAGGGCGAGTTCAGTTTGTTGCAAGTCGGGTTGGTGACGGGCAGGGCGCATCAGATCAGGGTGCAGCTTGCCGATATGGGCAATCCGATAGTCGGCGACAAAAAGTATGGCAGGGGCGAGGCAAAGCAGCGCTCGGAGATGGCGCTTTGGGCGTGCCAGCTGAAGTTTTCGCATCCTGTGAGCGGCAAGGATATGGTGTTCAGAGTTTATCCGCCGGAAGTTTTCCCATGGACGCGCTTTGACCTCGACATTTTTTTGAAGATCAACATCAAAAACAGCGATTAAAAAAACAGGCGTATTCCGCCTTGCCGCAAAAGGGGCGGAACGCCGATCTATACTCATACAAAAATCGAGGGGAGTCAAGCGCGGCTCCCCTTAATTTTTGTATAGTAGGGGGAAGGCTCCTCAGTAGCTTTTCGCGACGAGATACTTTTCCGAATCCAGACGTTTTTTTATTTCGGATATGTACTTGTCGTCGCCGTACTCCTGTTCAAACCAGCTTTCGGAGTATCCTCTTTCCGTCAGGATCTCCTCGAAGCGTTGTTGGGCGACCTCCAAGCGTCTGAACGCGGTGCGAAGGGCAATATCCAGCTCATCGGCGACGGTCTGAAAGGTTTTCCTGTTGAAGATCCTTTCGCGTATGATCTGTCCGTCGTTTGGTTTCATGCGTTCAAGCGTGCTGTTGACGATGTAAGCCAAGTTGACGATCTTGCGTTTTTCGTCGTTGATTTGGAGGATTTCACCAATTAATTGCTCGTTGCTTATACCCATTTTCAAATGGCGGCTCTGAAAGCAGCTTTTAACGCGGGTTTTTAACGCAAAATCAAGCGAGTCGACGATTTTTGGCAGCAAAGAATAAGCAACAAGCGCAGTGTTGCCCCAGTTAGTATCCATATTTCCTCCTGAAATGGTTGAAATTCAGTATGTTGCTTACAATATAAATAATATATCGCTCCAAAGTCAATATTTTATGCAACATTTTCGACAAAATTTTTAAAAATTTGTTCTGTTTTGCGTTTTGGTGACAAAACCTGCGCTATTTCAGCGCGTATCCAAGCAAAAAACCTATCCCTGCGGCGATGGCGGCGTGGCACGACTTGCGAAGGATAATATCTTTGAATTTTACGCCGCACTTTGAAAGGAATGTGTAGTTTTGCAGCGTTACGCTCAACCCTCCGAAGGAAACGACTCCCGCGCATATTGCGGTTGCAAGCCTGATCGGGACGCATTCCGCGCCCGCTATGCAGCCTCGCGTCATTTCTATAAGTCCGTACAAAACCGCAACGATGGGAGCGCCCGCCTCCGCGCCCAGCGCGTTTTGGATCAAAGCCTCGGCGCCGACAAGGGAGAGCGTGTCGACGATCATGCCGCACAAAACTATATATCCGCCCACATACAGCATATTGATCGTCGCATTTGCGATAGTCTTTGACATCCGTCCGTCGTATTCCGAGCCGGAAAGCATGCGCACGGGGACCTCGGGCAACGAGCGTGCGCTTTCATCGGAATTTTTTGTTGCCTTTCGCCTCAAGCGGCGATTCCGACGATCGTCTTTGTCGCGCAGTCTGAATATCAATCCGTTTAGAGCGGCGGCAATGTAGTGAGCGGCGAGTATCACAACGCCCGCTCTTACATCGTGAAATATCGCGCTGCCAACCGTTCCAAGCATAAATATCGGGCCCGACGTGCTTGCAAACGACGCTATCGCTTTGGCCTCGCGTTGAGTGATCGCACCCGCGGCATACAACTCCGCCGTCATGCTCGCGCCTACAGGATAGCCCGACAGCATGCTTAAAAGAAGTACGTACGCGCTCTCCTTCGGAGTTCCGAACAATGTCTTCACAGGTTTTCCGAAAATCGTGGACACGGTGCGGGCGGCGCCCATATTTGTGAGCAACAGCGAGCAGAAGTAAAACGGAAAAAGAGAGGGAAGCACGCTTGTGGCGTACAGCGCCAGCCCCTTTCGCGCCGAGGACAGGTAAAAATCGGGACGAGAAAGCATCATTATCATAAAAGCGAACACCGCAAGCGCTGCGAACAGCTTGCTTTTGGTCATTCCGTCCGGCAATTGAAGTTTGCGATATCCCGTGCGCGTCATATCAAAAAATATGCGTCAGCGCGGATAGATATGAGATTTTGGGCGAACGTATGGCGTAATGTCGCCAAAATATCGCAAAAAGAAAACCGCATTTGTTTGCGGTTTAAAGCAGATCGGCGCAATTTTTGCAATTTTTCATTCGCACAGCGAACGTATTTTCGCCGCTTTTTCATCCAGCGCGACAAGCGATTTCACGGGGCAGTCCGCTTCGCAGTCGCTGTGCTTGAAAAAGAAATATCCGTCCGCCTGCGCAAGCAATGGCAGAAGAGTCTTTTTCTTGGACGGGCGTATTGCGAGCGCCGTGCAGTAGGGCTTTTCGCGGTCCGCAAGCATAACGAGGTCTTTCGACAGTCCCACGGTGGCGGATGCGGCGATGCGTTTGATCGTTGAGCGCGTGTATCTGCGCGACGTAAGTTCCAGGTATTCGTCCATGGAGGAAAAATCCGCCTGCGAGATGCGATTTTCCATCCCTTCGCCTATGTTTGCCAGCTCGCTCAATTGAGCGGCGGACTGAGATTTCAGCGCGAATAACGACACGGTGTTGTATTTTGAAACATCCGTGCGTTTTGATAGGTCCACAAACGGGGGCACAAACGGCGAAATATCCTCGCCCGCCTGCATTTTTTCGCGTATCGCCGTGGATGAAAGGTATTTCACGCCGTCGTCAGGCTTGCGAGGCACGCTGTGAAGCGTCACCTTTCCGGGATACGCCGCGGCGGCTTTGATGTACTCCACGGCGAGGATATTATTTGGCGATCTGAGCATGTTTGCAACGTCGGGGCGAAGCAGATCCAGCGCCATCGTGCGCGATCTTGCGACGGAATATCCCTCGTTCAGGAAACCCTTTAGCAGTTTTTGCATGTCTTTTGACTCGCTGTTCATAAATTCCGCCGCCATACTGAGTTGCTCAAGTTCCTCCGTTTCCGTGCCGAAAGACAACGTATATTCGCCAAGCATACTCAGCGTTTTTAGAGCGCCCTGCGCAAATGTTTTGGCGGGGGCAAGCGAGTAAACCGTGGGCAGTTCCAACACAATATCCGCACCCGCTTCGATCGCCCATTGCGCACGGACAAACTTGTCGGCGACAACGATATCGCCGCGCTGTGTGAAGGATCCGCTCATGACCACGGCAAGCGCGTCCGCGCCCGTTTCGCGTTTTGCGGTGCGCAACTGTTTCAAATGACCGTTGTGAAATGGGTTGTATTCTGCAATGACGGCACAAATTTTCATTTTTTCTCCGCGCTTCCTTTACATTTATACTTAAATGGTGTATAAATATTAAGAACTTTTCCGTTTGTAATTATATATTATGTGCGGAAAAAAATAAAGCGGTTTTGGAGAAAAAGCTATGGAATTTGACGAGAAGTCTTTGGATGAACAACAAAAAGCAGAGCAATCCGACTATGTGTTGAAACCGGGTTTCAAAGAAGAGGTCGACAGGCTGATGGAAAGGCTTGAAGCGCTGTTGAACGCCTCAAAAGGCGGCACCATAGTCGACAAGATAAAGCAAAAGGCGCGCGCTCTCAACAAAAAGATCGTACTTTGCGAAGGCGAGGACTCCCGCGTGGTGAAAGCGGCGGCGATGTGCACTCAACAGAAAATCGCGCGTATAGTGCTCCTCGGCAACGAGCAGCAGATCAAGCAAAACAATCCCGATGTCGATCTCAGCGGCATTGAGATCATCGACCCGTTAAACACCAACAAGCACGAGTACTACGCAAAACTCATGTATGAGTTGCGCAAGTCAAAGGGATTGACGGAGGAGCAGGCGGACGCATTCGCAAAAGATTCCACCTACTTCGGAGCGCTCATGCTCAAAAACGGCGATGTGGACGGACTTGTATCCGGCGCGTGCCATTCCACGGCAAACACGCTTCGTCCGGGGCTTCAGATCATCAAGACGGCGCCCTGTGTGTCCTCAGTTTCCAGCTTCAATCTTATGGTTGGCAAAAACAAGTACGTTGAGGACGATGTGCTGGTGTTTGCGGATTGCGGGCTCAATCCCACCTACACTGCTGAAGGGCTTGCGGATTGCGCGATAGCGACAGCAAAAAGCGCAAGGGAGATCGCCGGGGTAGAGCCGAGGATTGCAATGCTCTCGTTCTCCACAAAGGGCAGCGCAAAACACGACAACGTCACGCTCGTTCAGGAGGCAACAAGGATCGCCAAGGAAAAGGCTCCCGAACTCGAACTTGACGGCGAATTGCAATTCGACGCGGCATTAGTTCCCGAAGTCGCTCGCCTCAAAGCGCCGCAATCCAAAGTGGCAGGGCATGCCAACGTCCTCATATTCCCGGATCTGCAATCGGGAAACATCGGATACAAGATCGCCGAGCGCCTAGGCGGATTTGACGCGATAGGGCCGATCTGCCAAGGATTTGCAAAACCGCTCAATGACCTCTCTCGCGGATGCAAGGCAGAGGACATAGTGTGCGCTGTAGCAATAACGGCGTTGCAAAGCGAAAACAAGTAATATATCCGCAAAAACTATTCTAGAAAATATGATTTTTTAGAATGGTTTTTGCAATATTTCAAAAAAAACATGTCAAGGAGATAATTATGAAAATTCTTGTGATCAATGCCGGCAGTTCGTCGCTCAAGTACCAGCTTATCGATATGAGCACAGAGGAGCCGATTCTCAAAGGCCTCTGCGAGCGTATCACCATGAGCGGCGGCGAACTCACTCAAAAGACCGCGGACGGCAGAAAACTCAACATAAAAAAGGATATGAAGGACCACACCGAAGCCATCGAACTTGTTTTGAAGGCGATGGTCGATCCTCAATTTGGGGGCATATCTTCGATATCCGAGATCTCTGCGGTGGGGCATCGCGTGCTGCACAGCGGCGAGGATTTCAAATCGTCCGTTCTTATTGACGACGAAGTGATCAAAATCTGCGAAAAGAACGCGGAACTTGGTCCTCTTCACATGCCGGGCAACATCGCTTGCATCAAGAGTTGCAAGCAAGTCATGCCGGGGGTCCCGATGGTCGCCGTGTTTGACACCACATTCCACAGCACGATGCCCGCAAAGGCGTACATGTACGGCATTCCTTACAGCGTCTACGAAGAGTACAAAGTGCGCAGATACGGCTTTCACGGCACGTCGCACAAGTTTATCAGCGAGGAAACGGCAAAACTCCTCGGCGGCAAGGGCGGAAAGATCATCATCTGCCATCTTGGCAACGGCTCGTCCATATCTGCGGTGAAGGACGGCAAATGTCAGGACACCACGATGGGCTTCACTCCGCTTGAGGGGCTGGTGATGGGCACAAGAAGCGGCGATATAGACCCCGCCGCGGTTGAGTTTATCGCCAAAAAACTCGGATTATCTCACGCGGACGCAGTTCAATATTTAAACAAAAAGTGCGGTATGCTTGGCATCAGTGAGCTCAGCTCCGACATGCGCGATCTTGAAGCGGCGATCAAAGATGGCAACCAAAAGGCGCAACTTGCCGTCGAAGTCACGGCTTATCGCATCAAAAAGTACATCGGCTCGTATGCGGCGGTGCTCAACGGCGTTGACGCGATCGTGTTTACGGGCGGGATAGGCGAGCACAGCTCCTACATGCGCCAACTCGTCATGAGCGACATGGAATATCTCGGCGCAAAACTCGATTGCGAAAAGAATCAAAACCCCGCGGACGGCGTGCAAGAGATCTCGGCGAGCGACAGCAAGGTGAAGATCCTCATCCTGCCTACCAACGAGGAGTTGAGCATCGCGAGAGAAACCAAAGCGCTTGCTTTGAAAGCGTAAACGCTTACTCGACGCGCAAATAAAAAAAATAGTCGGCAACTCGCAAAAAGCGTTTGACAACTTCAAGTTTATTCTATATACTGAATAAGCTAAATTATGCGCGTAACATCTAGTATCGGTTGGAGGTAGAAAAATGGCAGTACCCAAAAATAAAGTTTCCAAGTCAAAGACAAATTCCCGCTTTGCAAATTGGAAAGTCAAAACTCCGGGACTTGCGGAGTGCCCACAATGCCATGAGCTCAAAAAGAGCCATCAGGTGTGCCCGAAGTGCGGTTACTATGACGGCGAACTTGTTGTTGACAAAAATAACGAAAAATAGTAAGTCGACAAAAAAGAGTGCGCAAGCCACTCTTTTTTGATTTTACGACGCGCAAATTCGGTTTTGCCGCAAAAAAACAAATTTCAGCGGCATACCGTATCGGATCGGTAGAATATGAAAAACATAATAGTTGACGCAATGGGCGGAGATCTCGCCCCTCAGCAGATAGTGTACGGCGCTCTGGACGCGGTGAACGAGGACAAAGACGTCAAGGTCACCCTTGTCGGTAAAAAGGACGCTATCGACGGACTTCTCGCCGAACAAAAATACAGCGGGGACAGAATTTTTGTCATTGACGCGCAAGACGTGATCACCAACGACGAAAGTCCCACAATGGCGATCAAACTCAAAAAAGAGAGTTCGCTTGTCAAGGCGTTTGAGGCGCTGATGTCGGATGGCGACGCGTTTGTATCCTGCGGCGCGACGGGCGCAGTTCTCGTCGGCGCGTTTATGAAGGTCGGGCGCATAAAGGGCGTGTCCCGTCCAGCGCTTGCGCCAATGCTCCCTACGCTCACCGGAGGAAGGGTGATACTGTGCGATTGCGGCGCAAATGTGGATTGCAAACCCGTTCATCTTGCGCATTTTGCGATCATGGCTTCTGCATACGCGACGGCTATGCTAGGTGTGGAAAAGCCGAGAGTGGGGCTGTTGAACAACGGCGTTGAGGAGCACAAGGGCAGCGAACTTGCAAAGGAGGCATACGAAAAACTCAAGACGCTTGACGGCATAAATTTTGTTGGGAACTGCGAGGCGAGGGACATTCTGAGCGGAGATTTCGACGTGGTCGTCGCCGACGGATTCAACGGCAACATCGCGCTCAAATCCACCGAAGGCGCGGCGGGTGCAGTCGTAAAACTCATCCTCGACGGCGTGAACAACGGCGGATTGAGGGCAAAATTGGGCGCACTTTTGCTCAAGCCCGTGCTCAAGTCCGTCAAAAAAACAATGGATTACAACGCATACGGCGGCGCATGTTTTCTTGGCGTCAACAAAGTTGTCGTCAAGTCGCACGGCGCGTCCAAACGCAAATCTGTCGCGGCAAGCATACTGCAAGCAAAGGAGCTGGCGGATAGAAATATATGCGAGGACATTAAGCGCGGAATAATCAACTACAACTCGACCGCGCAAGAGGAATGATGCTGAAAAGTAACGACATCGTCACAATTGAAAAAAAGATCGGCTACTCCTTCAAAGACAAGGCGTTGCTTGAACGCGCCTTCACGCACAGTTCGGCAAGCAGGGAAGCGACAAAAAACTACGAATCGCTTGAGTTTTTGGGGGACAGTCTGCTTGACTTTATCGTCGCAAAAAGGCTGATGATCGAAAATCCCGACGCGCACGAAGGGGCGCTGACCGCAAGACGCGCAGAGATAGTGTCGCAGGAGCCGCTCGAAAAAGAGATAGAACACCTTGGTCTTGCCAAATTTCTCATAGTCGGCAAGGGCGAAAGCGCTGAACACATTACCTCGCGCACAAAGGTGAAATCGAATCTGTTTGAATCCATTGTCGGAGCGATATATCTTGACAGCGGACGCGTTGAGGACGCGGAAAACTTTGTACTTTCCAAATTGAGAGCGCACTTTGACGGTAGCGTCAAACACAACGGATCGACTGATTTCAAAACGGAATTGAACGAGTTTGCCTCCAAACACAAGATCAAGGTGGAATATGTGCTTGTCGAGCAGGGCGGCGCGTCGCATGAT
This sequence comes from uncultured Clostridia bacterium, assembly GCA_947624885.1. Taxonomy (GTDB): domain Bacteria; phylum Bacillota; class Clostridia; order Christensenellales; family CAG-917; genus CAG-475. Next base: position 24,546 of record CANQMD010000009.1, read on the forward strand.
CCCACCTTCAAGATCGAAGTGAGGCTTGACGGCGTGTTTGCGGGCATGGGCGTAGGCAAATCCAAAAAAGCGGCGGAACAAGCGGCGGCTCAAGTTGCGATGAAACATATCAAAAAACCTGATTGATCGATGTTTCACAAAATGTTTCACGCAATCATTTGTGCAAAACACATCATCTAAACAATCCAAATTCAAAATTCTGCTGTTGTAAACGGCAATTTTTTTATTTATGTGAAACAATTGTGAAACATTTTGAAATGGCTTGCTTAAGACGGACAATTGTTGTATAATATTACTAATTTTGAAGGAAGGTGCACATTTTGCTTAATCTTGTGAGAATGGAGCTGAGGGGCTTCAAGTCCTTTGCCGACAAGGTGGTCATTCCTTTCAACGAGGGAGTCACCGCCATCATAGGACCAAACGGTTGCGGCAAATCCAACGTTGCGGACGCGATCCGCTGGACGTTGGGCGAGGGCAAGCCAAAACAGCTCAGAGGAAAACAAATGACGGACGTTATTTTCGCGGGGACGGAAACAAGAAAAAGTTTGTCCTACTGCGAGGTATCGTTGGTGTTCAACAATGAAAACAGGCACATCTTTGACGGGTTGACGTTTGAGGAAGTTGTAATCACCCGCAAGATGGATCGCAGCGGCAAAAGCGAGTATTTCATCAACAACAACCGTTGCACGCGAAAGGCGATATACGATCTTTTCAACGACACCGGCGTGGGCAAAGACGGCTATTCCATCATCGGTCAGGGCAAGGTCGCCGAGATAATGTCCGCAAAGCCCGATGAAAGGCGGCACATATTTGAGGAAGCCGCGGGGATATCCGGCATACGCAACTCCCGCGCGGATTCCGAGCGCAAACTTGAAAAGACCAAACTGAACATGCAAACGGCGGACGAGGTCATTGCCGAGATCAACAGGCATCTCGGTCCTTTGCGCAAGCAGGCGGAAACCGCGCAGAAATACTTCGAGTTGAAGGATCAACTCAAGCAGCTTGAAGTCAATTATTATATTTACAGTTACGAAAATACCCAGCAGATCAAACAGAACATTTTGGATCAGATTACCGCTCTCAAAAGGGATCTTGAAAGCAAGGAAGCGGAATATCGCGCGTGCGTGCGTCAATATGACGATTGCATCACGCTTTCGTCCGGCATAGACAAGTTGCAAGACGAGCAGAACTCCGAGTTGATGGCGTTGCGAGTCGCCGCGACAAGGGCGGAGGGCGACGCGGCGGTCGTCAGGGAAAACATCAAGCATCTGCAGGACTCGATCAACGAATTGAACAACGACATCCAATCCATTGACAGCCAGCTTATCGTCATGGATCAACTTATCGAGTCTTCCGAGAAAAAGCGGGACGATCTGTTTGCGGAGTATCTGAAAAGATCTGACGAATCCGCCAAACTCGAAGCCAGATACAAGGAGATATCCGAAACGGTCGCAGGGCAGGAACAGGATATCGAGGCACGCAACAGGGAGTATGTCAACGCGATAGAGGAACTCACCGCGCTCAAATCCAACTATTCCTCGTTTATAGAGGAAAAGGCGATACAAAGCGAGCGCATGAAGAGCATCGCCGCTTCTCTCACGGAAAACAAAGAGAGGCTGAACGAGGAAAACACCAACCTTGCGATATACGAAGGAAAGGCGGCATCGCTCAAGCAGACCATGAGCGAACTCATTGAGGAAAACAACGAAACGCTTTCCCAAAAACTTGAAGCTATCGAGGTCAAAAACGGCTATGAGAGCGACATTGTAAAACTCAATGCGGGATTGGGACTTGCACAGGGCAATCTAGAGTTGCAAAAATCCTTGAAGGAAAGTTACACCACCTATCAGGACGCGGTGCAGCACCTCATGCAGGACGCGAAACATGATTCCGAGGTGAAGAGCAAAATATTGGGAGTGCTGGCGGAAGTCATCAAAGTGCCCGCCGAATACGTCGTCGCAATAGACTATGCGCTGGGAGGCGCGTTGCAATACGTACTTTGCAAAGACGATCTCGACGCTCGCTATCTCATCAACTATCTCAAGCGCAAGGGCTATGGACGGGCGACTTTCAAGCCGCTCAGCGCTTGCCGACCGCGCACGCTTGAAGGCTCAAGCCGAGCCGTTCTCAACGAGCCGGGCTGTTTGGGGCTTGCAAGCGATTTGATCGCATACGACAGCCAATTTGAGCCGTTTATAAGCACGCTGTTGGGGACAACCGTGATAGTCAACAATATGGACAACGCCAGATTGCTTTTCCGCAAGTACAATCAGGCGTTCAAGATAGTTACGCTGACGGGCGAGGTGTTCTCGCGCACGGGCGAGATCACGGGCGGATCGAGGCGCAGCAACGCGCAAAGTTTGCTCTCGCAGGAACAGAACATAATTTCCGCAGAAGCTACGGTTGCAAAATACAAAGCCAATTTGGAAACCATGCGCCGCCGCTTTGCCGACAAGGAGCAGGAGATCAAGGAGTGCGAGGAAAAACTCGAACAGCTTGCCGCAAAGATATCCGAATTGCGCATAGAGATCGAACTCAACGACAGCCGCGCCAAACAGGCGGCGGAAGCGGTCGAACGCCTCAATGCCGATATCGCCGACGCGACGGAGGAATATGAAAAAATCAAAAATACCGTCGCGCAGATAGACGAAAAGTTGCGATCCATTGACGAACTTGAGCGTATCGCCGCTGAACGCAAGGACGAATATACAAGCCTGTACGAGGAGTCGCGCACGCAGGGCACGCAACAGCGCTCCGAACGGGAGGAGTTGCAGAGTCAAGTCATGCAGATGCGCATCGCTCTTGCGGGGCTAAACAGCGAGATCGACCGTGCCAAGGGCGATATATCTCACCATATGAGTCAACGCAGCCGGCTTGAGGACGAAAAACTTGACGCTGTGGCAAAACTCAAAGCCAAGCAGGCGGAACTTGACTCTGTTGCCGTCGAGGCGGAAAACGCCGCTATTCCCGAGAAGGACGCGAAACGCATAAAGGAACTTGAGTCAAGTCTGAACGAACTTAAAGAGCGCAAACTCACGCTTGCGGACGACATCAAGCGACTTGACGGTCAAAAGACGGTGCTGTTTGAAGCAAAAAACGCTTTGAGCGGCAAGATCATCCGCAACGAAGCCATTCTTGACAACGTCGACATCGAGATCCGCAATCAGCAGGAGCATATTCTTGAGGAGTACGATCTGACTTATTCCTCAGCGCTGGAACTTCGTCAAGCCGACTTCAACTCGGACGCCGCGCCGCAAGCCATTGCGGAACTCAAGCGAGCCATTGGCAAGTTGGGCGATGTCAATCCTCTCGCGCTTGAGGACCTCAAAAAGACCGAGGAGCATCTTGCAAAGCAGGTTGCGATCCGCGACGACATCCAAAAGGCGTATGACAACCTCATAGAAGTCATTGCCAGCATCACCAACGAGATGAAATCCACCTTCCTGGAGGCGTTCAACAAGATCAACGAGAACTTCCAAGTTGTATTCCAGCAACTTTTCGGAGGAGGAAAGGGCGAACTCAAGTTGAACGCGTCCGAGAGTACCGACGTGCTTGAACAGGGCATAGACATATTTGCGCAACCGCCCGGAAAGAGGTTGCAGAACATCGGGCTTTTGTC
>CANQMD010000010.1 GCA_947624885.1 uncultured Clostridia bacterium
AAGAAAAAACCAATTTTCTGAGCACGCGCGTACTTGGCGTACGCAACGCGAAGAAAATTGGCTTTGACGCAGTATTTGGGCAAATAGCGCGGTTTTACACGATGGGGATATCCCAATGAGGATCCCCCTTAACCCCCATAAGTTTTGTGACAGTCGCCGCCACATTGGACAGCCCGAAGGATCCGTCGGCTATCTCGCAATCGGCGTTGTAAACGATGAAAGGCACAACGTTGAGGCTGTGTGCGGTGCGCACGGTGATCTCGCCTTTCTTGTTCTTTTCGAGCATCTCGTCGGCGTTGCCGTGATCGGCGGTGACGATGAGGGTGTATCCGTGCTTTTTGACGACGGGGAGTAGCCTTGCCAGCCCGAGGTCGACGGCCTCCACGCCGATGATGGTCGCGTCGAGGTTGCCGGTGTGTCCCACCATATCGCCGTTTGGATAGTTGCAGCGGATGAATTGATATTTGCCGCTTTCGATCGCTTGTATGACCTTGTCCGTGACCTCGGCGGATTTCATCCAAGGTCTTTCGTCAAATGAAACTTTGTCCGAGGGCACCTCCTCCCACGTTTCTAGTTCGTCGTCGAACTTTTCGGAGCGGTTTCCGTTCCAGAAGTAGGTGACGTGGCCATACTTTTGCGTTTCCGACACGGCGTAGGACCTTATTCCCTGTTTGACAAGCTGTTCGCTCAACGTATATTTGATTTGAGGCGGCTCCACCAAAAAGCGCTTTGGCAGCTTGAGGTCGCCGTCATATTGCAGCATGCCGGCGTACTTAAGTTTTGGCATATGTCCGCGCTCAAAGCCGTTGAAGTCCTCATTGTCAAACGCCATGGAAATTTCGATCGCTCTGTCGCCGCGGAAGTTGTACAAGATCACGCTGTCCCCATCGTGCATAGCGCCGACAGGCTCGCCGTCCTTTGCGATGACAAACGCGGGCAGATCCTGATCTATAACGCCGTCGTTTTCCTTCCTGTAGGTTTCGATGGCTTCCGCTGCGCTCGCAAACTGTCTGCCCTCGCCGTAGACGTGGGTGTAAAAGCCCGCCTTCACCATATCCCAATTGGCGAAGTATCTGTCCATCGTGATCTTCATTCTGCCGCCGCCGGAAGCAATACGCGCGTCAAACGAAGCGTCGTTGAGTTGTTTGATCGCCTCCTCAAGCGTACCTACATATGAGAGCGCGGAGGTCGCGGGGACATCTCTGCCGTCAAGCAGGATATGCACGCGCACTTTTTTTATGCCCTCCGCCTTTGCCTGACGCATAAGCGCAAGCAGATGCGAGATATTGCTGTGAACATTGCCGTCCGAAAGCAGCCCGATGAAATGCATCGTCCCGCCATCCTTGCAATATGCCGTGAGTTCTTTCCATGCGGACGACCAAAAAATGAGTCCGCTTTCGATCGCCTCTTCAACAAGTTTCGCGCCCTGCGAGTAGACCTGTCCGCAACCGAGCGCGTTGTGCCCGACCTCGCTGTTGCCCATATCCTCGTCGGAAGGAAGTCCGACGGCGGTGCCGTGCGCCTTGATGTAGGTGTGAGGGCATTCCTTAATCAGCATATCCAAAGTGGGAGTGTGCGCCAACGCGACTGCGTCGCCAAGCCCCGTTTTGGACTTGCCCACTCCGTCCATAACAACAAGTACAAGATTTTTCATATTATCGACCCCATAAAATTGCGCCCGAACGGGCGCAAAAGTTCAAAATGTCCGACCTTGCGCAGTCGGACGTTTTGGCTTGGATTTTTTAGTAATTGACGACTTTGGAAAAGTCCTCCGCCTTGAGCGACGCGCCGCCGATGAGGCCGCCGTCGATTTGAGGCATCGCCATAAGTTCCGCAACGTTCTTGGGATTCATGCTGCCGCCGTATTGGATGCGCACGCGATTTTCCGCGCACTTGGGGCAATACAACTCCGCGATCGTATTGCGAATGATCGCAATGGTTTCGTTTGCGACTTCCGCAGTTGCGGTCTTGCCCGTGCCGATAGCCCAGACAGGCTCGTAGGCAATGACGATATTGTCAAGTTCGTCCTTATCTATGCCCTCAAACGCCGCCTTTGTCTGTCTGACAAGCACTTCCTCGACCTTGCCCGCCTCTCTTTCGTCAAGCGTTTCGCCGACGCAGACAATGGGTTTCAGCCCCGCCGCAAGCGCCGCTTTGACTCTCTTGTTGACCGTTTCGTCCGTTTCGCCGAAATATTGACGGCGCTCGGAGTGCCCGATAATGACGTACTCAACGCCGAGTTCCGTGAGCATTTTTGCGGATATCTCGCCCGTAAAAGCGCCTTTTTCCGCCCAATGCACGTTTTCTGCGCCGACATGGATGTTGGTGCCCTTGGTGAGTTCCACCGCGAGAGCGAGGTCCGTGTAAGGCGTGCAGATCACAACGTCGCACTTTGCGTCCTTAACAAGCGGAATAAGCCCCTCGACGAGAGCCTTTGTTTCGGCGAGGGTATTGTTCATCTTCCAGTTGCCTGCAATGATTGGTTTTCTTGACATAAATTCACCTCGGAATTATTTTTAAATATTATATCACAGCAAAAAATCAAATGCAACATCACAACGCAAAGATAAAAAATTTCCGCCCGCAACGGCGGCGCAAACAAACTCGTCGCGATGGGCGGAAATATCGCCGCAATATTGTCCGCCGCGCCGATTGTGCGCGGATCCGATCATCAATGTGTTGCCAAAGGCAATCAAAATTGCGAAGATTTCAAAGTTCTATTCGTCCAAAAGCGTCCTTGCCTGAACGGCTATCGCGCACTCGATACGCCTCTTGAACAGGTCGCAACCGTACTTATATATTCCCAAAATATCGCCCGTCGCCTTGTAGGCGTTTGCGGCGCAACCTCCGGAGCAGTACAGCCGCGCCCAACAATCTTCGCATTCGGGTCTTGCATAGGCGTTGCACCGCTTGAATTTGTCGCGGATGTCCGTCCTCGTCACGCCCTGCCAAACGTCCCCCATCAAAAAGTCGGGATCGCCCACAAACTGATGGCATGGATACAGCTCTCCCGTGGGGGTGACGGCAAGATATTCCGTCCCGCTGCCGCAGCCCGAAATGCGCTTGTAAATGCACGGACCGCCCTCAAGATCGAGCATATAGTGATAAAACGTGAAGGGTCTGCCCTGCTTTTGTCTTTCTATCATCATTTCCGCCAATTTGTCGTACTGCTCGCACACAACGGCTTTGTCCTCTTCGGTCAGCGCGTACCTATCCGTCGGCGGGCACACCACAGGCTCCATGCTCAATTCGTCAAAACCGAGGTCGAGCATGGTTTTTATATCCTCCGTAAAATCGGGATTGAAGTGCGTGAAAGTGCCCCGCATGTAATAGTTTTTTCCTCCGCGAGCCTTCACCAGCTTTTGAAATTTGGGCACGATCACATCAAAACTGCCCTTGCCGCCCATCGTTGTGCGAAAGCGGTCGTTGACCTCCTTGCGTCCGTCAAGCGACAGCACGACGTTGTCCATCTCACGATTGGCAAAATCTATCGCTTCGTCGTCTATGAGCATGCCGTTTGTGGTGAGCGTAAAGCGGAAATGTTTGCCGTGCGCGTCCTCTATGCCGCGGGCGTACTTCACCAGCTTTTTTACAACGTCAAAGTTCATCAGCGGCTCTCCGCCGAAAAAATCCACCTCCAGGTTGCGTCTGCTCCCGCTGTTTTCAATGAGGAAATCAAGAGCGCGTTTGCCGACTTCAAAACTCATCAACGCCCTTTCGCCGTGATATTTGCCTTGCGCGGCGAAGCAATATTCGCAATTGAGGTTGCAGGTGTGCGCCACGTGCAGACAAAGCGCCTTTATGACGGGGTTTCGTTTTGCCAGCGCCTTCACGTCTGGCTTGAAAGCGTCCTCGCTGAACAGTTTGCCCTCCTCTTTCAGCTTGACGATATCGCCGTAGCACTCCTCAAAATCCTCGTCGGATATGCCGTGATCCCTCGCAATGCGCGATCTCAAAGTTTCCTTGTCCGTCTGTTCATAGGCGACGATCATATCGTACGCCGCGTCGTCCACCACGTGAACGCTGCCGCTTGCCACGTCAAGCACAATATTGCAACCGCATCTTTTGAATGCATGTATCATAAGTCAACCTCATAAAAAACGCCTAGACAACGCTAGGCGAATTTCCGACAAATTGTTTGTCGCGTCACTTTGCGGCCTTTTCGCACTTTTGGTTTGCGACGCCGCAGGATGTTTTGCAAGCGGATTGGCAGGAAGTTTGGCACTCTCCGCAGCCGCCGCTATGCTTGCTCTCGGTAAGATTGCGCGTTTTTAACGTAACGATTCTTTTCATAGCTTGCTCCAATAGAATTTTTTCTACGAATATATTAACATCATACTTGCGCCGTGTCAAGCGAGAACTGCCACATTTTGCGGGAAGGTGCCCTTTGATCCCGTCACCGAAACGCCGCATTCGTACAGCCGGAGCAGCTTGGCAAGCGTGCTCGCGTCCAGCCTTTCGCCCTTCACCGCGACGGGGCAACCCGGCGGATACGCTTTTATATCTTCGGCGGCAATTCTGCCATCCGCCTCCTCTATGGGGACAAGTTGCCAATCCCTATCCCTCGCCTCGCACGGCTCCAAAACCTTTTCGGGAAGTTCGAATCGCCTCATCGCGCCCGCCTCGTCCAGCACAGGCTCCCCCATTGTTCTGAGCGTGCGCACGGGTTGTCCCACCGCCCTGTATTGCCCGCTTATGTTGCGCAAAGTATTCTCATTTTTTGCGGAATTTAGAGGGGTCGCCTCGCTATGCGTTGCATTTACCCCGTTTTTTGAGGGTACATTTTCGTCGTCGAGTTCAAAAAGCGCGTCCTTCAACCTTTGGTACATTTCCGGCGTATCCCCCGCTCCGCACATTGCTATGACATAGTTCACGCCCGCCATTTCCGCTTCAATCTTAAATCTGTCGCGCAACTCGCGCATAAGTTGGGGTCCGCTCATTCTTCCCCGCGATATCAAAACGAGTTTGGACTTGTCGTATGCAAACGCGCCCTCCCCAGCGTACAGTCTTATGCTCTTCAGTCCCTGCAGACTGCGCCTCAATTCGTCTATCGCATTTCCCCACGCGGAGATCTCCTCCCCATTTCTCAAAAAGTCGACGCACCCGTCCATGGACGCCATAAGCAAATACGACGGCGAACTTGACTCGAACACCGCAAGCTGTTCGTCAATTCCCGCAACGTCCGCCGCGTCCGAGCAGACGTGCAACACGGCGGTTTGAGTAAGCGACGGCAGAGTCTTGTGCAGGCTGTTGACCACCACGTCCGCGCCAAGCGTCCTCGCGCTCTCCTCAAAGGGCGCAAAGCCTAGATGTGCGCCGTGCGCCTCGTCCACCAGCAATATTGCGCCATATTTGCGGCACACCTGCGCGATCCCTTTTACATCGGATATTACTCCCTCATATGTGGGGCTTGTGATCACAACAAGTTTGAAATTGCCGTCGCGTTCAAGTTCCGCTTGCACCGCCTGAGGCGTGACCTCTCCGTAAAACCCGTCGCTCAACCACTGAGGCAAAACGTACGCCGTTTTCAGCCCGCACAGTTCCGCGGCGTGAAACACGCTCATATGGCAATTCCTCGCGATCAAAATTGCGTCCTCTCTTCTTGTAAGCGCCCGCACCGCGGCAAGTATTCCCGCCGTCGCGCTGCCCACAAGCATTCTCGACGCCTTCACGCCGTACACGCTCGCCGCTTTGTCGTCGACTTCGCGCAATATCCCCTTGAGGTCGTGCAGATTGTCAAAACCTTCGATCTCGGTTATATCCAGCCCTTCCACCCCCATGAGGTGTTCAAACCGCGGATTGCGCTTGTGCCCCGGCATATGAAAGGGCGCAAAGCCTTGGTCGCTATGTTTTTTGAGCGCTTCAAGCAAACTTGACATATCTTTTTGGGGCATGATCTCCTCCTTTTTGCACATTATAGCATCTGCCGCGCCAAATATCCACCAAAAAAAAGCGTCGAAAGCCAATATTGCAATGTCGTACGCTTTATGTTACAATTTTTTTGGAGGAAACTATGAGAAAAATATCGGCGATACTGCTTGTTTTTACAATACTTGCGCTTCCCGCAGTGTTTGCGGGGTGCGGCGCACGCGTCCCCGACGCGGACTACAGCGACGATGTTGTATATCAAACGACCGTCAGCGACACCGAGAACGCTCTCACGTACTCGCCGCAGGGAGTAAAGCCCCGCTACGGCATGATATTTTACATTGGCACGGCAATAGGTCCCTCCAACTACGACTATCTCGGCAAAGCGCTTGCGGAGCGCGGCTATCTTGTCGTGTTCCCCAAGTTTGACCTTGGTTTGGCGTTTTATATGTACAACGACGACGAGGCGGCGTTTGATGCATACCGCGACGTACGCTTTTTCATAGGCGGGCATTCGCAGGGCGGAGGCGCGGCGTTGCGTCGCGCGCAGGAAAATCCCGACCGCACGCAAGGGCTGGTGCTGCTTGCGCCTCTGTGCTACACTATCGACGGCATACCTCTTACGGGCGGGCTTGACATCGATCCCTCCGAGTTTTACAACGTCCGCTCCTCAACCATTCCCACCCTCGTGCTGCAGGCGGGCGAGGACAGAGTTCTGTCGGAGGAGCAAAGATCCGCCGTTTTCGACTGTGTAAACCCCGATCATTGCCAAACGCACGTCATATCGCCGGGGTCGCACATGAGTTTCAGCGCCCTTGACAACGACGATATGCTCAAGATGTTCAACGGCGACGGCGACGGCATCTCCGCCGAGCAAAAGATATCCCAGCGTGAGCAAACAACACAATACATTCTCGACTTTCTGCACCGCGTCGTCAACGGCTGACTGCGGCGCATTTCACACGCTTGAAGCGCGTATCCCCGCGCCATCGCGCAATACTTGACAACAAAAAATGAGGCTTTCGCCTCTTTTTGTTTTGTCGCTGTTTGGTGGGGGCATTTGCGCCTGTTTCTGCCCCGAATCAGTACGCCGATATGAGGATATGCCCAAATTTGTAGGGGTATTTGCTCCCCTCCTCCACCGCCTTGGGCACCTCGTCAAAGGACAGTCTGTCGTTGATCATTCCGTCTGTGCGCACGATCTTGTTCGCAAGCAGATTGATCGCCGTGGACACTTCGCCGTAGCCGTTGTTTACGCCGCGCATTTTGAGTTGTTTTTTGAGGATCACGTCCATATCGACGCTGTGTTTTTCGGGGAAGGAATATCCCGCCAAAATCACTTCGCCGCCCTCTTTCAGCAGCCTTATCGCCGCGTCGAGCGTTGTGCCCTCGCCCGCAAAGACCGCCGCGTCGCACATCCTTCCGCCCGTAAATTCCAGCACTTTCCTTTCAAGGTTGTCATATGTGGGATTGAGGGTGTAACTCACTCCCCAACTTTTTGCGAGCGCAAGTTTGCCAAAGTCCAGATCGATCAACACGGGCACCAGCTGATAGTAGCTTGCCAGCTGACTCAGGATCAAGCCCAGTGTGTTTGCGCCCACTATGACCACGTAGTCGCCAGCCTCCGCCTCGATAAACTCCAGCGCCTTGTTTGCCATCGCGATATAATCCGTAAACACCGCCTGCTCGTCGAGGATCCCGTCCGGCAACGGAAAGACGTTTTCGGCAGGCATGCAAACGAAATTTCTGAGCAAGCCGTCCGCGTTTACGCCCATGGTTTTGACGGTCTGTTTGCCAAACTCGTTGACGTTCAAAAACGGACTCACCACCACGCGCGACCCAAGTTTGAAGCCGCTGTCCTCGTCCGCTTCCGACACGTAAGCAACGGCGGAATGACCGGGGATGTCATGCCCCGGCTCAGGAGAGGAAGTGAGATAGACAAGTTCTTTTGAGGACAGCGAAACCTTTGACAGTTTAAGTTTGACCTCTCCCTGTTTTCTCACCGAAGGATGGTCCTCAAGGACGATCTCATTTAAGTTGTGAATATGCCATGCTTTCATAATCGACCTTTGCCATATATTAACATATCCGCAAAAAATATGCAAGCGCCTTAACTTTATATGCGGCAAAGTATACTATATGTGCTTTGCCCCAACGCCGCAAATTTTGCCCCGACTTTGCGCCTGTTTTTTCATATCGCCGCCTTTCAGGCGGAGCGCTCAATCCTCTTCCTCCACGCTCTTCAGCCTGCGCAGCGACAGCGGCAACGTTTCGGGCGCGGTTTCGTGAAAGATGAATCTGTCCCGCCTTATGTCGTCGTCGGCGTACATCCAGATGCACTTGTCCCTCCACGCGTTTTGAAGATTGCGTTCAAAGATATTGCTTTCAAACACCATGTTGTAAACGGATGGGTGCAGCCCCACAAACATGGTTTTGAAGTTGTGCGCGATGAGGAAGTCCACAAGTTCGTCCCTCAGCATAAAGCACAGCTGTATATCGCTTATTTCAAAGCCCCTTCCGCACTCCTTGCAGGGTTGCAGCATAAAGTCGTCCAAGCCCAAGCGCTTTTTTTTGCGGGTGAGTTCCACAAGCCCAAGTTGGGTCATGCCCACAGTGGACGTGCGCATATGGTCGGGTTTGAGCGCCTGCGTAAGCCTTTCAAGCACCGCGTCCCTGTGCTCCTTCTGCTCCATATCTATGAAATCTATCACGATGATGCCGCTGATATTGCGCAATCTCAGCTGTTTTGCTATAGTGTCCGCCGCCGCAAGGTTTGTTCTGAACACGGTGTCCTCAAGGTCGCTGCCGCCCACAAACTTCCCCGTGTTCACGTCTATCACGGTCAGCGCCTCCGTCTTGTCTATCACTAGATACGCTCCGCCGGGGATATCCACTCGCCTGTCGCACAGGTGATTGATCTGCTTTGACAGCCCAAAGTGCGCCATGATCCCGCGCTCGCCCTCGTACATCTCGATCTTTGCCTTGCCAACTCTGCCCACAAGCGCTTTTTGCACGCCCGCGTCGTTGACGTACACCTTGTCCACGTCCTCGTTGAAAGTGTCCCTGAGGGCGCGTTCGAACAGCGTCATTTCCTCAAAGACCATGCTCTTTTCGGGCGCGGACGCAAAATCCGACTGTATCTTTTCCCACAGGTTGAGCAAAAGCGACGCTTCAACCACAATATCCCTGTCGTTCGCCTTGTCCGCGGCGGAGCGGATGATAAAGCCCATGCCGTGCGGACACACTGACGTGACAAGCTGTTCAAGATATTCCCTGCGCTCGTCGTCCTCTATCTTGCGCGACACTCCGATAAAACCGGAATCTGGCAGCAACACCAGATAATATCCGGGCAGCGTGATGTCCGTCGCCAGCCTCGCGCCCTTTGTGCCGAACTGATCCTTGACCACCTGACACATGATCACATCGCCCGGCGACACCTGTTTTGCGCGTCGTGGCATCACAGACTGTATGCGTGAGCGATCCACTCGCGAATCTCCCACAAACAAAAAACCGTTGCGCTCAAGCCCTATGTTGACAAATGCCGCTTTCATGCCCTCGAGCACGTTTTCGACGCGTCCCTTGTAGATGTTTCCCACAAGTCCGCGCACGTTTGTCCTCTCGACCGAAAAGTCTATCAACTCGCCGTTTTCAACAAGCGCGGCGCGCGTACAGTACGGCGTGTAGTCCAAAATGAGTTGTTTCATACTCCTACCGATAAAATTGATTGCGATCTGCTGCTCCCTCTTTTGTGACCTCGATTTTCAGCCTTCGCGCATTATTATTGCCCGATTGCGCCGATATTACGGCAACAACGCAAGTTTGTCCAGAAGGCGGTCAACGTCCGCATATTCGCCATCCTCAAGCGCAAACTGCCTCACTTTCACGATGTCCGTCACGCTCGCGCTTTCGCCGTACTCCTCCTCAAGCGTTTTGAGCAGTCTGTCCGGGCGCAGATTCACTCCTCCCGTAGCCAATCTGACGCACAGCGCTCCGTCGGCGTTTTGGATCCCCAATATCTTTGCGGACGCGTCCTCGCTCACCTCTTCGCCCTTTTTTGTGTACGAGATCACTGTGTGCGAAAAGTCTATGTCGCGGAAAGGATACGGATAGATGTAGTCCGCGGCGACTATCCTCGCCTGCAAGTTGGGATTTTTGTCAAGTTGATACGCTTTGACGGCGCGTATGCCCTTTTGCGCGGCGGCGTTGAATTTTTGCATCGTCTCGTCCGCCGCCATAGGCGTGTCTATCGTGAGATATTCCGCAAAAGAAGTCGCCCCAAGACACAGCGGAGGCGAGAAGTACACCAGCGCGTGCGGATTGAAACCGTTTGAGCGCCTCACGGGGATATCCGCCCTCAGGAGTATGCGCGATATATGCCGAAGCAAGTCTATGTGCGAGATAAAACGCGCCTCTTCGCATTTTGAGTATTTAAGCGCGATCACAGTATCGTACACCTCCCCATTTTCAATGCGCCGCAACCGTTGCAGCCCTCGCGGCAACTTCTTGTGACGACCCCCTCGTAGGCGCGTTCTCTCTCTTTCAGGAAGTATTTTTTGTCCACGCCCATATCAATGAAGTCCCAGGGCAGATCCTCGTCAATGCCGCGCTCTCGCGTGAACTGTTCAAACGTCAGCCCCCTGCCCTCAAAAGCGGCTTGCCACACATCCCACTTGAAGTGCTCCGACCATCCGTCAAAGCAAGCGCCCGCTCTGTAAGCGTCCTCTATCACGTCCGCCAGTCTTTCGTCGCCTCGTGCCAACGCCGCTTCCAACACCGACGTTTCCGCACCGTGCCACGAAAAACTCACGCCCTTGATCTCTTTCAGCAGACCTCTGAGATACAACTGTCTGCGCTTCATCTCGTCAAGATCTATCTGCTTTTCCCATTGAAACGGCGTGCACGGTTTTGGGATGAACACCGCGCAACTCACGGATATGTTCAATCCGCGCCTCCCGCGCTTTTCCCAATACAGTTTTTTCAGGCGCTTGCAAATTTCGGCGATGCCCGCAATATCCTCGTCCGTTTCGGTGGGCAACCCCATCATAAAATACAGCTTTATGCTGTCATAGCCAGCTTCAAACGCGACGGCGATCTTGTCGATCTCCTCCTCGCTCACATTTTTGTTGATAACGTTACGCAACCGTTGCGTGCCCGCTTCCGGCGCAAAGGTCAGCGAACTTTTTCTCGAATCCTTCGCCATATCCGGCTTAAACGAACTTATGCGCAAGCTGGGCAGCGCCATTGTGATCCCTCTCTCGCGGCAGTACGGTCTGAGTTTTTGTTCAAGTTCCTCAAGCCCCGTGTAGTCGCTTGTGGACAGCGAGCAAAGGCTCAACTCGCCAAAGCCCGTGCTTTTCAGCATATCCAAAGCGAGGTCGCGGCATCTGTCCGCGCTGCGCTCCCTTATTGGGCGGTACCAAAATCCCGCCTGACAAAACCTGCATCCGCTCGCGCATCCGCGGTAAAGTTCAAGCGTGGCTCTGTCGTGCACGCTCTCTATGTTGGGTACAAGCGGACGACTGATGTAGGGCGCGTTTTCAAAGTCGCGCACCACCGCCTTCGTCACTTTGCGGTCCTTAATGGAAGGCACATACACTCCCTCGATATCCGCTATATCTTTCAGAATCTCCGCTCTGCGCTTGCCTTCCTCTCTCGCCTTGGTGACGCGCCTCAACAGTTCTAGGTCGACAAATTCGCCCTCGCCGCACACCACCGCGTCAAAAAACGGCGCGAAAGGCGACGGATTGACCGAGCACGGTCCTCCCGCAATGACGATGGGATCCTGCTCCCTCCTGTCCGCGGAGCGAAACGGTATGCCCGCAAGGTCCATCATATACAGCACGTTTGTATACAGCAATTCAAATCCTATCGAAAAGCCCACAACGGTGAACTCCGCGATAGGTTTTTTTGTTTCTATGGATAGCAAGGGTATATGCTCTTCTCGCAACTTCGCCGCGAGGTCAAGAGCGGGCGCAAAGCATCTTTCCGCTCTGAATCCCTCCGCGTTGTTGATCGTTTCGTACAAGATCTGCACTCCCAGATTGCTCATGCCTATCTCGTACAGATCGGGGAAGCAAAAACACATATCCCCTCTCGCGGGGGACGTCATATCGGGGACGTTCCATTCCCCGCCGGAATAGCGTCCGGGTTTTTCCACTTCGGGAAGTATTTTTTCAAATTGTCCTGCAAAATCCGTCATAGCCTATCCCAATCACATGCACAGCGCCGCCGCGCCCACAATGCCCGCGTCGTTCCTCAAAGTTGCGGCGACGACCTTGATCGGAGGGTTGTACTGCGCCCCATACACGTTGCGCGACACGTAGCGTTGCAACGGTTTGATCAGCGCGTCGC
This sequence comes from uncultured Clostridia bacterium, assembly GCA_947624885.1. GTDB lineage: Bacteria > Bacillota > Clostridia > Christensenellales > CAG-917 > CAG-475. The sequence goes on from CANQMD010000010.1 coordinate 12,220, forward strand.
CCTCGTTGGACACTCCGCCTCCCACGATGATCGTTTCGGGATAGAAGACGTTTGCAAAACTCACCAGCCCCATTCCAACGTACTTGATATATCTGCTCGTCACTCTCTTTGCGACGGGACAGCCCTGTCTTGCCGCTTCAAACGCGGACTTGCCGCTCGCTCCCTCCTCCGCCACGAGTTTTGCAAGCAGGCTGTCGGGATACTTTCGGCAAGCCTCCAAAGTCTGCGCGATCAGCGCCGTTGCGGAGGCATACGCCTCATAGTGTCCCTGCTTTTCGCAGCCGCACTTTCTGCCGCCCATATTGATCTGGATATGGCCTCCCTCCGCGCCCGCGGAGCAATTGCCCGTGAGCAGTCTGCCGTTGACCACTATGCCCGTGCCAACGCCCGTGCCAAGGGTGATCATGACGCTGTTTTTTGCGCCTTTGCCCGCGCCGAACAGAGTTTCGCCAAGCGCGGCGCAGTTTGCGTCGTTGCTCAACCTGACGTTGCCTATCCCCACAAGTTGCGCGATCTTTTGCGCAAGAGGAGTATTTCTGAAGTTGATGTTGCAGCTGTAGCGCACGATTCCCTTTTCGTCGTACACCGATCCGGGGCAACCTATCCCTATGCCCGCAAGTTCGCGTTTGAGGATCCCCGCCTGATCGATCACTTCCGCGATCAGCGACGCGATCTCGCCCACAATGGCGTTTTCGTCGCCGTCGGGGTGACAAACCGCGGTCTTTTTGGTGAGGATAGTTCCGTTTTCGTCCACAATGCCGACCTTGACGCTCATTCCGCCGATATCCACTCCGACAAATTTCATTTTCAACTCCTTATGCGCCTTCACGCGCGTTTATACGTACAATTGATGATTATATAGCAAAAGCGCTCGGAAGTCAAACCGAGCGCCAACATAGCCGAATTTGATGAAATTTCAGCGGATTTTGCAAAAAATTTTCATTTATTTTTTGCGCTTTTGCAAAATATTGTCCTTTTCCCCGTCTTTGCGATCGCCGCAGGACGCTTTTTGCCCTCTTTCACTCTCCCCGCAAGCGCGTCGCCTATGGACGCGGACAGCCTGTTTGCCACGGCGATCTTTTTGAGCGCCGCCTCGTCAAGCGAGGCTATTGTTTCGCCCTTGTCGCCCATTATCTCAAAAGTCACGTCGCACAGCGAACTCACATGGTGATACAATCGCGCGATCGGCGCAGACGCGCTTATCGCCACCCTCTTTTTTTCAACGCCCAGCGACAGATTTTTGCTTGCGCTGTCAAACACGCTGATGTACATCTCGTCCCTTGTCCCAAACGCCGCGCCGTAAAACAAAAACACCGCGATCACCCCCAGCGACAGGTTGATCTCAAAAAAGCAGGACGCGACAAACATCGCAAAGGCCGCGACGCTCAGCGCCACTCCCGCCGTCTGCAGCCCCTTTATCGCCCGCAATTTGTTTTTTGCAAGTCCCAGCGTCACCCTCGCGCCGTCAAGCGGGTACGCCGGCAAAAGATTGAACAGGCACAGCGCCACATTTGCGTAAAAAAACGGTATTGTAATCGGATAGATCGCCGGAAAAAGCCACCACACCCCCAGCGTCACAAGCGCAGTCAAGCCGTTGATCGCAGGTCCCGCCAACCCGATGAGGATCGCGGACGCGCCGTCAAAACTCTCGCCCAAGCTCATCATCGCGCCGTATGGCAAAAGTTCTATCCTCTTGACCTGAAATCCCCTCAGCCTCGCCATGCACACGTGCGCCGCCTCATGCAAAAACAGCGCGAGCAGCGTCCACGCAAAAGGGAGCGCCTGTCCCAGCAGGATCAGCGCCAAGACAAGCGCAAAAAACAGCGGGTTTATCCTGAACTTCATCGTCGGTCGCGGTCAGCCTCCGATCATAGCCGCAAGCGCGTTAAGCGCGTCCACCGCCGCCGTCGCCTTAAACAGATTTGCAAACAAAAATCCCAGCGACACAAACACGCCTATGATCACGGGGATGATCGCAATGTCCAACGCGTCCAGCCCGGATTTTTTGCGTTCGCGCTTTTTCTCGACGCGATTTTCCACAAAGTCGTTTTCGCTCACCAAAACTTCTAGCTTTTTGCTGTCATCATACTCCATAAAGTCACCTCGCATAAACTCTATGCTCGGCAAATGAAAAATATTATCGTCAAAAAAAATTTACGTTGAGGATCTTTCGCGGTCGCGCGACTTACTCAACGAATGCCTGCCCGCTTTCCTGAACGATAGGGGCTTCTGCGCGGTCGCGGGATTTCCTTAAACGCACAGACATCAAGCTAGTCGCAACATTTGTTGCATTTTTCCGCGGGATGAGGTTTGATGCGGCCGACTGCAATCTCGTGAGCGCCTACGCCTCGGCGGGCGAAATGCAATGTCACGCATTTACGCCGCCCGCACGGATATGACCTTGATCCAACATTTATCAAAAGCAAAAAAGCGCACCAAAGACGCGCTGTTTCAGCCATCGTTTTGAATCCTAAACGCTCAAAACCTTTTCACGTCCAGCGTGGTGTCAAACTGCCTTATGTCTGACGCGGCAAAGGATATGTTCACCGTGTACGCCGCTCCGTCCTGTTCCCTGTCTATCGCCACGCTGATGGGCGAGGACAACGCAAAGTATCCGTCCAACAGCCTGTTCAGATCCCCCTTCATTGCGGTCACAAAGCCTTCCCTTATGCACAATTTGTCCTGCGTGAGCATCTCGCGCATGCGTTTTGCGATCTCTCTATCCGTTCTCACAAAATCCTCCGTCAGTCTATATTTACGCGTTTAAATCTCAAAAAACCGCGCTTTAAGGTTATATCGTGAAACTCCTTTCTCCCCTCCGCGACGTTCTGCGCCAGCAGTTCAAACGCCCTTTCCGCCGCGCCGCCGCGCGACATACTTCCAAGCTGTTGCCTCACTTGTATTCGGTCGTCGTCGGGTATCACGCCTATCGGCGGCAATCTCAGCAGGCTTCCTATCTCGCTTGCGGACAGCGTTTCGCCCCTCCTCACCAGATCCGGTCTGACGCGGTTGACGACAAGCGATATATCTCGCAAGCGGTAGCTTTTCAGCAGATTTGCCACCTTGTCCGCGTCACGGATGGACGACGCCGCGGCGGTCGCCACAACGATAGCCTCGTCCGCGGCTGAAACGGCGCGATGAAAGCCGTGTTCTATCCCCGCGGGGCAGTCTATCAGCGCAAAGTCAAACTCCGACAAGCTGTCCACCACACTTCTGAACGCCTGAGCCGTCTGCGCCGCGCTCTCTCGCGACGAAGGCAGGATTCTCGCGTTGGACTCGCTGTCCTGCACGAGCGCCTGAAAAGCGCGACACCTGCCCGCCAGCACGTCGCCGATGTCGTACACCACTCTTCTCTCCACGCCCGTAACCACGTCCAGGTTGTTCAACCCCACGTCCGCGTCTATCATCACGACTCTGAAGCCCTCAAACGCCAGCATGCGTCCCAGCGACGCGGTGACGGTGGTTTTTCCCACTCCCCCTTTGCCGGAAGTGATCACTATACTTCTCATACAGACAATAATAAAAAATACGGCCCCGCAAAAAAGAGCCGTATTTGTAGATCTTTGCAAATTTACGTCAATATCACAGCAAATTGAGTTTGACCCCAAGCATATCCGAAAGCATTTCTTTGTTTTCAAAAAATCTCGCGCCGCCGATCGCAACCGCATTGTCGATGTCCTTCAGCGCGGTGACGGGCAACTCCAGCGCCTGCTCAAGGTAGTCCGCTATGCCGGGGATATGCATTGATCCGCCGCTCACAAAGATGCCCTTCCTCAAAATTTCGGCGGACAGTTCGGGCGGAGTCTGCGCCAGCACGGACATTATCACCTCGATAATATCGTCCACAAGCCCCTGCACTGCGCACAGCAAGTCGTTTGCCGACACGTACAGACTGCGGGGGCTGCCGTCCTTTGCGTCCTCCGCGTCCTTTGCCGCGCCCGACACGGCGTAGTTGGCATTGTCGTTGATATAAAACGACAGCGCGGATGTTTTGAGGTGTTCCACCGTAAACTCGCCCAATCTCACGCCGTATTTGCGCACCAGATGGTCGATGATCGCCATATTGAACGCGTCGCCCGCGATGTTGACGGTGCAACCGTTGATGATCCCGCGATTTGTGACCGCGGCGATCTCCGTCTTTCCGCCGCCGATGTCCACAAACAATCCGCCTATGCTGCTCGTATACGCCAACAGCGACAGCGGAGATTCCACAAGCGTGACCTCCTTGATCCCCGCCTTAAGACAGCACTTTTCAACAGCCTGCCTGTCCGAGCCGGAGGAGGACGAACATATCGACACTATCGCCCTCACGCGCGGCTTGATCAGCCCGTGAGGAAGTATCTTCGACAAAAAATATTGCAGCAATTGCGCGGTCATTTCCTCGTCGACGACTATGCCCTCGCTGATCGGAGCAATGACTTTTGCTCCTCCCAACGCGCCCGTCATGACGTTTTGCGCCCTGAATCCCGCCTCGCGGATCTCCAGCCTGTGTTTGTCCCGCGCCGCAATGGCGATCGCAGGCTCGCGCAACACAAGCCCCACGCCTCTCTGGTAGATAGTTATGTATTTGCTGCCGAGGTCTATCGACAGGTCAATCATTGCCATAGATCACTCCTATCCTTTTCAATGTTTTTGTAAGTTTTTCAAGCGGCAGCCCCACGATATTCGAGTAGCTGCCCGCATATTTTTCCACGACTTCTCCGTCCTGTATTCCGTATGCGCCCGCCTTGTCCAGCGGCAATTTTTCATTGACGTAGGCGGATATCTGCTCGTCGCTCATCCTTTTGAACTTGACGCGCGACTTCTCCGCAAACGTGCTTGCCTCGCCCTTGTACAGCACCGTAACGCCCGTATACACCGTGTGCCACCTGCCGTTGAGCATGCCGATCGTCTTTATCGCGTTTTCAACGGTGTACGGCTTGCCGATCACCTTGCCCCGCGCATAAACCACCGTGTCGCTGCCTATCACGCACTCGTTGCCCGTCGCCACGGCCTCCGCTTTTTTTTTCGAAAGCGCCTTGACAAGCGCGGCGGGGCCTTTTGCGCCTATGTCCTCGTCCACATCAGCGGGAATGACGGCAAAGTCGATCCCCAGGCTTTCAAGCAATTCCTTCCTGCGAGGCGAAGCGGACGCAAGCACTATCCGCCCCCTCTGCGCATATCCGCTCATATCACAGGATTTCCAGGTTTTTGCCGTATGCCATCTTGAAATCGCTCGCGGCGCTCATCGCGTCCTTGATCTCAAGCGAACAATCCGAGCCGTATTCCGTTTCCGTCTTCACGATGACGCTGTCGCCAAGCACGTCGCAGTTGATGTTTTTCACAACGCCGCTCTGCGAGCGATCGAAACTTTCGGCAATGCGCAATATAACGCTGAGTTTTTTGATCGCCTCAACGTCCTCCGCCGTGATCATATCCCTGTATTTCAGCAGGTCGTCGCGGTTGAACTCCGCCTTTCTGTGCCCCACAGCGACAAACGACGCAAGCACGATGTCCCTGTGCGACACTCCGTAAAGGTTGGAGTTTAGAATGATGTATTGCGAATGGAGTTGATGGTTGTAGTATTTGATGCGCATACCGCTGTCGTGCAACAGCGCGGCGATCTTGAGCACTTTGACGTATGCTCTCGGCATCTTGTGCAACACCTTGAGTTGCTTAAACAGCTGCACGCTGAGTTGATACACATGCTCCGCGTGCGGGATATTGATGTCAAAGTACTTCATCTGCGTGTAGATAGAGTGCCCCAACACGTCGCTCAAAGGCCTGTCCACAACGCTTGGCACGGCGTAGCGGAACATCGCGCCCTCTCTCAGCCCGCAGCCGCTGATCGTGATCTTGGGGAAGTTGAAGCGGTCGATCACCGCTTTCATGACGGCAAGCGCGCTTGGGAAGATGTCCGCCCTGCCGCTGGAAAGCCCCTTGATCTTCATAGTGCTGTCAAGATCGAGTTTTTTGATGGTGCTGAAGATGTTTTCAAACTCCGTGGTGCTCAACTCGTAGTTGTGAGTCATGTTGAAGGGATATTTCCTGACAAGACGGCTTATTCTGCCAAGGTTTCTGAAGCTGCCGCCCACGCCCACAAACGCCGTATCGGGCTCCACATTTTCAAGCCAGGACACCTTTTCAAGCTGATTGCCGATAAATTCCACTATCTTGTCCGCCCTCTCCTGCGGCGTAGAGCCGTCCGACTTGAAAAGATCGGTGAGCGTGACCGCCCCAAACGGCAACGTTTCGTAGTTGATGAGGTTGCGACGGTTGTAGTAGATGAGGTTTGTGGATCCGCCGCCCATCTCCATGATGAGGCCTTTTGGGATATCCATCGAGTTTATGACCCCTTGATAAACCAGCATCGCCTGTTCCTCGACGGACAGCACCTTGATCTTGATGCCGCAGGTCATGGCAACCTCGTCAAGAAAACTCTTCTGGTTTTTGGCGCGGCGCACCGCCGCAGTGGCAAACGCAAAAATCTTGTCGACCTGATTGGCGTCGCACAGCCTTCTGAACATCGTCAAAGTCTTGATCGTCTGAGCGATGCGCTGAGGCTTGATGAAGCCGTCCCAATCCATATCCTGTCCAAGTCTTACCGTTTCCTTAAGTTCGTCAAACACCACAAAATAGCCGCCGTCAAGCACGTTCACAAGCACAAGTCTTGCGGAGTTTGAGCCAAGGTCGATGATTGCGATTTTTTCCATATTTCTCTCCTGAAGCGTTCAATTTACGCCCTTTGAAAATTTGCGAGTGATCAATGACGACAAAGACGCGGCGCATAAAAGCCGCTTCCGACTATCATTAAACAAATTATAACTGATAAATATGGTGTTGTAAATACCCATTTTTAAGTTTTTTTGCAACTTTTTTTGAGTGTTTTTGTGAAAAGTGAAGCCACGGCGACCACAATGAGGAAGCCTCCAAAAAGCTTTCTCAGCGCCCCTCCGTCAATGCCCGCGGCAAAGTACGAGCACGCCGCGCAACCCGCGATCGCAGGCACAAGCAACTTCCATATCCCGTCAAATTCAAGCAATCCGTTTTTGGCGTGCAAAAGCAACGCGCCCGCTCCCGACGGCAAAAACGCTATCAGGTTTGCAAATTGCGCCGCAAGCTGTCCCACTCCCAAAAACAGCACAAGAATGGGCAGAGTCAAAGTTCCTCCGCCCATTCCCATCCCCGCAAGTATTCCGCCCAACGCTCCCGCAAGAACATAAAAGACGTAAGTCATATCAAATCCTCCTCAAACGTTTATTCCACATTCGCCCGTTTAGATGCCTCAAACATTTGCTCGTATAGACGCTCATACGCTTGGTTAAACACCTCAAAAATCAATCCTTCCCCTCTCCTGTTCATATGCCTCGCGTTGATCTTACATCCCCGTCATTCCGCGCGTTTTCAAACGGCGTTTTATCTTGCTCGCTCACACGTTCAAAAGCGGCGATTTTCACATTTCTCGATATTCTAAACCAACATTTTTATCCCCGCCAGCAACATTAATCCGTAAAAAACAAACGCAAGCCATTCGTCGGGGATCTTTTTCAACAGCGCCGCGCCCGCAAGGCTACCCAAAAACACGCCTACACCCGTAGTCAAAATCACCGCAAAGTCAAACGTCGCCCTCAAAGCGTACACGATCGAACTGATAAAACAAAGCGGCAAAATGACCGCGATCGCCGTGGCGTGCGCTTTTTTGTCCTCCATTTTCAAAACAAACGTCAGCGCGGGCACCGCGATCATTCCCCCACCCGCGCCGAAAATTCCGTTGACGCATCCCAACAGCAGTCCCGCCGCCACGGCGGCGAAGTCCAGCGCCAAACGGCGCTTTTTTGACGGAAGGTCATATTTGTTTGCGCCTTCGGTCATAATTGAAACAGGCATGAAAAATGAAGTCATTTTTAATAGTTTTATAAATTTTGCGGAAAGTATGTTTTTTGATTGCAAAAAAAATGTTTTTGTATTAAAATAACAAATCATATGCTGTGCGCACGTCGCATACGCGTATGAAATTCGGCAAATGCAGGGCATCGCCCTTAAAACTTATAGGTTTGGTATGAACAAAAAGAAAACAATAGTTCTAGCGCTCTTACTCGTTGTGATCGTCGTTTTGACGTCATGCCTGCTCTATGCTTGCAACCCCAACGTCGGCTCCGAAACCGAAGAAGAGGAGATCGAGGCGACCGAGGGTCTTTTGATCCAGAACGGCGACTTCAAAGTGCTCAGCGATTCAAGTTCGGACTATCCTCGTTCCGCAAGCAACTGGTCGGGTGCTAAGATGTACTCGTCAAGTTCCTTCCGCGACGACGTGATCGCGGGCGTGATCAGCCTTGACAGCGCGCTTTACGGCGCAAACAAACAGGCGTGGGACGACGACAACGACGAGATCAGGCAATTGCTGGTCAAAGGCGGACACGGCGACGAAAATGACGAAAACAAAAACATCCTCATGATCTATCAGCCCACAACGTCCAAGGACAACAACGACAACGATCAGCACGGGCCCACGGCGTACGGCTACACATCGGCAAGTTTCACGCTTTCAAAAGGCTCCTACTACAAGCTGAGCGTCGACGTGCTCACTCACGGTCTGGCGGGCAGCGTAGACGAGGACGGCAATGCAAAGCCCTCAAACGAGCCGGGCGCGCGCATATATGTCAGTTCAAACACTTATGCGGAGTTTGCTGGCATCAACACCAATGATCAGTGGCAAACTTACGAGATCTACATCGAAACATCTCCCGTTTCAACGACCAGCCTCAGCGTGCAGTTGGGTCTTGGCAAGTACACCGCCTCCTACACCGACGGTCTTACCACGGGCTATGCGTTCTTTGACAACCTCACTCTCAAAAAACTTGTGAACGCGGAGGAAAATCCCGACATCAAAAACGACGACATTGCCAACGAAAAGGTCGAGGGCGATCCCGCTCAACTTTTCCAAACCAAGTACGCGTCCGAAACATCCGATTCCACTTTCACTACGACAACGCTCAAAGTGCCCAACGGACGCTTTGACTTCGGCTCGTTCAACGTGTCTTCCACCGGCGTTCCCAACTCATGGACGCACGTGACGGGCAACAGCGGCAAGGACGACGCGGCTCCCACAGGCCTTGGCTACAACGCGATCATCGACACGTCCAAGTTTGCCGACAACTACACAAAGTACGCTTCCAACTACAAGGCAAAGACGGGTCCGAACGCAACGGAGGGCTTGTACAATCCCGCCGACGTTTTCAAAGCCAATGGCGACAGCTTTTTCAATGCCATCAACGATTACGATCGCGTGCGCAACAACGTGTTTATGCTCTCCCAGCAGCTTATGACCGCTCAGGGCATTCGTTCCTCCCGCACCATCACCATTGAAAAGGGCAAGATCTATCAACTCAAGATCAGCCTGTTTGCGGCAAGCGTGCGCGGCGCGGGCGCTTCGCTCATCCTCACCGGATCCGACGGCAAGGACATCGTCATCAAAGGCATCGCGTCCAGCCCTTCGTCCGAAACATACATCGGCGGCAGACGCTTGCTTGACTCCGCCAACGGCTACACCGCGGGCGAGGATTCCGGCTCTGGCTACACAAGCGGAGAGTGGACCGACTACAGCTTCTACATCCAAGGCAACGACTACAAGGATTTCAGTTACAATCTGGCGATATGGCTCGGCACGGACGGCACAAGCAGCAACACTTCCAAAACCTATCGCAACCTGTCGCAAAGTTCCAACTCCACGACCTACACCGCCGACGGCACTTTCTCAACCGGCTGGCTGTTCATCGACGGGCTTGAACTCAACGAACTTACCACCATGCCCGGTCAGGACGACAACAACAAAACGATAGACCAATCCAACAATTTCACCCTTGACGTGTCAGAGCAAAGGTCCGTGACGGGCGCTATCGTGGACCTCAGACAGGCGGACAACGCTCTCGCAAACTATCTTGAAGCGACAGCGGGCAGCACTCAACCGGAAGTCGAGCCCATCGGCAGCGGCACGCCCAACGGCTGGACAAGCAACTACGATATTTCCGACAGCGACAATCCGCGCGTCGAAGGTTTTGTCAGCGAAGGCGTTGTGAACATCGCAAGCGAAAGCGATTTTGCGGCGGTTGCGGACAAACTCGGCGCATATCCTCAACTTCCTTACGCAAAGATGCCAAACCCCAAGGCGTTTGCGATCCATGCCTCGCAGGACAGCTATTATGAGGTCGAATCCGCGCCTATCACCGTCAAGGCAAACAAATTCTACCGCATTTCCTTCTGGCTCAAGACCGTCGACGTAAAAGACACGACGGGCGCGTACGTCTACATTCTCAACAAGACCGCGCAAGCCGAGGACGAAAAGGGCGACGAGGTGGTCATCGACTCCATCACCTCCATCAACACCGACGACTACGACGAGTATCTCAACGATTGGGTGGAGATCAACATCGTCATTCGCGGCGGTTTGAAGGACGACACCGACATCGCGCTCAAGTTCACGCTTGGCACGGGCAAGCGTTGGGCGACCACCACTCTCACAACGGGCACCATGTACGTCGCCAACTTCAATATGGCGGATCTGACCTATGCCAACTACACGGGCACATCCACATCCACTTACACCAAGACCTGCAATCTTGCGTCGACCACCACTTGGAACTTCACCAACGGCAGCTTTGACAACTACGACCTGGACGACGACAACCTCAAGGACGATCCTGACATCACGCACCTTTACGAGCAGGATATGCCCGCCTCCCCCGAAAGCTGGACGATAAGCGACTCCACAAGCGCAAACAAGACCGACAGCGAACTCTACGCCGGCATCATCCAACTTATGGACGACGACAGCAGATCTCAGGGCGACGAGGATGAAAATTTCTACTTCAAGTCCTCTCATCAAGCTGAAACGGCAACGGGCATAGGCGCGGATTTCTTCAACAACTTCTACGGCGATCAGGCGACCTACTTTGATCAAAAGCAGATGAGCGCCATCGCGGGCCCCAACATCCTCGCGATAGGCAGCAAGGGCACCGAAAAGTACGCCATAGGCTACTCTTCAACAAGTTTCACCCTCTCTGCAAACACCTACAACAAACTCACCGTTTACGCCAAGACCTACGGCGAAACCAAAGCCACCATCTTCCTCACCGGCGAAGCGTCAGGCGCAGGCGACAACGCCTCGTCCAACGCATACAAGTTCAACGTTGAGCAAAGCGAAAGCTGGGTCAAATACGTGTTCTTCATCGAAGTCGGCCGCAACAGCGTATCGCTCAAACTCAACCTGTGGCTCGGCGACGACATTCAGTACATCGCCGACGAGGAAGATCCCGACTACGAAACAAAACTTCAGGAGCAAAAATCCGCGGGTCATGTGTTCTTTGACAACATAAGTTCCGAAACGCTTTCCGACGAGGACAAGTTCAACGAGGCGATCCAAAAGGAAAAGGACGACCTGTCCAAGGTCAATCAACTTTCCTTCCAGACAGACAGTTTCGACCCGTTGTCAAGTTCGATCGAATCGCGCAGGACTCTTGCCTCCGCAAACGGCTGGTCGGGCGCGGCGGGCACAAACCAGTCCTCCTCCAACACAAAGTCCGGCATCATCTACACGGGCAACTCAAACTTCTATGACAACGAGGAAGTGGGCGGCACTTACTATGCGAAGATCCTCGGCAAGGATTACACCGCCGAAAACAGCGACATCACCGTCACGCAGGAGGACATCGCAGCGTACAAGGCGGCTCACAGCGAAGCGATCAATCTTGACAACTACGCCGTGCGCGAACTCATCATCAACGATCGTATCGAGGACCTCAAAGTCAACAACTGGATCCCCGTGGAGTACGTTGCTGGCAGGCTGAAGGCGCACAGCGGCGATCACATGCTTGTGATCAACAATACGCAAAAGAGCGCCTACACCTACACGTCTTCAAGCAACACGCTCAAAGCGAACACCTATTACAAGATCAGCATCTTCATGCGCACATACGGACTCAACCACAAGGGCAACGACGACGAATTTGACGAACTCGAAGTGTCCCAAGAGGAACTTGACGCTGCAAAAGGCGAAGTCGCTTATGCCGGCATGACCGACGATGAGATCACCTCTGCCCTGCTCGCCAAAAAGGAAGCGGAACTGCGTGAAAAGAAGGAGATCGGCGCGTACATGGAACTCTATCTCGGCTCCGCAAACGAAACGGGCAACGAGTTCTCCTTCAACCACGTCGCCAACGAAGAGTGGACTGAGTATTGCTTCTATGTGCAGACCCTCGACGAGGACGTAACTTCCGTCACGATCAAGCTGTCGCTGGGCAAGTACATCACCAAGGATGTCGACGGCAAATCCGTCACCTACGGGCTTACGACCGGCTACGCGATGTTTGACGACATCTCCATCACTGAGGTCGACGCGGACGAGTTCACAAGCATAAGCAACGCTCTCGATCCCGACAGCCCCGATTACGACGAAACAAAGGTCGGTACAAATCTCACCCGCACCGTTTCCGCAGACGAAAGCGGCACGCCGTCGGATTCCGACTCCAACACCGAAACTCCTCACAGCAGCTTCAATCTGGAGTATCTGTGGTGGATGATCCCGACCATTGTGCTCGGACTTGTGATCATCGCAGTGCTTGTGGTGCTGGTCGTCCGCAAAGTGCGTAGCGCCGCGCCCAAGACAGTCAAGATCAAAAAGTCCCCCGTTTCATCCTCTTCCGCCCAGTCTTTGGACGAGAAACACGACAGGTACGATTCGGACAAGGATTGATCTTCAAATCAACCCACGACCCGCTGAGGCTCTCCTCGGCGGGTTTTCTTATTGATTTTTTTGTGTCGCGCCCCTCTTCCGCTCCTTCCCTTTCGCGGGAGTTTTCCGCTGATATGCGTCGGGCGCAGCAGGCTGATCACGGAGGAAACGTCCGCAATTTTGAAGGCGTGGATAAACACAAACAGCAAAAACACCAGCAGTCCTCCGATCACCAACATGCTTACGATCTCGCCTGCCGCGGCGGTGACAAGTCTGTCCGCAAACACGCCCATAAACGCCAGAGGCACAGAAAACAGCAGGCATTTGAACAGCTTGTCCACCTCAAGAAAATTGCCTACTTCCTTTTTCAACGCCTCCATATTGACAGCGGACGCGATCAAAAAGCAACCCGCGGAACCGATCGCCATTGCGTACGCTCCGACGTATTTTGTCAACAAAAATGTGCACGCAAGCATGACGACGGACCCTATCGACGTGCTGGCAAAAGTCGTCTTTTCGCGACCGAGCGAGTTGAGAGTTGGCGTTGTGACCTGTGCCATCACAATAAAAAACAGCAAAAACGAGCAATTTGAAACAAACTCGCCCGCTTTTGCGTCCCCAAACATAAGTTTGCCGATATGTCTGCCCAAAGGCATATACAACACAAAAAACACGCACGCGATCAGCGCCGCAAAGTTGATCGCGCTCATCAGCTTTTTGCGCACCGCGTCCATTTGACCCGCCGCCTTCAGCGCCGCCAAATCAGGCAACAACACCACCGACAGCGAACTCACAAGCATGACGGGAGCCATAATGAGCGGGATCGCCATACCCGCGATCCTTCCGTACTCCGCAGTCGCTTCCGCAACGCTCATTCCGCCTTTGACAAGCATTTGCGGCAGCACAAGCGCCGTCACCGAGGCGCTCACGGCGGTCACTATCCTTGTCGCCGACAGCGGGATCGCCCTCAGTGTCATTTCTTTGAATCCCGCAGGCTTTTTCAACCTTCCTCCGGAGGCGAAAAACATCGCCGCCAGCGCGATCACGCACACTGCGTCCGACGCTGTAGCCGCCAGCGCGATCCCCTGCCCACCGCTTACAAACGCGACCACTCCGCCCGCAAACACCACGGACAGAATGACGCGCACTATTTCGTCAAGCAGTTCGGTGGATGAAAACGCCAAAAAGTTTTTTCTGCCCCAAAACCAGCTTCTGAGCGACGCGTACATTCCGGAAGTCACAAGCGTGGGCAGCAAAATGAGAAAGATCGGCAAACACCTTTCGTCCGAAAACAGAAATCCAAGATGATCCCTCGCAAGATACAACGCCGTGACGATAGTGCCCGAAAGCGCAAGTCCCACAATCAGCGAAGCCGTCACAAGCGAGTTTTGTCGCCCAAGATCTCCACGCGCCTCCGCTATCTTGCGCGACAGCACCGTGGACACCCCCGAAGTCACGGTAAAAAGCAGCGCCATCACGCTGTTGGCGATCTGGTACATTCCCACCGTCTGCGCCCCCAGCGCCCGCGACACCCATATCTTAAACACAAAGGATATCAACCGCGTGACGATCGCAAACCCCGTCACCACCGAAAATGCCTTCACCGTCTTGTTCATTGTAAAATTCTATGACGGCGACTCTCTCAAAATTCGACTCGCCATTGGCAAAGCGTCGATTTTCTCTCATAAAAACGACGCGTCTGCTCACAATACGATTATGCTGAACTTATTTTTGAGATGCCTGATCCTGTACTTCTTCCTGCTGTTGGCGATGCGCCTGATGGGCAAGCGACAGCTTGGGGAGTTGCAGCCCTTCGAACTTGCGATCACGCTTGTCGCAAGCGAGCTGGTGTGCATCCCCATGGCGAACGCCACCATCCCCATAATCTACGGCATAA
>CANQMD010000011.1 GCA_947624885.1 uncultured Clostridia bacterium
AACGAAGGGAGGGGTTGGGTCATTCATTAACCCTGCCAGAGTGACAACGTTTATTAGCTATTCTCCGCCCAAAGCCTAGCCTGAGCATTGCTATCCTCCGCCCAAAGCCCCGTCCGAGCAATTACAGGGGGATTCTTCGACTGTGCTCAGAATGACAGGTGAGAATGAGGGACAATCCCCTCAGTCTGCGCAGAGCGCAGACGGCTCCCCACATCAGGGTCCCCGCAAAATGAGTTTGTCGAATTTTGTGGGGTAAATCTAAAGGGAGCCTTTTTTTGAGGGAGGAACGGGCGATAGACCTCTGCAAAGGGGATGTTTCGACTTCGCTCAACATGACAGCGATGAAGAGGGGGTCTTTTGGGGGCGAGGAATGGGCGATAGAACTCTGTAAAGGGGATTCTTCGACTGCGCTCAGAATGACAGGGAAAATGAGAGTCGGGTGGAGAGTAAAGACTTTTTTGGATATGAGAAAGGGGCAACAGGAAGAAGGGGAAGTGAGGGGGCAATCGTGAAGCGCTTCTGTGTTGAAGGGAGGTGAAAGCCTTGTTGAAAATATGAGAAAGGCGTGGGTCGACGAGAAGAGCATGAGGTGTGAGTCAACGAAAGGAGAGAGGCGTGGGGTAAGAGGAGGAGTGTGAGTAGTGAGTGGGTCAAGAGAGGAGAGAGGCGTGGGTCAAGAGAGGGTGTGGTCAGCAGGAAGGGGGAGAAGCGGGGGAGGGGTTGACGCCGCGGAGGACGATCTGTTTTTGGGGGGCGTAGCAGTCGCGGCGGATGAGGACGGATTTGACGAGCTTGCCGTTTTCAAAATAATCCAACCAGCCCTCGGAGCGTAAACCGTTGCGGCCGTAGGAGTCTATCTTTTCCTCGCCGAAGGGAAGGGTGGAGTCCTCGCGATACTCCGTGGGATAGGGGATGGTGTCGATCGTTTCGCTGCGGCGGCGCACTGTTTGGGAATCTACGCCGTAGATCTCCGCGCGGAGATATTTGCCGTCGGCAGTCATTTTGATCGTTATGGCGGAGGATAGGGTGTTGACAAAACGTAGGTCGCTGGCGGTGGACACCATCGCGTCGAAGGACGGCGCGACGTAACTTACGGGCAGAGAGTGCGCACGCACAAGCGTGATGTCAAGCCCCGCGAGAAGTGCGCAGTTGTAGAGCGTGCTGCTCACCTGGCATACGCCGCCGCCTATGCCCTCCTTGTACTCGCCGTCCACGATGATGTAGGCGGATCTGAATCCGTTTGCCTCGGTGCGTTTGCCCACAACGTCGTTGAAAGAAAACTCCTCTTCCGGATAGAGCACGACGCCGTTGACGCGGCTTGCGGCAAGCGCGACGTTGCTTTTTCTGCCGTCGGAACTCTCGCCGTAGTAGGTGGAAAAATGCGCGATAAGTTTGACCTGTGGCGCTTCGGCATGGACGGGCGTTGGTTGCATAAATATCCCTCCGCAAGCGACGGCAAATAGCGCCGCCGCACACAATATCAACGATTTTGACTTCATGATATTAGTATGCGCGTCAAAAAAAATTTGCGACTTAAAGGCGCAAACAAAACGAAAAATTGCGCAACCAAATTCTGTCAGAATTTGCATAAAACGAGGGTTTATGCGTCGAAATATGGCGGAAAAACTCGGTTTTATGAAAAATGCGGAACGCGTGAGAAATTTCGTCGCGGCATATAATCAAGCATGGACGAATACGTGGTGTTGATAATGTCGCTTGCGGCGGGCGTGTTGGGTACAGGCATAGGAGGGGCGCTTGGCGCGTTGTTTGCTGACAAAGGGCAGGCTGTGAGCGCGAGAGTGTTGGCGTTTGCCGGAGGGGTCATGCTGGGCGTGACCTGCTTTGATATGTTGCCCGAAGCGATCGGGTGCATGTCGTTTTTGGGCGTAAAAGGCGGGATCGCCGCGTTAGGCGCGGCTGGCGCGGGCGCGGTCGGAGTGGGGTTGCTGTCGTTGGTTGTGGACGCTTTGGGCAAGAAACGCAGCGGCGGCGCGGTGAGGTTGAGCGCGATCATGAGCGTCGCCCAAAAGAGCGAGGACAAAAGGCGTATGATGAAGGCGGGCGGAATAATGCTGTTTGCGATCGCATTGCACAATCTGCCCGAAGGCATGGCTATCGGCGGGGCGGGGGCACACGAACTTGCAATGGGCGCGTCGGTGGCGATCGTGATCGCGGTGCACAACGTGCCCGAAGGCATGGCTATCGCCGCTCCGCTTGCAGGGGGAGGCGTGAAGGCGTGGAAGGCTGTCGCTTTGACGGCGCTTGCGGGCGGGACCACCGCGGTGGGCGCGGCGATCGGGCTGGCGCTGGGCGGACTTGGCGACGTTGCGACGGGGATATGCCTTGGCGTTGCGGGCGGCGCGATGTTGTTTGTCACGTTTTTTGATATTTTGCCGGGGTGCGTGCAGCTTGCGGGGAAGTTGCCGTCGCTGAGCATACTTGCGGGAATTTTGTGCGCGGCGTGCTTTGCATACGTCGCGTGACACAAAATTGTGAAAATGTCAAAGTGGGTTGCATTGACGGATTTTTTGTGATATAGTTAACATAAGTAAGTATGTATCGGCGCGTGCAGGCGCGCGAAGTGAGCAAAAATTGGCCCGTTCTGTGGATAAAAATCTCAAAAAATTGCCGCTTGGCGCGGTGCGTCCCACCGGTTGGCTGCTGGATCAGATGAAGTTGATGAACAGCCTTCAAAAGAGGCTGGGCGCTTTGCAGGGCTTGGTGCGCGGAGGCGAGTGGGAAGGCGGAGAAAACTTTCCGCGATATATCCGCGGCGTTGTTTTGCTTGCCGCGGCGATGGACGATAAGGCGCTGAGAGATAAGGCGGCAAGCTGCGTGCAGACTTTGCTGAACAGCGGCAAAGAAGGGGGAGATTTCGGTCCCGTGGGCAACCGCGCGCTGTCGCCCAAAATAGAGGCGATCAAAGCGCTGTTGAGCTACCGCGAACTGCTGGAATACTACGATATGCCCGGCGGCGAGAGGGTGATGAGCTTCCTCAAACGCTTTTTCAAGCACCAATTCAACAACTTCGGCGTGAATCCGTGCTGGTACAATTCGAGGGCGAGGCTGCTTGACGAGATCGTCGCGATGGAGGCGGTGTACAGGGATTCCGACAAGGAATGGCTGCACGACCTCGGCGAAAAGTTGCGCGACGAGTGCACGGAATGGTTCAAACTGTCCGAAAAATTTCCGTACAAAAAACCCGCGAGCAAATACGTGTCGCCAAAGGCGCTGAAACGGCTGGAAAAGACGGTCGCGGCGTATGAGAAGGCGGGGGATTCGCAACCGCGCAAACTCAAACCTTTTACGCCCGAATTGGTCGCAAAACAGTGGAAAAAACAGACCGCCGCAGTTGAAACAAACGGAGTTAATATCGCAAAAGCGGTCAAATATCCCGCGACATACGGCAGGTTTATCGGCGACGACTCGCTGAAAAACCTTTCGCTGAAATTGATAAAACAGGTGATGAAATATCACGGCACCCCCGCGGGAATGTTCACTTGCGACCTTCATCTTGCGGGCGCGTCGCCGTCGCGAGGGATAGACGTGCAGGCGGCGGTGGAAATGATCGAATCGCTGGTGGAAGTGATCCGCGAAACGGGGGATCATGCATGTGCGGATATGCTTGAGCGCATCGTGTTCAACCTCATCCCCGCGGCGTGCTTTGCGGACTGCTCCGCAGTGCAGGACATTGTGTTGATAAACCAGACGGAAGCCTCCAGAAACAGGAGTTTGCCGGGAGGAGAGGCGGAATTTGCAAACGCCTTCCTCACAAAAAAACTGTCGAGGGGCGCTATCGCGGCGCTGAGCGCGTATCCGCTGTATTTGCAGGCGGCATGCCTTGTCAAAAACGACGAACTGAACTTTTTTACGTACACGCCGTGCACTATGGACTTGTCCGTTGACGGCAAGACCATCGTGCTGAGCGAAAAGACGGGCTACCCATTCCGCAATACAGTGGTGTTCAAGGTGGAACAGGCAAGCGGCGAAACGGAAGTCAAGATCAATTTCCGCGTGCCCAAAAACACCTCTATGCAGGTCATTTCGGGCGGGCAGGTCGTCGCAAGCGGCACAAGAGAGATATCCGTCAAATGCGTGCTGAGAACGGGCAGTACGTTTATGCTGAAACTTGGCATTCCGCTGACGATCGAGGACAACGAGGACGGCACCGTGAGTCTGTTTAAGGGCAATCTGTTGATGTCGTACAAGTTGCCGTTTGACGCGAGCGTGGACCCCGCCGACAGAAGAGTGATCAACTGCAACTTTGCCAAAAAGTGGAACATCACCCCGCTGTTGTCAAGGCGTATGCCGGGCGGAGTGCGCACTCTGTACGAGAGCGAAACGACGGTCGTGCATGACTTCACATCACAGCCGTTCTCATACGACTCGCCGCCGTTTGAACTGCAGATCCGCGCGAAAAACGTGCTGAATTGGGATTACGACGTGAACGGGTTTTCGCAGATCCCAAGGCGACCGGAGTTTTCGGAGGAGAGCCTGGAGCGCACGTTCATCCCGTTTGGCTGCTCGCTGTTGCATATAGCGCAATTTCCAAAATGTAATAAGTAGGTTGAGATATGAAAACGCTGGAAAGAAAATTTTCAAGTTCGGAACGAATAGTCGCCAAGGCGAAGTTTTCCGCCTGGGCATATCTGTCCTGCGCGATCGTGGCGATCGTGCTGGGCGTGATAATCGCCTTGCTGTGGGAGTTTGGAGGAAAGATCGAAGGGCTGTTTGGCGGCACGGGCGAGCCCAAATACCTTGCGCCGGAATACCTGCGCTGGGCGCTGCTTGGCGCGGCGGGCGTGGTGTTGATCATCGCGTTGATCATCACCATCAAGCTGTTCAGCAAGGAGTTGATCGTCACCGAGGACAAGATCGTGTACCGCGCGGGCATTTTGAGCGTGCACAACGTGGTGATCCCGTTGAAGGAAGTGCGCATTTTGGAGAGCCATCAGTCGGGGCTGCAGGCGCTGGTCGGCGTGGGGTCGATCACGATCATTTCGGACGCGGAAAAGCCGTATGATATCAAGGGAATAAAGAGCGTGGACCGCTTTTCAAGGCGAGTGATACGCCAGATGTCCGAGGCTAGAAAGGCGCAGGAATCCACGCGCTTTGTTTTGAAACTCAGCTGAATTTGAGCAAAAAGCGATTTTTGAGGAGCCGCCCTTTGAAAAGCGACGTTGTCGCGAGGGCGGTTTTTTTGTTGGGAGAGAGCGGCGCGACCGCGCGGTTTTTGAGGCGGAGGGCAACGGATAACGTGGCTTTGTTGCAACGCGGAAAGGGGATTTGTTATTTGACGTGCACGTGCGCGGGTGCGCGAAGCATATATCAAGGAAAATACTAGTTATAAGTACGTTTTTTGCCTGAAAAAGGCGTAAAAAATTTTTGAAAATTATTGAAAAAGGGCTTGCAAAATATCCTGATGTGTGAGTAAAATATATACGTTGTGATCTACAAAAGCAAAGGAGGCGCGAGATGGCTGTTGTGATTTCAAACCAAAAACCCCAAAACGACCAAACTCTTGTTGTGAGCGGCGATCAAAACGCGAACGGCGCGGTGTTTTATACGTATAGCGCGACCAAAGTTTGTCTTGTGCCCTTTTTGAGGGCGCTTGCCGAGATGAGCGAGGAGGATTTTCGAGAGGCGTACGACGAGGCGTTGGACTTTGCGCTGGATCACAAATTGAACTTGACGATCGACGTGGATTCGCTTGCGACGTATGAGGAAAAAGCGTATGCGCTGAGCGTTGCTCTGGAGCAGACGTTCAGCTATTTTGGCAAGCGCAAGGCGGATCTTGACGTAACGCTGTTTTGCGACGTGGATAAGCACAAGGTCAAATTTGTTCCGTCAGAATCATCGGAAAAAGCCTGCCGTATAGTCATTCAAAATTCGTACATAGAGGACTCGCATTTCAGGCGCGAGTTTGACCATTTTTGCAGGAAATTGGACGCGGAGATCACATTCAGGGAACTCCTGCGCGAATTTATGGTGAAAAAGGGAATAAAGACAAGGAGCGAATTGTATACGCGCGCAGGCGTGTCAAAGGAAACTTTTTCAAAGATAATGAACGAGGCCAACAACCCAATGTTGCAGACCTATCGCCCAAGCAAGGAAACAGTGTATGCGCTTGCGGTGGGATTGAGGTTGAATATAAAGGAGGCAGAGGAGTTTTTCCATGCCGCAGGCTACCATCTCGGAGCCGAGGATCTGCCTGACAAAGTGTTCCGCTTTTATGTGGGAGAGAAACATATTTACGATATTTTTGAGATCAACTCATGCCTGTTGTCCTATGGCTACGCGCCGTGGGGAACGCAATCGCGAGATGATATGGCGATGTACAGGATAAATTGACGCGGATCCGAAAATGTTGCGAGGTTTCTCTCAAAGAAACCTCTTATTTTTTATATGCCGTATAATGTAAACATAAAAGATAAGGAGAAAACAATGAAAATCTTGACGCACATCATCAACGCAATACTTGTCCTGATCGGCGCAGTCCTCATCGCGGGAGCAATATTTTTTGAGCCGGCGAGCGAATTGCTGCTGAAAGCCAATGTGGACCTGTCCTCTGTGAACGCGAGCACGCTGTTTTTTGTGGGAGCGGGTGCGATCGGCTTGGCGGGCGTGATAAGCGTGATCAGGCGCGGCTTGCTGACAAAACTTGTCGGCATTGCCACCATACTTGCCGCGGCGGGCGCGGTTGTGGCGGAAATATTTCTCAAATTTGTTTGAGCGCCGCAAGATCCAAAGACTTACATAAGACAACGGACAAAAGAGTCCGCATACAAAAGAACTTGAAAAACAAAAGATGAATCCGAATCATCGGACACAAAAGACGGCTTGCAAAAGACGACCCGCTTGCGGCGAAAAACAAAAGATGGACTGCAAAAGACAACTTGAGGCGAGCACTGACGACAAACGCACAAAAGATAAATCTGCAAAAGATAAGCCATCAAACTCACCAAAGACAGCCTGCCAATGATAAAGCCGAACAAGCGGACAAAACACCAAAGGAGCAAAATTTGTACAAAAGAAAACGGAGCGAATATGCTCGCGTAGCATATAAAACAGATCGAAACAGAGCGGGCGCTCTGTTTTGCGGGATCAAAGGAGGTCGATATGAAAATGAAGTTGAACGAACAAAAATGCCTTCAGAAATACTTTGAAGCGGAGGTTGCCTTGGGGAAACGTGTGACCGAGGCGGACAAACAAAAACTGTGGAACGCGCTTAAGGAAATTTACGGAGTGTCCGAGGAGCGCATAAGCGAACTTGCAAAGTGCGCAGACGAGCCTATTTTGCGCGAGATCGACAACGATTGTCGCTTCAAAATGGAGATGCGCATACAGCAATTTGCAAAGGAGTACGGTTTTGGCAACGCGCTTGACGAGATGATCTTCGATTGTCTTGAGATCAAGGGCAAGGCGATCGCCGCGCTTCTGGAGGCGGGTATTCTGCCCGGAGAACATCAGGCGACGGAGGACGTTGCGACGCGCATTTCCGCGGCGGCAAGATCGGGCAATGTGACGGCTATGTTTCTGTTTGCGATTATGAACGCAGAGGGCGTGTTGCTTGAGCAGGACGCGGCGCTTGCCAAGCGCATTGTGAAAAAAATGGCGCTGTGGACAAGCGCGGACGCACAGCTGTTTGCGATGCGTTGCGACCCCGAAAACGCCGAAAAATATTACGCGAGATTGCTTGCGCTGGCGGAGGGATCGCCCGACGCGGAACTTAAAGCGACCGCACAAAAAAAGTACGGATTTGGGCAAGTCGAGGCTGATCGCGGCATGAAGATCTTGCGCAAAGCGGTGGAGAGAGGGTTTGCGAAAGCAGGGTGCTACAACGCGACGTTTGCGAGGATCGCGCACAGCGAAGTGACCCCCTTTGACGACAAGCAACGGGTGCTGTTGTCGGCGGACGAGGCGCTTGTGCACGCGGTGAGCTCACTGCCGCTCAAATTGCCGAAAAAGCCGTTTAAGATGTCGTTTGCGGCCTTTAAAACCCCGTTTGTGCGTACAAGCGAGGAGATGATGGTGAAGAGAGTGCTGAGCGGAAACATGGCCGCGCTGAACAGCGTATGCTTTGTGGCGAACGATCCGTTTGTGCTGAAAGAGTATATGCGCACGGTGGAAAATTGCGCCGCGGGCGGAAACGTGCAGAGAGTGGATCTTGACAAGATCGCGCCGGACGAACTGGACGGAAACCTCGAGAACATCTTTTTGAGAAAGATCAAGGAAGGCGAAAACAATCTGTTTCTCATCTCGGTGGGGAAGGATTGCCCCAAGGAAAAACTTGGGATCGCGCTGGACTTCATCGACTGCGTAAAGAGGGCGCGTTTCAAGGTGAAACAGCTGAACGTGGAACTCAATCTGTCGGCAGTGACGGCGGCGCTGTTTGCGGACAGCGCGCTCAGATCGGAATTGCAGGACAGAGCCACCGTGATCTTCTTGCAGGACGTGAGCGCGGAGGAAAAGGCCGCCGTGATCGAAAGCTATCTGAAAGAACTGTGCGAGCGCTATGACTTGCAGGAAGGGCTGAACATCGACGGCGCAAAACGCAGACTGTCGGAAATGGATATGACCGAGGCGGTCAAGGCGCTGGAACGTACGGTGGTGCGGGCGTATATCGACGGTCTGAGCGAGATCTCCGACGAGTACCTTTACAATTGCTATCTTGAGGTCTGCCCCGGCGCGGGAGCGTTTGGATTTGGCAGAAAGAACTGAGCGCGAGCATAATGCCCGACGCGAGGGGATAGCGGCATGAACAAGCGCCGCGGGGAGCGCATATCCCCGCGGCAAATTTATGTAAACACATGCAAAACGGTCGTCCCGCCGCGCGACGGACGGCATGCGAGCGGGAAAAATGAACAAAAAGGGGCAAAAAGCGCTTTTGAGTGCGAAATATTGCGACATTGGGATTGACAATTTGTGTAGAATTATGTATATTTGATATATATAATAATACAACAATATACACGCGCAATGCACGCGCACGAAAGGGTTTTTGAAAATGCGGACGCAAAGGGACAGGCGATGACGGTTGAAAAGTCAGCCGCGTCCGATAAAAGCCTTCGGGGAGAAAGCCCCGCTCACAATGATCTTTATATAAGGAGAAATAGAAGCCATGGCATCACAACAATTTATCACTTCACACAGCGAACGCGTGAAGAAAGCAAAGAAAGCGATCGAGCACTATGAAACCACAAGCATCGCCGATCGCGAAGCCTTTGTGGAATACTATCTGCTTGAGGACATTTTGCACCTCTATCAGTATCGCCTCGAAAAGGAGCAGAGAAGAGTCGTGGACACCCGCGCCGGCGAGATGGCGAAAAAGAGAAACATCGATCGTTTTGGCGCAATCGTGCAAATTTTCAGCGCGGCGGTGGATATCGCGGGCAGCGCGCTCAACTCCGGCGATTACAAGAGCGTCTGGAAGGCGATCCATGAGCACAGCCTCATCGTGGCGGCAAGAAACGTCAAAAATCTGCCCGAGATGAGGAAACTTGCGATCGAGATGCTGAAGGAACTCGCAGGCGCGGCAAACGAAGCCGTGGCGGAAGCTGTGGGTATGGACGAGGACCTCGACGCTGTGGAAAGCCACGACGCAAACGTCCGCAAAGTGCTGGGACTGCCCTCGCAGGATGAGGTCGAACAGCTGATCAGAGTGGCGGAAAAGGTCATTCCCGACAAGCAGCAGTCAAGAAGAAGCGCCGCAAAACCCAACATCAACTGAGTCATAGGCTCAGATTGGCAAATACCGAAATTTTTAGGAGGATAATATGAAAAAGAAACAACATGATGAGAAGATCATCGCCGCGCTTGACGCGCTGGACAGCTCTATCAACGGACTGCAGAAGTACGGATCCAGATACGACGAGTACATCGATCAGGCAGCACTTCGCGGGGACGACGCAAAGGCAAAACAACTTATCAAGCAAAAACTCAGCGTGTTTGCGCTCATAGAGCAACTCAGAACGCTCAAGGGCAACATCGAACTTGGCGCGTACACCTCAAAGGCGATCGCGCAACTTGGCAAACTGCCCGCCGCTATCGCAGGGTGCAAGGGTCTGCTTGCAGAGTCCCCCGACTTCCGCAAACTCGGCAAAAACATCACCGACATCTTCAAGGAGATGAACAAGACCGAGGAGGAGATCGCAAAACTCAACGACATCCTCAGCCCCGCTCCCGCAAACAGCTATGCGAGCCGCCTGGAAGGCGAGTTTGACGTCAAAGGAGAGGATTCAGAGGAGTTCAAGGCGGAGTATGCCGCTATGCTGGACCGTCTGAAAGGCGCAGTCGCTCCGGAGCCTATCGCAAAGCCCGCTTCCGCAGGTCCTACCGGCGAGATCGACTATGCCGGCATCATCGACGAAGAAAATAAAAGGCATTGACGAATATGGCAGAAGCATCAATGTTGAGCGTTTTCAACTCTAAAGTGTCGGCTTTCAACAAAGCCGTCAACGATGGGGATCAAGAAAACATTTTGGAGATCGGCGCGGAACTGTTGCGCATCGCCATCGACGAATGCTCCAAGCCCGGCGTGGCAACCACAGTCAAGGACACCTACAGAAAACAGTGCTACGCCGTGCTGGGCCACATCAAAAACCTCAGCATCTCGTCGTATGCGTCGCCCGCCGCCGCGTCAAAGAGCGACGATCCCGAAGGCGCGGATCCGTACTACGTGAAAAAGGATTGGTTTTCGGACGACGTGCCCCAACTCAATTTCACAAACATCATCGGCGCTCAGGAAGTCAAGGACGCGTTTATGGTTGACGTTGTCGCCCCGCTTCGACCTGAATTTCAGGAAGTGTACAGGACGTTCAGAGGCAACCAGCTTGGCAGTCAGATCTTGCTTTACGGCCCTCCCGGCACGGGCAAGACGCACATCGTCAAGTGCCTCGCGGGCGCGTTGGGCTGCAAGATAGCCGTCGTGCAGACGAGCGAGGTGCTGGCAAGCGTTGTGGGCGTTGCGGAAAAGAATATCCGCGACATATTCCGTCAGGCGGCGGACCTGCAACGGTGCATAATCTTCTTTGACGAGATAGACAGCCTGTGCAGTGACAGAACGTCGGACGACTCAAGAAACACAAAGTCGGTGCTGACCACTCTTTTGACGTGCATGGACGGCTTTCTCAAGACAAAGAAGGACGGGCAATTGAGGATCATCGTCGCCGCAACAAACCTCCCGTGGAAGCTGGATTCCGCGCTGAAGAGAGGCGGCAGATTCGAAACTCAGATCTACGTCCCGTTGCCCGACCTCGTTGCAAGGAGAAAGTTTATCTCCGCGGAACTTGACAGGCTGCCTCACTCGCAGGACGTGACAGTGGACGAACTTGCCATGCTGCTGGACGGATATTCCGGCGCGGATATCAAAGCGGTCATGAAACAGATCGCAAACCAACCGTTGCGCAGAGAAGTGTTGAACATCCTCAACCCCAACATCGGTCACGCGCTGGGCGAGATGGTGCTCAGAGAGGACTGCATGTCTGTGATCAACAACTATATCAACGGAGTCACCGAAGAGACTCTGCTCAGATTTGAGGCATACGATCGCGGCATTTCTTATGAGGAACTGCTGCAGGAAAAATACTCCGCACAATGAATTCGTTTAAAGATAGGATCAAGACTTACTACGTCACCGCGCGTGAGTTTGTCAAACAGAACAATCCAAAGGCTGCCAGGGCATATGTTCTTGCAATTTTGAACTATGCCCTGCAGTCATACAATGAGGCGGATACGATCGTCGCAAAAGCGAAGCTGTCCGCGTTTATGGATACGTGGATCGCCGTGTCGCGCGACCTTTTCAACGTTGGCATATCGGACTACGTGCTGACGTGTTTCGGGCTTCAGCCGAAAGCGGAACAGCAATTGCCGAAATTGCCGCCCAAACCCGCGACTCCCGCAAAGGGCGGCGCGCAAAAGCCTGCCCCCGCAAAGGGGGATCCTCAAAAACCCGCCGCGCCAAAGGGCAAGAGTCCGTCGCTTCCGCCGGACGCGTCCGCAAAAGCCGCGCAGGTGCCCACGCTGCCTTCCTACGACGGAGGGATCAACATCGCGGGGCTTATCGACGAGGACTCTATGGAGCAGGGCTGGTGCGCCGAAGTGTTTGACAAAAACAAGTACGCAGTGGTGCAGATCTCCGCGTCAAACGGCGATAGCAACTCAAGCGGGACGGGGTTTGTGATCTCCGACAAGGGCTATCTGCTGACAAACGACCACGTCGTGTTTGACGAGGACAACGGCAGATATCACTCCAAAGTCAAAATGTCCGTGTTCGGCGAGAAAAGATGGCATGAAGTGAAGGTCATTTGCTCGGACAAACGCGCGGACGTGGCGCTGTGCGAGTTTGACCCCTCGGGCGTGGAGCCTTTGATGGCGGTCAAGCGCATCGAAGACTACTCCACTCTCAAACAGGGCGCGGATTGCCTGATCATCGGCAACGCGTTTGGAATGGGGCTTGCGCCCTTCACGGGCGTGGTGCGCTTCACGAGGGACAACTCCGGCGATCTGGTGTACACCGCGCCGTCCAATCCCGGCGATTCGGGCGGGCCCGTGTTCAACAGACGCGGCGAGTGCATAGGCATAAACAAGTCCAAAACGCTGTCGTTCAACGGTACAAGCGCGGACAGCTATGCCAACGCCACACCTATGGAAACTATCAACGGTTTGCTGAAAAAATGGACCGATTTGAACAATATAGTGCTTTAAAAATTTTTTGAATGAGGTAAAAAATGGGATTTGAAGACATTTTTCGTGCCAAATATAAGATAGCGCTGAACGCGGCTCGCGCCGCCGACAGGGACGCTACCGCCGCCGCGCTGCAGGCAATCGCCGACACATTCAGAGAGCAATACAATCTGGACAATGGCGACCCTATCGTCATAAAGGCAAAGTTGAGCAGCTGGCAGGGAATATTTCAGAATTTTGCGGCGATCGTGAGGACAAACGGGTTGCAGGACGAAAGAGTGCAGGCGTTTTTCGGGCTGCGCAAGGACGCCGTAGGACCGACGATGGGCGACTATATGAGCGGCGCGGCGTTGCCGCCTTTGCCGTCCGCACCGTATGCGGGCAACGCGCCTCAACCGGGTGCGCCGTATGGAAAGTATCAGCCCAAGCAGGAGCCGCCAAAAGGCGAGGGCCCTCTGCCAAAAATGGAGCCTCCGAAGCCCAAACAGGAGCCGCCGAGGCCAAAGACAGAGCCTCCGAAACCCAAGGCTCCGCAGTACCCCGCGCAGGGGGCGGATAACGGCGGCGGAGAGGACGCGCCCGTGTACTCGCCGGAAACGTTGGCGGGATTCATCGGACAGCAGCACATCGTGAAACCGCTGTTGAAAGAGATCGCGATCGCAAAAAATCAGGGCATACATCACTTGGACAACATTCTGTTGCTGGGCAATCCCGGTTTGGGAAAGACGACGCTCATGAAACTCATCGCGAAGGAACTCGGCGCGGAATACGAGTGGCTGGATTGCTCGCAATTCCACAACAGCAAAAAGGCGGGTGAGGCGCTGCAAAACTTCCTGCTGCGCGTGGCGAGGGAAAACGTCCCCGTGGTGATCGCGTTTGACGAGATCCATATGCTGCCGAAAGATCTGCAATCCGCGCTGCTGACGCTGTTGAACAGCAGAGTGTACGTGTCGCCGCCCGACATCAGGGGCAAGATCACAAGGATCGCGATCGACGAGTTTACGTTTATCGCGGCGACCACCAACGACGAGGGCGTGCTGGACACCATCAAGGACCGCTGCTTGCGCCTCACATTCCAAATGGTGGATTACACCCCCGAAGAACTGCGCAGAATATACCGCAACAAGGTCGCCTCAAAGGGGCTGACCATCGCGGAGGACGCGATCGAAACCTGCTTGCCGCGAAGCAGAGGCTCCATGAGATATGTGGACTCGTTTGTGGAAGGTATGGATAAGGCGCTTTACAACGACGCGGGCGTCAGGATGTCAACGCATATCGACCTAGAAACCGCGTTGAGATACTTTGCCGAAAAGGGCATAGACGAGATAGGCTTGACACCCAAGGATCAGGAGATCCTGCTTGCTTTGGAGGAAGCGGGAGGAGTCATAGGCGCGGACGCGCTTGCCGCTCGCGTGGGGCTGGATCCCAAAAAATATCTGTCGGAATATGAGCCGTACCTCGTCAAGATAGGGTTTGTCATAGTGTTCGCAAGAGGGCGCTCGCTGACGGAAAACTCCATGCAATATCTCAAACAACATTACCCGCACGGGGGCGACGCTCCCGACGAGGGACAGGAGGGACAACAGTTTGCGCCTCAGCCGCCCTCCGCGCCCGATTTTGGAGGAATGACCCCCGCACAACCCGGCGCATGGCAGTATCCTCCGACGCAGGGCGCGTATCCGCCGCCATATGAGGCGGCTCCGCCCATTCAACCTGCGGCAGGGGCATATCCGCCGATACAGGGGGCAACGCCTCCCGCGCCTGAAGCGGCACCGCCTATGCAACCCGCGGTTGGGGCGTATCCGCCGATACAGGGGGCAATACCTCCCGCGCCTGAAGCGGCACCGCCTATGCAACCCGCGGTTGGGGCGTATCCTTCAATTCAGGACGTGATACCGCCCGCGCAGCCGGACAACGCATTCTATCCGACTTTGGACGGCATATATCCGCCCGCGGATCCCGATCTTGACGGGAAGGGCGAAAACGCAACAGAAGCAACCGACGAAACAAAAACAGGAGAGGAACAAACCGAGTAATTTCGGTTTGTTTCGCATATTGTCCGTGACGGCGGGCGAGGAGTTGCCTGTTTGCGACAAGCGATAGGGCGGCAAACTCGCCTGTCACCGAACAGGTGCGGAGCGATAGCCTTTGTGCGCTACGCGCGTGCGCTGGCGCGATGATCAATGCAGATTTTGTTGCAAGCGTACGCGGCGCAACGACGTATGCGGGCGCAACAACAATCAATGTACAATCAGATATGCAAGGTATACATAAGTTCTGTTGACGTTTGTCAAACTTGGCATATTGCATTTATTTGGAAAAACAAAATATGGAGGGATAAAACTGTGGCAAAATTTGTAAGCAAAAACGAGATCGTCGAAGCATTGAACAATTACGACTTTCTGGTGAACTCCCGCGCGGTGCCGGACGAGCAGGTTGAGAGCAAAAGGAAACTGTGCAAGCTGTACAGCGAGCGCATAGACGCGATCGAACTTGACAAGGGAGCAAAATTCGATCTGTCGCAACTCAACAGCGCTATGCTGGGGACGGGCGGATCGGTGGAGAGCAACGTCTACTACTACTTTGACAAGTGCAAAAATATGGAGCAGCTTGAAGATCAACTGCAAAAGCTGTACGCCACGCTGAAAAGAATCGCGGACTGCAAGTCGCAGGAGAAAGCGGAGGAGATCGTCGCGACTATATCGGAGGCAAACCTCATCAAATTCGGGCTGTTTTTGGCGGTTGCGATCGCGCTTGCCATCGGGGCGATAGTGATGACGGTGCTGGGATTTGTGCACATCATCAGCGATGAGATATCAAACGGCACCGCCACGGTGATAGGTCTGGTGGATCTGGTGCTGGGCTTGTCGTTTTTTGTGTACGAGCGCTATACGGACATGCGCAAGGACTCCGTCAAAAAGCAGGCGAAGGAATATCCCGCCGAATTTGCTCAGCATTATGAGAGCGTGATCACCAACTCCGTGATGATCGGCAACGTGATCGGCAACAACAACAGAGTGGGCGGGTTGTTTGTGAGCATGAAAAACTCCGTCACCCTGAATATGCGCACCAAACTTAAAAACTCCGCGGGGGCGATGAAGCAGATCAAAGTTTTTGCGGTGAACGACGACGGCGAAGAAGAGGAAAATTGAATGAGTTTAAGGGATATAATCAGGGAAAAGATCGACGCCGCAAGGCAGAGTTGTAGGGATAAAAAACAACAAAAAGCCGAACAGAAGGCCAAGGCGCTGGAAAAATGCGCCGCCAAACGCTTTGATCCATATGGCGTGCCGAACGACGACGCTCAGCAAAAGCAGGCGGAGCCGAACGACGGCCCTCAAAAAAAGCAGGCAGAGCCGAACAAGGCGGGCGAGGAGCAGGTCATACTTCAGCCGCAGGGCAACACAAAGATCGCAAACATAATGGGAAACAACAACAGGTTGTTTTCGCTTTTTGCGAGGTTTGTCAACAAGGTTGAGTTCGGCATCCCCGAAGAGGACAGGAAAAAGCTGGTGCAGGCAATGACCAAAGTGGTCGCAGGCTGCGCGGAGGACGTAAAAAGATCCATGATGTGCGCGTTGGAGCGCAAACAGGTGGACAGCGCCGCGCAGGAGGAAGCGATCGGCAAATTGGTGATGGGTCTGCTGGAACAACAGCTTGTGGACCTCAAGGCGTACTCGGACAAGGCGATAGACGACGTTGCGGACGTTGTGGAAAAAAAGTGCCTGGAATTGAGCGATAAGTGCGACGAGATCTGCGCCGCGCTGGCGGACAACGACGTGCAAAAAAATGTCGAAAATCTCGCCGCCGCGCAGGACAGCATGAACGCCGCCCTAGCAGATGTGTTGGCAAAAGCAACCGACTCCGCAAGCCTGGCGCAGGAGATCTTGTCGCAAAACGATAAGATCGAAAAAGCCATGACGGCGACAAGGAATGAACTTGAGGCGCTGATGAACAGCGTGGAGATCTGCGTGCAAAAAGAGGGCGAGATCGAAAACATGGTCGCCGAAAATCTTGAGAGATCCATGCAGAATCATCAGGAGCAAATCGACAAACTTGACGACATCAAATTGCTGGGCGGCTTTGCGCTGAACGACATCAGACAGGTCAAGGACGATGTGGATCAATTGAGGCCGTTCATTGCAGATATGGTGGGTCAAGCGGTGACTGTGCTGTTGAGTAAAATGGACGACATGCACGGCGATATCAGGGATATGCATGGCGATATAAAAGGTATGCAGGACGATATCGCGACCCTCAAACAAAATTTTGACGTGCTGTTGCAATTGGTCAAAGAGAAAGGCAAGGTCGGCTTGACATCGGAGCAGGGGGCAAAGGATATACCAAAGGAAATATCCGCGTTGATGAAGGAAGTGTCCGCGGCGGAGAATTGGATCAAACAATCCACTCACCCAAACGACGCAGCCGCCAAAGAGGCAAACAAGATCATATCGAGGGTCAATGCCGAACTTGACAAATATATCGAGGCGGAAGCGGAATCTATCAATGCGGAAGTCGGGCAGGAAGCAGCCAATTTGACGGACGCGCTGTGCTGGCACCTCAGAGGCATCGTCAGCCCATCGGTGTATGCAAACAACGAGGAGGCGTTGATGTCGCTGCGCATGCGCTTGATTCTGCTGAACGGCTGGAAGATAATGATCAACAAGTGCAAAGGCGTGGAGGACAACGCCGCGGATAACGTGGAATTTTCGAAACGCTTGAGCGACAAGTTGCGCGACGCGATCGACTCGGTCAGATCCGCTTTTGAAAAAGGCGACGACGCACTCAGCATAGCGTTTGATGAAACCGATAATTTTGAAAAGTGGATCCGCGACGAAATGCAATTGAATTGATTTTCAGGAGGATAAAATATGGGTTTTTTTGATAAGAACAACAGAGGGGGCTCCCCAACTGTGGATCTGCCGGCAGATATGGCGAAACTTTCTACGGCTGTAAATTCCGCAAAAACGTCGATAGACTCGGCGTTGAGTGAGTTTTTTGCCAAAATGCAAGAACTCAACAACCAAAAAAACGACCTCGAGGCGAAATGTAAGGAGCATGAGGCCGACCTCGAAGCTATGGACGGTCAGCTGAAAAAGGCGAAAGAGTCCGTGCCGGCGCGCAAGCTGCTGACGGAATGGGCTTCGCCGCTTGCAACGCTGTTCAATCTGGCTTACGGAACAGAGGAGCAAATAAGCAGAAAAGACCTCGAGCGCATTGCGGACGATCTGTGCGAGTTGGCGGAAAACGCGGATATATGCACGATCTACCATAAACCAGGATCCAAATACGACAAAAAGAAGGACGGCGAAAAGGTGGAATTTATGGGCAGCGGCGACGCGTATATCTGCTCGACGATGGGGTTTGAAATAGGAAATGAGATCATCAAGGAGAGGATCAAACCTATGCTAAAACCGAATGAAGGAGCGGGTGCGCAAAAACAAGCGCCTCAAGGATCGTCCGGCGCAAATATGGGCGCAAACGGACAGCAACCCGGATATAGTATGGGCGATAGAGGAGCGAGCGCGCAGAAACCGGGGCCTCAAGGACCGTCCGGCGCAAATATGGGCGCAAACGGACAGCAACCCGGATATAGCATGGGCGATAGAGGAGCGAGCGCGCAGAAACCGGGGCCTCAAGGATCGTCAGGCGCAAATATGGGCGCAAACGGACAGCCGAGTCAGAAGATGTCAGGCGATCCGCGCCAAGGCGCGGCGGGGCAGCAACAGAGCAATCTTCCGCCAAAGCGGGTCGAATTGATTCATAGAAAAGATTTTTACTTTGTAGATGATGATTTTCAACCTGTAAGTTATTGCGTGTTTTCAGAAACGGCAAGACCAAAATTGATCGAGTTGCTTCAAAGAAGCGGATTGCCGTTTGATATCGCAGCAGACGCTGTTGGAGATATGATCAACAGACCGATAACGCTTGGTGCGGGTGTTCGTTTGAAGAAAATAAGTTTTACATTATGGGCAATAAAAGAGAGTCAGTTTTATATAGTTTACGTTTTAAGATCGCCGTATGGGAACGGGAACGATCAAAAAACTGTTTTTTTGGGAAATTATTAATGGAGGAAAGATAGATGTATTTAGGAATTGATTTTGGAACGTGTTTTTCATCTGTCGCGGTTTTGGACGGCGGCGGTCGAGCGATCACCAACGGCGTTTTGTACGGGGACGGACAGAACACCGGCATGCCGACGGTCATGGCAAAAAGCCCGTATATGGGGTTGCCGATCATATGCGGTTTTGACTGCGAACAGGATGACGGTATATCCGAGCAGGACAAAATAAGGTACATAAAGAAACAGATCCGCAAACAAACGACGTCGGATCCTATGATACAGAGGCCGGACGAAAAGGAATTTGACGCGGGATTCCGCTATACGCGCGCGGATCTGGTGAACTACTTTTTGACGGAACTTTTGAGGAACGCGATCCGCAACATTCAGCAGACGGGGCTTGTGGACAATTGCAAACAGGTGGAAGGCATCACGATCACCGTTCCCGCAGGGCTTGGCACGACGGGCAACGTCAACAGGCATCACGAGATGAGAGCAAACTACTCCAAAGCGTTGATCGAATGCGTGAAGTTTGCGCTCAAAAGAAGGGAAATCCAGGAACTGCTGACAAAGCAGGGCAACCTCACTTGCAAGGTGAACACCATTGCGGAGCCTGTTGCGGCGGCGATCGCGTTTTTGAAGCAATCCAACCAAATTTATGCCATAAGAAACCGCGCGCCGAAAGGCAAAATACTTGTGCTTGACCTCGGCGGCGGCACATGCGACGTGACGGTGCTTGGCTACGACTTCAAAAACAGCGACTATCCTACTTTTGAGGTGATAGACGAGGACGGCGACCTCGAACTTGGCGGCAACGACTGGACGGACGCGCTGTTTGACTACGTCAACAACAGATATTATCGCGGATCCATCGCAAAGGGCAGCATGGACTATCTTGAAACCAGAAAAAAACTTGAAAATGTCAAGATCAGACTTTCCGACAGGGACAGCGCCAACTACAGGGATTCCAGATTGTCAGGCACGGTCACGATCACAAGAAGCGATTTTGAAAATGTGACGGAAAGCCTTTGCAGACGCGTGATCGGTTTTGTCAGAAAGGCGGCGGAAAAGCACGGCGGCATCTCATCCTTTGAGCGTGTGGTGCTGGTGGGCGGCGCAAGCAGAATGCCGCAGATCATCAACGGGATTGCCCAAATGTACCCCGCGGTGTGCGAGAGAGCGGGTCTGTTTGATCCGTCAAAGGCGATCGCTTCGGGCGCGGTGTTTTATGCGGCAAGGCCGGCGGATATTGTTGTCAAAGCGCCCGCGTCATATGGCATCAACTATATTGACTGCGACGACGGCACCGAGATGATCAACAATCTCATTTTCAAGGGCGACGAGTTTAACAAGGACGGGTATATAGAGGAATCAAGCATAACGTTGCATCCCGTTGAAAACGACCAAGAACGTTCCACTTGCAAACTTTATGAGTCGGACTGCTTGGATAAACATGCGAAATTGGATCTGAATGTCTTTTCGTTCAACCATATGAAGTTTACGCTTGACGTTCCAAAAGATTGTCTGGGTCATGCGCGCGATTGGGACCACTACTATGTGATGCGGCTCTACAATTCCGGCGAGATAGACTTCAGGTTTTATGATTACTACAAAAAGGACTCTTCCGGCAATTTGATCGCGAGCGAGATCCCGCGGGATAGGATCACCATAACACGAGGTTGACGGCGGCGCGACAGCGCAAGGACGGAGGCGGTATGGGTTTTGGAAAGAAAAATAATGGCGACTCGCAGCAGAAATACGCAGGGATCGCCGCAAATGTGTCCGGCGACAACAACGTCGTCAAAGGCGCTATCGTCAAGCTGGTCAACAACGTCAGCGGGCTGAGCGACGAACAGAGAGAGCAGCTGAAGGGAGAGTTGATCGGCGAATTTGACAAGCGATTGAGCATTGCGTTTGAAAACATCAAGCGCATATACGAAAACGGCAACGTGCAACTCGCGGGCAAGTCGGACGATTTGAAAGCGTGCGTGCAATCCGGCATAGACAATATCATGCGGGAAGTTGTGAGCGTGAAGGGCGACCTTGCTTCCGTCGACGATCTGAGGACAGAGGTCGGCGGTTGGTTTGCAAAGCTGGACGATAAACTGAAAAAGCTGGATCGGATCGCCGAAAGCGGGCAGGACATAGCAAGCGGCATTGACGAACTGAAAAAACAGAACGACGACGAAAATCAGCTGTTGCAGACGTTGTTGTCAAACTTTGCAGACAACGCGCAAAACACGCAAAAGATCCTGCAACAGCAGGACGCTATCATCCAAAACCAGGACGCAATGCGCCGCGAAATGGCGCAGACAAACGCGAGCATAAAAGAGTTGAGAGAAATGCTTGCGAATTTGATGAAAAGCGGCACGATCGAGCGGTCTGTGGCAAACGAATTGGAAAAGGCCGCGTCCTGCATTGAAAAAGCAGACGATCAAAACGACTCGATCGCGCAAAACAGCGCGGAGGAGCGTGAAGCGCATGCGGATCGCCCCTCGCAAACTCCTTTGCAAAAGGGGAAGGAAAAAGCCGAAAAAGAGGACCTGCCCAAAGCGCTTACGGACGACTTGGAGGAACTTTTTCAAACCACTTTGCGCCGCGCCGTGGAAGGTTTTTGCAAAAACGTACACAAGTATTTGATTGGAGCGTTTTGGCAGGCGCCCGGTTGCAAAAAGATCAACGACGCGAACATTGTGATGCAGATCGGCGCGTTGGTGGGACTGCAACAGAAAGTTTTGGGCGGCGAAAAACTGCTTGGCAGTAACACTATCGGAAACCGTGTGAAAAAAGAAAAACAACGGATCGCCGCTATTGCGCAAAACGGCAACTTTGTCGAGGCGACAAAGCAGGCGATCAAAGCGGCAAACGAGATCGAAAAGTGGTTGTTTGAGGCATACCATATCCACAAACAGGAGGCAATGTGATGTCGGACGATTTTTATTTTGACCCATCCGAGCAACAGGATCTGTCTTTCGGCACGCCGATCGGCGACGAAAAGCAGCCCTTGTTGCCCCCAAGGCAAGCCGTTGACGGCGAGATCCCTATTGTTGAGGACGAATATCCCGCGGCGGACGAGCAATATGCAATTCAAGACGGAGAGGAGTTTCCGCTCGCCGCAGAAGCGGAGTTTTTGGACGGCAACGAGGAGGACTTGATGGACCAAGACGACGCGCTTTTCGCCAATAAAGCGGAGGAAGATCTCCAAGACAAAGAGGAGGATCCCGACAGCCAAAACGGCGAATATCCAGAGGACGGAGCCTCTGACCAAGAGGGCGACGAGATCCCCGCTGGCGAAGAGGAAGATCCAAACTGCGAAGAGTGTGAGGATGAAAAAGAGAAAGATCGCGGGCTGTTGAACGAGTGGAGGGGTTGCATTGCGCAGTTGCTTAATCTCGCTTACGGCGACGACGAGGAAAATGTGCGCGCTCGATTGCAGAATATCGTCGACGAAATGACCCTGAAAGCCAAATATAATTGCGACATACAGATACTCTATCACAAGCCAGGCTACGTCTACAGGCGGGAGGACTACCCCGTTGTGGATCGTGCGAGAGAGGGCGAGGGAGCGGACGCAAAGTACCGTTGCCTGAAAGTTGGCTACAGATTTCTGGATGAGAATGGATCCGTTTGCAAGGAGTTGGTGGACTTGTGTCCATCAGCTACGCCAGAGTTCGCGCAAATGACGGAAAACGATGTTAAAACACCCAAAACAGATATAAAAACGTCCGAATTTGTCATGAAGCCATCTCAAGAAGAGGAGCAAACGCAAGAAGGCGAGCAGGTCGAAAAAGGCGTCCTTCAGCAGGGGATAGATCCGCTTGATGAATCGGAACTGGGGGCTGAGGCGCTTGAGGAAAAGCAAAACGGCGAAGCGAAGGATATTTCTGCGGCGGATATAGCGCAGGACTCGGAATATGAGGGCGCGTCTATTTTGTGCGCGGCGGATGTGACGGAGGACGGCACGCGCGTGGTGTTTTCGGAGAGCGGCTTTGAAAGGCTTGGCAAATACATACTTGATCCGCACGACTACCGCGTGCAATTTGATTCGGACGGCTACATTTTGGGAGAGATGCGCGAGGCGGACGACGGCTTGAAGTTTGCATTTTTGATTGAGGGTAAGTGGCTGAAATTGCATACTCAGCGCGCGGATGAAAACGGCGGGACAGAAAAACTGAACTACGTGCTGGCGAAGCTGTGAGGAGGAAAAGATATGTTTTTGGGAATTGACTTTGGAACTTGCTTTTCATCTGTAGCTACCATCGACGGCGACAGGATCTTGACGGAGGGCGTGCTTGGCGACGACAACAGCAACGGCAGCGGTATGCCTACGGTCATGGCGATCGTCAACGACGAGGTCGTTTGCGGGTTTGATTGCGAAGGGGATCCCAATATCACCGAGAAAGACAAGATCAGATATATCAAAAGAGATATAAGGCGGATGAGAAACATCGGCAGGATCCTGGACGATCGCGTGGCGAACGGATATGACTATCATGCGCTGCTCACGCAATTTTTCCGCAATATAATCACGCTGGCGGTGCAAAATATCCGCGACAACAACATGCTGTCCTCTGACAAACCCGAGATTTTGGAAGGCATCACCGTCACTGTGCCCTGCGGATTTGGCACGAACGTGTCGATGCGGTCGATGTACGCGCAATACCTTTGCGATGTGCTTGATAAGATCGTTAAGGACAAATCGATACAGGGGTTGTTTGACGTTTCCGGCACTCCAAACGTTTCTACCGTGGCGGAGCCTGTTGCGGCGGCGCTGGCATATATCACTCAAAACAGGAATAGGCTCGGCGCGACGGGCGACATATATATGGTTGCGGACGTGCTTGGACA
>CANQMD010000012.1 GCA_947624885.1 uncultured Clostridia bacterium
CAAGCACTCTGTCGCCGTCGCCGTCAAAGGCAAAACCCATCTCCCCCGCGGGCGTTGCGGCGAGAATTGCGCCCATGTGAGTGGAGCCGCAGTCCACATTGACTTTGCCGCCGTCGCGGTCGTCGTTGATGGCGGACACCTGCACGCCGAGCGCCTCGAACGCGCGCGTCGCAAGCCTCGCCATGCAGCCGTGCGCCGCGTCGAGCGTCACGCGCATACCGTCAAACCGCGGGAAAAGCGAGATCACGCGCGAAAGATAGTCGGATTGAACATCTTTAAGCACGCATACGCGATGGGAAGTATCTTTGAGGGAGGAGCAGTCGGCGGCGAGCGTTTGCGAAAACTCCTCCGTGAGAGCCTCGCCCGCGGCAAGCGTGCAGATCGCGTCGTCAAGCGCCTCCTCCTCGCGAGAGGACAACTTCTGCCCTCGGCGGGAAAACACCTTCAGTCCGTTGAAGTTGGGCGCGTTGTGCGAGGCGGTGATCATCACGGCAAACCTAGCGTCGTGCGCCTGCGCGGCATAGGCAAGCGCGGGGGTGGGAAGCACTCCCGCGGGACATACCTGCGCCTCGCCCTCAAGCATGCCGCGGGTCAACATCCTTTCGATCGCCGCGGAACTTGTGCGCACGTCACGAGCGACGACAACCTTGCCGCAGGCGGCGCTCAACGCTTTGCCAAGAAAATAGGGCGCGCCCGATTTGAGAAGCGCGTCCGCGTCGTCCCTTATTCCGTCAGTTCCGAAATAACGCATACACAGCATTATATGCCGCAGAATTGGCGTTGGGCAGTCGAAATGTGGCTTGCCGCCGCGAGGTTTGCAAAAAAACGGCGAAAGAGAAAATGCGCCATACTAAAATTTGCCGAGGATAAGGCGGGAAAATGGATAGGGAGGGGAAAAGAAAAACCGCCGCGAGCGCGACGGTTTTGAAGCTGTTGTTTGACTGTGCGGATAAGATCGTCCGAAATCACCATTCGGCGGAGAGATCCGTGAGGGTGGGAAGGGAAGTCGATTCGTCGGGAAGATCCCAGATGTTGTCCGACTCCTTGCCGCCTACCCAGCCGAGTTGCCCCTCGCTTGTGCCAAACACAAACGTATTGGAGTAGAAGTCCGTCTTGGGACGCGGGGTGCCGAGGCGGAAGATTCCGTCGTCGGTTTGAGAATCGTCGGCACCCTCGGCTTCCTGCTCGGCAGGTTGTGCCGATATGGCTTTGCCGTTCAGGGTGATGGTGTTTTCGTTGGCGTAGTAGCCCGAAGTGAATACGGCGTTTTTGTCGAGCGATCCGAACAGGAATCCCGCATGCACTTGACTGTCCTTGCCCTCCGCATAGGTGACGGATATGTTGACCAGCGTGAAGTTGCGAGCAAACTTGTTGTGCTTGCTGTAGCCGACTGCGCCGCCAACGTAAAGTTGCACGGTTTCGCTGTCCTCAACGGCGACGTTGATCGCGCCGTCGCTGTAGCAGCGGTTGATCGCGCCGACGCCCTTTTCCTGATCGGATTCGCTGTCGCCAAGGGCGGAACTGTTGCTGCCTACAAGTCCGCCTATCGCGACGGATCTGTTACGCGCCAGAATGGAGCCTGCGGGGAAGTTCACGACGGAGTAGCTGTTGATCATGCTGCCCTCGTTGAGTCCTACAAGTCCGCCCAGCGCCGCCGTCGACAGCGCGGAGTTGCTGCCTATTTTGACGCAGGAGTCGCCGCTTGGGGTGAGGGTGAACTTGGCGAGAGATCTTGCGATCTCGCCCGCGTTTTGACCCGCGATACCGCCGATGAGCGCGGCTCCGTTGGCTTCTACGGAGGAGAGGGTGAGCGCCGCTCTGCTTGTTGAGATCGCCGCTACGCTGTTGCCCGCTATGCCGCCTATCCTGAGCCCGGAGTTGGCGCCCTGTGCGCTGCTTGCGAGTACGGAGGATACAGTCAGGGTCGCGGTGGCGTTGGCAATGGACGTTGAAGTGCCGCTTTCGCCCGCGATACCGCCCAGGCACAAGCCGTTTGCGCTGAGAGAAGTGATTGCGATCGTGACCGTGCACTCGTTGACGGAGCCTTTGGTTTCATCGTTGGCAACGCCGTTGAGAACGCCCGTAAGTCCGCCGATGTAGGCGAAGAGAGAATTTTGCGCAATGGAGAACGTCGCCGTCACTTCGCAGCCGGAGATCTGCCCGCCGCAAACGCTTGCGATCGCGCCGAGATATGCCGCTTCGGTCGTGGAAGTCGTTGAAAAATTGCAATTTTGCACTATGAGATTTTTTACGCTGCCGTCCACATAGCCGAAGATGGACGCGCTTGCTTCGCCCTCAACGGTGAGGTTGGAGATGGTGTGCTTGCTTTGGAGCACCTTTTCGTTGCTATCCTCCACCTGGCTGTAAACGCCTGCGTCTATGGAGCCAACGAAGGGATGATCCTTGTCGAACAGGGGCTTAAGCGTTTGACCGCTGAAGTCAAGATCGCCGGCGATCTCTATCTTTGCGGAAAGCAGGTCGTCGAGCGTTGCCTGCGCCTGTGCGCGTTCCTCGTCGGAGGAGGTCGCGGCGAGCGTGGCGAGGCAGGTCGTCACGGGGTTGTAGAGCAGATCGAGATAATCCTGCGCGGAAGTTATCGTTATTTTTTTGATCCAGCGAGCGTAAAGTTTGAGCGTCGTCGGGCGGAAGTTGAGTTCCGCGGAAGGAATGGACGAGTCGTGCGCCGCGTCCATCGGGGACGTTGCGTCCTTGACTGTGGATTTGCCGTCGCTGTCAAACTTGTCGAAGATGAACTTCTGGATGTTGATCACGGGGTCGCCGTCCTCTTCCTCGCTTTCGGTTTCGTATACGAAATACCAATAGTCCAACTCAAAATCCGATTGGTGGTTGAGAGTCGCGGAAAGGTCGGGGGTGAAACGCTCGCTCTCGTCAAGATTTTTGCCGAGGCGGACGGATGTGGAATCGTCAAGCAAGTGAAGTTGCGAGCCGTCCTCAAGATACTCCTCGTAATACTCGACGGTGACTTTTGGAAGGTCGCTTTCAAACATCGCGTAGAGGTGCAGACCTTCAAGATAGGTGTAGGTGATGGACCTGACCGCCACGGTGTCGGCACCCTCCGCCGCCCACTCGGAATATTGCACGGGGCGCTGTTTCACTCCGCCGTTGCCGTCGGGTATGGGATTGCCGTCCTCATCGTGCGCGTCCGCGAGATAGTACCAAAAACAGAAGTTGTCCGCGGGTTGCCCTTCCGCAACGTCCTTTTGGGGAACGGTGATCCTGGAAGAGGTTGCGTTGTAGGTGGAATAGATGTTTGTGCCGCTGCCTATCGCGCTGCCGGGAAGGTAAATGTCAGACTTGGTGATGGGAATGTCATGCCCCTCGGCGTCCTTGACGTTGTTGCCGAGAGAATCGGTGAGGTAGTTGCCCTCGTCCCAAATGATATTGTCGCCGTCCTTCCTCGCGTGACCCGTCGGGTTTACGGTGAAGGAGTCCGTCGCTTGGTCGTAATCGAGGGTGGCGAAGATGTCGGGAATGTGATAGTACTTGTTGGGGTCAAACGCCGCCTTGATGGTCGTGTTGCCAACGATCTGAGTTTTGCCAAACTCAAACTCCGTGTTGTTGACCTGCCAATTTTTGAAAGTGTAGCCGGTCTTTTCCGGAATGATGGGGTCGCCGTTGTCGTCGAGAGGCTGAGGAATGGTGTCGCCGTATTTGACGGTGCGCGGCGTTGAGAGCGACTCGTAGGGGATCGCGCCGTTGAAGTCGAACGTGACGGTGTAGGTGCTTATCGTGGGGTCTTCGGGCAGCAACGGATTGTTTGCGTCGGGGTCGCATGCCGAAAGCGCCGCCGCAAGCAGCGCGACAAGACAGACGATAAAGACGAGTGTAATACGCTTTTTCATAAGATTCTCCGTGTGTGCGCAACGCGCACTCAAGATTTATTATAAATAAAAATGCAAGTTATATTATACATCAAAATGCGCCAATATCAACAAAAATTATCCTTTTGATAGAAAAATCAATATAATTTAAGTTTTCAAATGAAAAATTTTTGCCTTTTGCAGCGTCCGGACAAACAAAAAGCGCGGCGCACGGCAAATTTTTGGGGTTGAATATAGAGGGCGGGTGTGATAGACTAAACGTATGACCAAGCAGGAATTTGACAAAAAAATGCTTGAGTTGCAACGCGGGGACGAAAAAGCGTTTGAGGATATCTATAACGCTACGCACCGCGGGCTTTTTGCGTTCATTTTGTCCATCTGCCGCAACTACCACACAGCGGAGGATATGATGCAGACGGCGTACATCAGGCTGAGGACGACGGTCGCGTCGTACAGGGCGGGGTCGAACGCCTACGCCTGGCTTTATACCATCGCCAAAAACGCCACGCTGAACGAACTTGCTCGCGAAAAAAGAGAGGCGCCGTCGGATATGGAGGACGGGCAGGAAAGATACGGAAGCTATACCATGGACGACGAGGGCGCTCCCGTGACGGCGCTTATGAACAAGGTGTTGAACGACAACGAACGACAGATCGTCACGCTGCACGTGATCGCGGGATTCAAACACCGCGAGATCGCCGAGATGTTGGACAAGCCGCTCGGCACCGTGTTGTGGACGTACAACAATGCGCTCGCCAAGCTGAAAAGAGAACTTGAAAAGGAGGGAGCGGATGAAACTTAAGGACATCAAAAACAAACTTAAAGCGGAACAGTCCCAAGTGCGCGTGCCGGATATGCTGGGGCGGGTGCAAAAAGCGCCGATAAACAAACTGCTCAGCGGGGAAACGCCGGCGCAAGCGTTTCAAAAGAAGCTGGCGATACGCTTGCTTGTGACCGCTACGGCGCTGTTGATCGTCGCGGTGTTTTGCTTTGGCGCAATGATGTTGCACGCGGGGAACGGCGAGGCGCAACCGCTGTGCTACGCGGTGATAAGAGCGCAGTCCGAAACGGGAGAAGCAAACTTCGATCTGGTGACGTCCGGGGACCTTTTCGACGTTGTGTGCGTGGATCAAAGCACGGGCGAAAAAATGTCGTTGCTTGCAATATCCGCACTTCATGAGTTGAAATCGACAGATAAAGTGGCGATCGCGGTGATTTGCGACGATCGCACAGTCGCGACAAACGTCGTGCAAAGTCTTAAAGAGGAACTTGTTGCGACCTACTCCGGGCAGGGAGAATTGACGGTGCAAACGTCTGTCAACGCGCAAAGCGAGATCGAGTTGCTGAAGCAAAGGATAGAGGCTTT
Organism: uncultured Clostridia bacterium; assembly: GCA_947624885.1. GTDB lineage: Bacteria > Bacillota > Clostridia > Christensenellales > CAG-917 > CAG-475. The sequence continues at coordinate 5,209 of CANQMD010000012.1, forward strand.
GGGCGGACAGCCGAAAGAGGATATCGCCGAACTTGTTGAAATTGTCGCCGCATTGATATGATCGCTCAAAAATGCAAAAATAAGATCCCCCGAAGGAACAAATCCGACGGGGGATCTTTTTGTCCTCGCAAAAGCCGCAGTTTTTGTGAGGACGATATTTTGCTTGCGCTATGCAAGCGGTGGCTGACAAAGAAAGGCGTTGGAGATCACGCTTCGAGGCGGCGGAAAAACACCACGCGTTCGCCCTCGACAAGCGGGAATTGCAACGTCGGATTTTGGGCGAGAATGTCGTCTGGCATGGCGGTGAGCGCCTTGCAAAGATCGAGCAATTGGTCGCCGTCACGCGCGATGTACAGCGAAACGCCGCTGGTGTTTTTTGCCTTTTCCTCGCCGAGTTGCACGTCGGAAATGTAGCTGAATTGTATGGGCGAATAGCCGTTTACGCCAACCGCGAGCGTCATATCGATGTCAAACTCGCGCTCGCGGCGCACCTCCGCGGAGATGTTTTGCACTTGGCAGAGCACGCAAACCTCCTGCGAGAAGGGAGGCTGTCCGACTATCGACAACGAGAAGGGGATCTCCGCGCGAATGGAGTTGAAACCGTTTTCGTCGGTGTAGATGATGTCCGCGTTGACGATGCCCTCTACGGAAAGCGTGCCGTCCTGCTCCGTTTGCGCCTTTGTCGTCACGGCGTGGGCGTAGGGAATGGCGCTGACCGCGATCGCCGAGGCGCGATTGTCGCCCAGGATCGCCGTGCCGCCCGCCTTCTCCACAAAATAGCCGCTGCCGTCAAAACAGACGCCGTTTTGTGTTTCCGTTTGAATGAATGTTTCGTTGTCGAGGTCAAAAAGGTCCGCGACGACGCTTTGCGCCGCGCAACGGAACACCTGTATCCTGAAGCCCGCTTCGCCCTCTATGCGCAAAACGTTGTCGTCCGTCACGCCCTGCAGCACCAGCTTGGCGCTCTTGACGCATGCCTGCACTTTGACAGCGTCGGAGGGGAGCACGCCCTCCAAGCCCAGATCCTCCTCAAGATCTACGGCAAAGTCGCGCTGTCTTATCTCGCCGCCCTCGACATAGGTCACGGTGGCGACAACTTTCGCCTCGCAACGCACGCCGTCCTGCACGGCTTCCGCTCTTTTGAGGACGCAAGCGGAACTCATTGAAAGCACTTGCGACACCTCTCCGCCCGCGTCTTGCTCGGAATCGAAGGGCGAGGCGGACGTTTTGGCGGCGATGAAGGAGGGAAGATAGATCTCCTTGGTCGTCTTGTAGCAATTTTGCGCGTCCACAAGCGCGGAAAACTCCTCTCTGCGCACGGCGCAAACGCTTACGCTGAGCACGGCGGACAGCTTGAGCACGGCGGTCGCTTCCACATCCGTTTCGATCACGGTGATCTCGGCGCTCGCCGCGTCGGACGCTTCAAAATCGCCCTCCGCCTTGACGCTGAAGTCCGCGTTGAAGTCCGCGCCCTTCGGAGCGCCCTCTCTGTCAAGATAGGTCAGGCGGAAATTTGTTCTGCCCGCGACCTCTGCGTAGCCGTCGTACGCCTGCACGGATGCGCAACGCGCGTCGACCGCGAGAGAAAGCACCTTTGAAATGTTTTGCATATCTATGCCCGGAGGCGAAAATTCAACCACGCGCTCCACGCTCGGCGCGGCATAAAGTTTGCTTGCACTCAGTTTTTCAAATTCAAACATACGCTCCTCCATATTCGCTTAAAGATATGCGGCGACGGAGCGATTTATGCAAGCGAGGGAAAACAAAGGGGGCGGAAGAAAAATTTTTTAAAATCGCGCGGCAAACGGCAAATCGTACAAAGTTTGCGGTGGGTGAAAATGGGAAGCAAGGGGATGTGGCGGCGCGATATGGGCGGATAAACGGCAAAAGTGAGGACAAGAGGCGCAAGAATGACGGATATATGCGCGAAGCGAAGGGAAAAGGGGCGAGGATAGCAGATAAATGAGAGTGGGTAGGATAAAAACGAAAAGGGAAGGAGAAAGCGAGAGAAATGATAAAAGTTGTCAAGGGGATCAAAAGGAGCGAGGAGAGAGAATAACCGAATAAAAATCGCGCACGCGGGCGCGAGATGCGGGCAATAAGAAAAGGCGCGGAAGGGATCAGGGGAGGAAACAGGCGATGGCGGAGCCGCTGCCGCACACAATGGCGCGGATATTTTGGCGGGCGAGGTCGCCGAGGGAAGAGGATATTTCGGGATGGAGGGCGCAGGCTGGCAGGGTGAGGTCGTTGCGCAATGACAAAATAGCCTCGTCTATGCATGAGGGAATGGGAAGATCTGTGGGAATTTTGCCGCGGGCATTCATATCGTCAAAGAGGGCGTAGCAGGCGGCGGTGTCGCTTTTGCAAGGGGGAATGATCACGCGAATGTTGTTGGGAGCGGGATCGGGAAGAGGGGTAAGGACTTCGCCTACGCCTTGCACGCGGCAGACTCCGCCGAGATACATGCATGGGACATCGCTGCCCAGCGAGAGCAGAAATTGAGGGGAGGGGGAAAATTCCCGTCCCGAGAAAGAAAGGCAGTTTTCAACGGCTTTGAGGGCGGCGACTGTCATGGCGGAAGATCCGCCCAGCCCTGCGCCGAGGGGGACTCCGAGCCTCAACTTAAGCCTGCCGCAAATGTCGCATTGCCGCGCGATGAGGTCGAGTTTTGGCAAAAAGAATTGTTTGAAGCGGGAAATATCAAAGCCGTCGAACTCGGCGACGACTTCGTCAAGTTGGATGTGAGGAAAAGCGGATGTGGACGGCGACTTTTCCGGGGTGAAAAACGCCTCGTCCGCAAACCCCTCCCAAGGGCAGACTATCATGTCGAGCGTGTGCAACCCGTCCCGCTTGCCCGTGACGGCGAGCGAGAGCGTGATTTTTGCGGGCGTGCGCGCCCAAAACTGCTTGTTTGTTTGCTTCATGGCTACATTTTAGCATCAAAAAGCGCAATTTTCAAGCCGATAGGCGCTTTCTGAACAAACATTTATGCTTTTGAGGTTGAGAAGTCGCGCGGGATATGTTATAATAAATAAATCAAAGACAGAGGTGAAGCATGAGTTTTAACATACTTATAGCCGAGGACGACGAGGATATCGTCAAACTGATAAGGCTGTACCTTGAAAACGAGGGGCACACCATCGTGCACGCCCGCGACGGCGTGGAGGCGCTGGAACTGTTTGAAAAGGACAGGGTGGACCTTGCCATTGTGGATATAATGATGCCGCGCATGAACGGATACGAACTCACCAAAAAAATAAGGCAGACAAGCAATATCCCCATCTTGATTTTGTCCGCGGCGCAGCTGGACAGCGACAAGATCCTGGGGCTGAATATGGGCGCGGACGACTATATGGTCAAGCCGTTCAATCCGCTGGAACTCATCGCGAGAGTGGGGGCGCTGCTGAGAAGATTTTACCATCTGGGCGCAAGCGCGTCTACGCACGACGAGGGAAAGATCGTGCTGGGCGAACTCACTTTGGACACGCATCAGCTTACGCTTGAAAAGAGAGGACAACCCATCGCGCTGACGGCGACGGAATATAAGATCTTGGTCATGATGATGAAGGTGCCCGGAAAAGTGTTCACGAGGATGCAACTTTACGAGGAGGTCAACGGCGACGTTTACCAAAACGACGACAACACCATGATGGTGCACATCTCAAACCTCAGGGACAAGATCGAGGACGATCCCAAAAACCCGAAGTATATAAAGACGGTCAGAGGACTTGGTTACAAGGTTGAAAAATTCTGAGAAGAAAAACGCCGAAATTGTCGAACGCGTCGAGGAAAGCGCGGTCGGTGACAAAAAAGAGGACGCGCAGGACGTTTTTGACGCGCGGGATCCCGCCACGATCGACTCGCCTCAGCCTCAAAGCGCCGCGGAGGATGTTGCGGCGGGGGAGGGCGAACTTTCCGACGACGAGAATGGATGGGAAGGGGACGCGCAGACGGAGGAAAAGCCTTCGCGCCGTCAACAGCGCAAGCAACGCAAACTGTCCGAACTGACGCATTTTGACAATCACAGCTTCCTTGCTTTGTTGGTGAGGAGCTTTTCGTCGTTCACGCTGATCACGGTTGCGGCGACGCTTGTCATAGTGTTGCTGGCAAACTGGGCGAGCAACAACTCCCGCATCAACGTGAGCGTGCAGAACGTGGCGGACTACGACATCGAACTGCGCAACAACACCCACAATCCGTCGATCCCGCTGGACGTTATTTTGGGAGTGGGCGGCTGGCTGGACATCGTGGAGGCGGAAAGCGGCGACGTGGTCTACTCGTCCTCGGCGGAGGAGCGCAGGACGTACGCCGCGGACGAATTGAAGTGCATTCAGCAATACGCGTCGGGAGTGACGATACGCTCGATAAGTTTTCAGACGGCGGATGGAAGTTTCAACTACTTTGTGTCAAAATCGTATTCTAATGGGACGGATACTCCCGACGAATACCTGTTGTTGAGCGCGGACCTCAAAAAATTGAACGGCACGATGCCGGAGTTTGAAGACAAGACGGAGTTTAGCCGCCGTGAGTTCGATCTGCTGGTGTTCAACCCGCTGCACGACGGCGAAGAGATGCAAAAATATCAATTTGTCGGCCGCGACGGCGTGACGTACTTCGCGATATACCTGGACGTGAACAACGACGAGGTGTCCCCGCCGTGGATGTTTGTGGTGATCACGATCATCGGCATTGTGGGGCTGCTTGTCACGACGCTGGGATTTTATATCCGATATATAAACAAGCACGTGCAGAGGCCTATCAACGCGTTGGACAACGCTATGGCGGACTTCGCCAAGAGCGGATATAGGGAAAAATTGAATTATATCGGATCAAAGGACTTTGAACAGTTGGTCGCAACGTTCAACGAGATGGTTGGTCTGCTGAATGCGTCCGAACAGCAGAGGCTGGCGCTTGAACAGGACAGGCAAAGGATGCTTGCGGGGCTGTCGCACGACCTGAAAACGCCTATGACCGTCATAGAGGGCTTTTCAAAGGCGATCAGGGACGGCGTGGTGAGTGAGGAGGACAAGCCCAAATACCTCAATCTGATCATAGCAAAGTCGGAATATATGAGCGAACTCATCAATGGGTTTTACGTGTACAGCAAGCTGGATCACCCCGATTTCAGACTCAACGCGAAGCAAACGGACGTGGTGGAGTTTGTGCGTAGCTTCCTCGCCGAAAAGTACGACGAGTTTGACATCAGAGGGTACGAATTGCAGGCAAATCTGTCGGACAGCAGAGTCATGGTGCAGCTGGACGGGGAAAACTTCACGCGCGTGCTGGACAACCTTGTGAGCAACTTTTTCAAATATACGCCGCAAGGCTCCGTGCTTGCCATAGAAGAGAGGCAGGAGGGCGACAGCGTCAAGATCTACGTCATGGACAACGGCGAAGGGATCCCGCAAGCGGCGAGGAAGGACATATTTGCGCCGTTTGTGGTTGCGGATGAGTCCAGAAGCAAGCAGGGCACGGGATTGGGACTTGCCGTGTGCAAAAAGATCGTGGAAGCGCACGGGGGAGAAATAAAGCTGCTGGATCCCGTCGGGGAGTTCAACACCGTGTTTGAGATCACGCTTCCGATCTGTCCGCCTTCCGAAAGCAAAGATTGAGTTTTTTGAAAATATGCAAGCGCGATTTTTGCAAAAATGTAACAAAAGTCAAAAATTTTTCTTTTTTCTGCAAAAAGTTTTGTGCAAAAATGACAAATTTGCAAAAATGTTTATTTTGTGATTGCAACTATATCTTGAATTTGGTATAATATGCGCAAGATTATGTATATGCGCGTTACGCACGCGCGACAAGGAGTCTAAAGTGAAAGACAGTTATGCTTCATACCTGTTTCATGAGGGCACAAACTATCAGGCGTACAAGATGTTCTCCCCGCACAAGGGCGTAGAGGACGGCGAGGACGGCTGGTATTTTACCGTTTGGGCGCCAAATGCAACCGCGGTGTCGGTCGTGGGCGATTTTAACGGCTGGGACGCGTCAAAAAACGTCATGAGGCGCGACGACGACGGCATCTTTTCGTTGTTTATTCCGGGATTGCAACAGTATGACGTTTACAAGTACGCCGTCACGGACGGGAGGGGCAACACGACGCTGAAGTGCGATCCGTATGGCCTGCACTTTGAAACAGCGCCCGCCAACGCCACAAAATTGTACGACTTGAGCGGTTATCGCTGGAAGGATCGCAAATGGATGCTTGAAAGAGAAAGCTACAACCCTTACGGCAGCCCCATGAATATCTACGAACTGCACCTCGGAAGCTGGCGCAGATACCCCGACGGCAATGTGTTCAACTACAAGGATCTTGCCGAAGACCTCATCCCGTACGTCAAAAAAATGGGATATACGCACATCGAACTTATGCCGCTGACGGAGCACCCCTACGACGGAAGCTGGGGCTATCAGGTGACGGGCATGTTTGCGCCCACGTCGCGCTACGGCACGCCCAAGGACTTGATGGAGTTTATCGACCGCTGTCACAGGGCGGGCATCGGCGTGATCCTCGACTGGGTGCTTGCGCACTTCCCGCGCGACGAGCAAGGTCTGCGCCTGTTTGACGGCACGCCGCTTTATGAGTATTCGGACCCGCGCAAGGGCGAACATAAGGAGTGGGGCACGTGCGTGTACGACTTTGGCAAAAACGAGGTCAAATCATATTTGATATCCGCGACGATGTTCTGGTTTGATATGTACCACATCGACGGCATCCGCTGCGATGCGGTGGCAAGCATGCTGTATCTCGACTACGGCAGAAAAGAGGGCGAATGGGTGCCAAATCAGTACGGCGGCAACTACAACCTCGAGGCAAAGGACTTCCTCAAACAGATGAACACCGCGATCTTGAGCAAATATCACGGCGCGATCACAATCGCCGAGGAATCTACCGCCTACCCGATGATCACCAAACCCGCCTACGACGGAGGATTGGGATTCAACTTCAAGTGGAACATGGGCTGGATGAACGACAGCCTCAGCTATCTTGCTCTCGATCCGTTTTTCAGAAAGGACAATCACAACAAACTCACCTTTTCGATCACCTACGCGTTCAGCGAAAACTACATCCTTCCTCTCAGTCACGACGAGGTGGTGCACGGCAAGTGCAGTATGATCAACAAGGTCCCCGGCGACTACGATCAGAAGTTTGAGGGGCTGAAGGCGTTTTATGGCTATATGATCGGGCACCCCGGCAAAAAACTCAGCTTTATGGGCAACGAGTTTGCGCAATTCATCGAGTGGAACTACACGCAGCAGTTGGATTGGTTTTTGTTGGATTACCCGCGGCATCGCACTTTCCAGAAGTTTGTCAAGGACCTCAACGCTTTCTATCTTGAAAACAAGGCGCTTTGGCAAATGGATTGCAGCTACGACGGATTCAAGTGGATCGTCGTGGACGACAACTCGCAAAACATCGTGTCGTTCATTCGCCGCGCCGCGGACGGAGAATACGTGATCTGCGTGGTGAACTTCTCGCCCGTGGAGAGGTTGAAATACGTCATGGGCGTGCCGGAGTGCGTCACGTACAAGGCGGACCTGTTTTCCGCGCTCAAAAAGTACGGCGGCGACGAGGAGAGAAGACCCGCCTTCCGCGCTACGTCAAAACCGTCGCACGGGCAGCCTTATTCCATCAAAGTCAACATCCCCAAAAACAGCGTAATGTTTTTGAAACCAGAATATAAGGAGGAAAAATAATGGGCAAAAATTCCAAAAAAGAGTGCATCGCCATGCTGCTTGCGGGCGGGCAGGGGACAAGATTGGGCGTGCTCACTTCAAACGTGGCAAAACCCGCCGTGCCGTTTGGAGCAAAATATCGCATCATTGACTTTCCGCTTTCAAACAGCATAAACAGCGGCATCGATACGATCGGCGTGCTCACCCAATACAGGCCCTTTGAATTGCACCAATACATCGGCAACGGGCAGCCCTGGGATCTGGACAGACTCAGCGGCGGAATATACGTGTTGCCGCCGTATATGGGCGCAAAATCCGGCGAGTGGTACAAGGGTACCGCAAACGCAATTTATCAAAACATAGACTTTATCGACAACTATGACCCCGATTATGTGGTGATTTTGAGCGGCGACCATATCTACAAGATGGACTACAGCGACATGCTGGCGGAGCACAAGGCCAACAACGCGGACTGCACCATCGCCGTGCGCGACGTCCCCATCGAGGAGGCGAGCCGCTTTGGCATCCTCAACCTCAAGAAGGGCACAAAGCAGATCGAGGAGTTTGAGGAAAAACCCAAAAATCCGCGCAGTACAAAAGCCTCGATGGGCATCTACATTTTCACTTGGGCAAAACTCAGGCAATACCTTGTGGACGACGAGGCGGACAAGACCTCCGAAAACGACTTTGGCAAAAACATCATTCCCAAGATGTTGCAGGACAAGCAGAGGTTGTTTGCATATCAGTTTGACGGATATTGGAAGGACGTAGGGACGATCTCGTCGCTGTGGGAAGCGAACATGGACATCCTGTATGGCAGCGAACTCAATCTTGACGACGACAAGTGGAAGATCTACGCCCGCAACAACGCCGAGCCGCCGCAGTTTGTCACGCCTACGGGCAGGGTCACAAACAGCTTTATCTCGGAAGGCACCGTGATCAAGGGCACCGTGCGCGACAGCATAGTTTCGCACTCCGTCACGGTGGGCGAGGGCGCGTATATCGAAGCCTCTATCATCATGCCCGGCGCGGTCATCGAGGACGGCGCGGACATCCGCTACAGCATAGTCGGCTGGGACGCGGTCATTGGCAAAAACGCCGTCGTTGGCGAAACTCTTGACAAGTGCCGCCCCGGCGAGTGGAAGATCAGCGTCATAGGCCCCGGCTATCACCTGCCGGAGGACGCGGTGGTCGGCCCCAACGAAATGTTAGGTTAAGGAGGGAGAATTATGAAAAACCATACAATGAGCGTTTTGTTTACGTCTGACGCGGAAAACCACCTCAACGATCTCACCATCCACCGCACAACGGCTTCGCTGCCGTTTGGAGGAAGGTACCGCCTGATAGATTTTGCACTCAGCAACCTCGTGCACGCAAACATCACGACGATAGGAATCGTCACCCGTAGCAACTACAACTCGCTGATGGACCACATCCGCATGGGTCGCGACTGGGATCTCAACCGCAAAAACAGCGGCATAACGGTGTTCCCTCCGTTTGTGTTCAACAGTGCGCACGACGTGTATAAGGGAAAGATCGAGGCGCTGTACACCCTGCGCGGCTTTATGATGGACGCAAGCGAGGAGTACGTTGTGATCGCAAATACAAACATTGCCTTCAACATCGATTTTGACGCTGTGGAGGATTTTCACATCGCAAAGGGCGCGGATATCACGGTGCTGACCTACAACACCGACGACACCAACCCCCGCAAGATCATCGTCGCGCACGACAAAAACAACCGCATCACCGATATGCGCTATCCCGTCGCGAGCGACACAGGCAAACAGCTGTGCAACCTCAATATTTACTTCATCAAAAAGGACCTGCTGATCTCGCTGGTGGACAACGCGTACGCGCACGGCGCATACGACTTTGAAAAGGATATTTTGCAGAAAAAGCTGGATGAGTTGTATATCATGAACTACGAGGTCAAGGACTACGTCGCCGTGATAGACAGGATCCCCACCTACTTCAAACGCAGTATGGAGTTGCTTGACCCCAACGTGCGAGAGGAACTCTTCTACAAACACTCCACCATCCTCACCAAGGTCAAGGACAGCGTCCCCACCAAGTATAAGGAGGGCGCAAACGTCAAAAACTCCATCATCGCGGACGGTTGCGTGATCGACGGCACCGTGGAAAACTCCATTCTCTTCCGCTCCGTCAAGGTCGGCAAGGGCGCGGTCATTCGCAACTCCATCATCATGGAAAACTCCATCATCATGGACGGCGCGTCCCTCGACTACACCATCACCGACAAGGACGTAATCATCCAATCAGGCAGGACTCTGAGTGGGTATGAGTCTTATCCGATGGTTGTCGTCAAAGGCAAAGTAATTTAAAACCGCGCTATTTGCCCAAATACTGCGTCAGAGCCAATTTTCTTCGCGTTGCGTACACAAAGTACGCTCGTGCTCAGAAAATCGGCTCTTTCTTGTCTTTGAACAAATATCGCGGTTTTACAAACAACGCTATTTGGCGCTATGCTGTGTCAACGCACATTTTCTTCACGTCACGTACACAAAGTACGCTCGTGTTCAGAAAATGTGCGTTTTCTTGCCTAGCATCCAAATATCGCGGTTTTTGCTACTTCAAATAAGCAACTACAATGTCTGAGGAATATATGGGGTCCCCACAAAAATATGCAATGTTTTTGTAGGGTATAAATTCGGGGTCCCCGCAAAATTACGTAGTGGTTTTGTGGGGTGAACTGAAGTACGCTTGTGTTCAGAAAATGTGCGTTTTCTTGCCTAGCGTCCAAATATCGTCGTTTTACAAACGACACAACTTGGAGATTTGCTTTGCAAACGTTTTTTTAGCCGAAGTGTGCAATTTTTACAAAAAAACCATATAGATACGTTTTTACAAAGGCGACAAGGAAATCGCGCGAGGGTACGGAAAATGTGAATATGTATGCGCGCGCGATCGCGCGATATTATATTGGTGAAGGGGTTGTGTGGATCAAAACGATAAAAGGCATCATTTTTATGATATTTGGGTAAACGCGCTTGGAAATCGAAATGTTTGTTTTATGCAATTATATTGAAGAGAATGTAAGGAGGATGACATTTTTGTCGAAAATCCTTTACAAATAAATTGGAGAATGATAGAATAACTATGCAAACGGAGTAAAAATGAAAGAAAAAACAATGATAAAGACAAAAGATTTTGAGAAAACCCTCAAAATAATACGGGGGGGGGGCTTATATCAGCCTTGCCAAAATAAACAAAAGCGCTGACAAGCGTTTCTTTTGCTATAATAAGAACAAGTCAACAATAGACTCTCACAATTGCAATTTGGGGGAGTCTTTTTGTGTATAAAAACCAATTTTGGAATTGAGGAGGCACAATTATGAAAAGAACAAAAAATCCCTATGAAGAGGAAAAAATTAAAGGAGGGAGAAGAATGAGAAGAAGTTTGAAAGTTTTTTTGATAATCCTGGTGGTCGTGGTTGTTTTGGCGGCTGCCGCGTTTGGAGTTTGGTGGTGGTGGACGCACAAAGACGCCAAAACTACGTCCGCGCCCGCACCCCAAGTCCCCGGTAATACGGCGCCCGTTTACACAGCAGACGGAGATCTTGCGGGTTTCGATCGTCCGCAAGTTTACGAATCCGACTTGACATGGAGGCAGTTTCATAACGCTACGAGCGACTTGATGGTTAGACTTGCCGAATGCAAAATATTGAAATCGGCGGAAGCGTTGTATGACGGAACATATGGAATAGATCAGGATTTGTTGTTGAAAATGTTGAAAGCCGGAGGTTTTACGCGCGATCAATTGACGCAGTTGAGCGACCGATTGCTTGAAGCGCTGGAAAACGTCGATCTTTCAGAGCAAACGTCCAGGGCGAACGGGAGCGAGGGAGATGATTTGATAAAGTTCATCGGACTTGTGGTGATGTTTGGCGACATCGACGCATTCAGCGAAGCGCTGGAATGTGTGGAGGCGGAACAGATCCAGGCGGCAGCGCGCGTTTTTGGCGAGGCACAACTTGACAATGTGTCGGTTTATTGGTTGAATCGGGACGGCGACAGAATATGGACGCAAGAAAACGCTTCGAGAGAAGGTGATGTGTTTGCCAATTTGACGAGTGAGGAAAGAGAAGAATACGACTTTTTGGTGGAAGGCACGTCTTATTCACGCGATAACGTGTACTTTGATATGTTTGACAGCGACGCGGCGTATATTGTGTTGAAGTCATTGAAGGAAATGGTGCAGGGTTTTGCAGAAGTAGACAGCGCGACGCGCGACGAAGCGATCAAGTTTGTGACGGAGATGTTTGCCGCCATGATAACAGGCAGTTTGGACAGCTTTTTTGGGGATGACGGCGATCGTGATTTTGAGGAATTTGCAAGCGGCGCAAATGCATTGGGCGAAATGTTGAAAGCGGGTGTAGAGAATATCTCGGAAAGATTGTCGTTCGATTTGGCGTATAAATGCCTGCGCGACTGTGAAATCGCTTTTGGAAGCAGAACGGAAGGATATGAGTTTCAACCGCTGTATTATGGATGGAGCGAGGTGCAACAGTTTGTTGCGGATTGTTTGTGTGACCTTACCCCCGAGTTTTTGACCGACTTTAAGACAGACAGACAAAACCTTGGCGAGGCGTCCGAGGCGGAACATGACGCGGCATACGGCACACTTATCGCGAGAGTGGGCGCTTTTGTCAAACCACATTTTGACAATATGCGCGCGGACGCGAAAGAGGCGCTGTGCAATTGGTGCGAAATGCATTTTAGCATTCGCGTTTCCGTTGCCGAACTTGATTCATTGTTTACGCATTGCGCGGATATATCTATTGATGAAATGACGGACGACGACAAAGAAAGTATTGCCGATGAGTATTATGACTTTGAGCCAATAGAGCGCGGCAACATTTCTTACAGATTCGATGCCGATTTCCCCGATGTGATCGCGTTGCCGGCGGATATAAGCAACGAAGATTTGCGCATGCGCATGTTGATGTATCATTATACATTTAATGATCAGGCGGGAGTGCAGGAGGACAGGACAAAGCAGTTGAAATTTGAATTGGATTCAAACGAGTACGGTTTTGCCACCCTCTACGTTTCCTATTCCGGATACACCCTTGCGCAGGACGTATATCTTTACGATGACGTTGAGGACAACGGCGAGATGATCTTTGACAATCAACGTTCCACAATATATGGATTTACGTTTGAAGCAACAAATGCGCCGACAGAACAGATGGTTTTGAATAAAGTGTTGAACAATAATCCCATTAAAATGCGGACTCGCGACAGTTGGAAAGAGATCTCGCTTGACAACTACGATTTAAGCAACAATGTGGAATTCAGCGTCGGCGATTATGATCCACATCAGGCTCCGGGCAGTTATTTGGGTTATGTGTATGCCGAAACTTGGGCAGGCACATGGGTCATTCCGTTCTGCTATCACATTGCAAATCCCACCGGAAGGCAACTTTGTGGGTTTGAGGCTCGCATCGGGGACAGATACAAACCGAATGAGGCTATAATTGTTACGAATGCAGTCGGTATCTATGATTTCGGGCTTTATAAGACAGAAATATCGGGTGTAACTGTCAGCGGCGATTGGAGCAGTGTGGGGACGCATACTGTGACATTGACTTACCACGGGTATACCATCACCAAAGAAATTGAGGTGTACGACGATACGTCGACGTTTTCTTTGAACGACGACGCTTCGGAAGAATCCGATGATGGAAACTAAAACTTTTTGACGCCGGAAATCTGACAAAGTAGAAAATCAAAAAAGATGATTCAAACTCAAAATTTGAAAAAGGAGAAAAATATGAAAAAAACAGTTGCAAAGATTTTGTGCGTGGCGATATTGGCAATTGCGTTGATGGGCGCGTTGGTAAGTTGCAACAGCGACCTCTTCCTAAAAAAATTAAAAGTGCGCCAATTTGGCGATCTTCTTGTGTGGGACGGCATAAAAAATGCCGAGATATACGAGATATATCAGAACGGCGAGGTGCTTGACACCACTTTCAATACCTATTATCGCGTGCCTGAAAATAAAGAGGATCAGGTTTATACCGTGCGAGCAAAAAAAGGAGAGGACACCAACGCGTCGAAAATGTCCAATGAGATAAAAGTTGCGCGCAATGTTTTCAACAAAAAAGAGATCCTGAAAGTTGATCTGTCCAAACAAAGCGGTAAAATTATCATAACAGACGATATCAAAAACGTACAGGTTTCGGGAAGTTCCGGCTCTGCATGCTTTGTCATTGAAAACAGAGTGGACGATCTGTTTATTTCCATGAAGAATGTGCGAATGACAGCGCCGCATGATATGTCGTGCATCCAATATGGGGAGATGCCAAGCGACCATACTCCGCAATTCACGACCTGCATTGAATTTGACGGAAACTGTTCTCTGTGTGCGGGCGACATTACGTATGTGCCGCCGCAGCAGGCTACGGGGAGCAAAAAGGCAGGCACGCCGGGCACCAACGGAGTCGCCGGTATCAATTTGGCAAAAATGGTCATTTACGGCGAAGGGAATCTCTCGGTGCGCGGCGGCACAGGCGGAACAGGCGGCAAAGGCGCGAATTCAAGCTGGAGCCACATGCAGGGCGCCGGTTCACGTGGAGGTACGGGAGGAACAGGGATCGCATGCACAGAGTGCTGCGTTGTGTTTACGGGCGAGATCTCAACAGCCGGCGGCATAGGCGGCAAGGGAGGCACGTATGGAGATGGCAATGCCAATTTAGGGGGAACGCTTGGCATGTTTCTTGTGTCGGAGAAAGAATACTACGGGTATCAAGGATATGATGGAGTAAAAGTGTCCGGGACGTTTAATGTTTTTGCGGGAGCGGTTGATTGGGATTGACAATTGTTGCCGTGAGTAAAGCGTAAGATTCTGATACTATTTGTGATAAATGCTCATTTTTCGCATGCTTGTAACATCAGGGAAAATGAGCATTTTTTGTTTACGTGGGCAACACCACGATTTTTTGTTTGCATTTGTGATCTGCAGGCGGAGTCTTTTGTCATGTGGATTCTTCGACCGCACCCGACAGCGGGGATGTGGGAGCCTTTTTTTGTGACGGGAAACGGGCGATGACAGAGGGGCTGCGGGATCAGAGGGAAAGGGCTTGAGTGAGCAGAAGTGACACTTCATCTGCCAATTTTTCAACATAAAGTGGCGATACGGACATAAGTTGCATGAGGGGATCACCTTTGTTTTCGGCAACGACGGCAAGGACGCCGACATCGCCGAAGCGGCGATTTTTGCCTTTGACAGCGGCGGGACATACGCCGTCGGAACGGATCATTATCTTGCCGACTTTGTCGGAAGCGCCGAGGCTTGCGTCTACGGCGATGAACAGCGCTCCCTTGTGCGCGGTTTGAATGAAGTCAAGCCAATCCTTCATGTTTTTGCCGTTGACGCAACAATTTTCGGTGCCGTAAACGAAAGCGGGGACGTTGTAACGCGTGGCAAGGCGGGTGCCTACCATGGGACCGAGAGCGTCGCCGGAAATGGACATCGTGCCAAAACAGACGACCACCGTCTGCCGCTTTTGGGCATATGGCGGGGCAGGGCAGAAAAGGGGAGTCGGGGAGGACGTTTTTGAGGAGCGGGCGCGTTTTTTTGCGGGCGCGGCAGGAACAGCGGGTTGCGCGGGATCGGTTGAAAGAAGAGTTGCGTTGCGGTTTTTCATTGTGTGATTATTGACACGAGAAAGGGCAAATATACAAGGGGGAGAGAGGAAGAAAGCGACGCTTGGACAAGTCTTTGGGCGGAGGATAGGGAATGGGCGTGGCGGATCGGACGAGGGAATTCTTCGACTGCGCTCAGAATGACAGGGTATACGAGCAACGCTCGGACAGAGGTTGCGTTATTCGCTCGGACAAGGGGATGTTTCGACTGCGCTCAGAGTGACACGCTCAAAATTGCTCAGCGCCCGACGCTTTTTTTTGAGGAAAGCGTTAAGGGCGCACCGCAATTTTATCGCTACTCCGCGCACGAAAATCGCTGGTTGCAGATTCCTCGCGTGAGAGAACGATAAGAAGCGTTGCA
>CANQMD010000013.1 GCA_947624885.1 uncultured Clostridia bacterium
CCGCCAGCTCCTCGAATGAGGTAAACGTCAGAAAACTGTAAAAACTCTCCTGATCGGAACGGTGCGACCGCTCCACCAAAAGAGGTCTAATTCGAACACGAACAAGACCTCTTTTTTTTGCGCCGAATGGGAATTTCGCTGACGCTCAATTTTGATCAATCGTTGCTACGCTATCGAAAATGTTGAACTCGGTCAAATATAATCATAGTCATTTGCGTGTTTTGAAAACATACAATTCAATTTCGCTTTGAATGTTTGGAACGTTTTGGATTGCGTTTTTAGTGATTTGTACCAGTTTGTTTGTTGGCAAAGCCAAAGGCGATCGCGTCACAAACTTTTTCGATTGGGTCTGCGCAATTTGTTCTGAGCCATTTCAACAGGATCGAATTGAGTCCGCCCCAAAGAAATTCAAACAGATATTCCTTTTCCGTTTCGTCTTCCACGCCGTAGATCTCCAAAGCGGGATAAATGAATTTGAGTTTGAACGCGTCGGTGCCGGCGGCAAAATCAAGATACTCATGATTTTTGATTACGATCAAAAATACCGCACGATATTTTTTGATAAACGCGAGATATTCAAAAATGATGTCCTTGTCGATAAGCAATTCGTCCGGCCGCCTCACGCGGTCAATCGATTTGACAGACAAAGCGCTCTTTTCGCTTATTTCTTTGACAAACAGATCGATGAGATGTTTCTGCACGGAGTCGGCAAGTTCATAAACATTTGAATAATGCGCATAAAACGTTGATCTGTCTATCCCCGCCTGCTTTGAAATTTTGGTGACTGTGACGCGATCAAAATCATACTTGCCGAGCAATATCAAAAACGCGTGCCTCAATTTTTTGTCGGTGTTTTCATATTTGCACTCGTGCTTATCCATATTATTCTCTAATACTCAGATTGTAAAAATTTTATCACAATCTACATATAAAATCAACTTGTGACGATAAAATCAACATTTTTCACAATATTGTTGTTCTTTGCAAAAAACTCATTTGTTAAACTGTTACTATTGACAAATATATGTTCATCTTATGATCGGGGAGGAAATGGCGATGAAATTGTTTGATTGCGGCAAACCTATACCCGCGTATCTGGAAAAACATGGCAAGTTGCACGGCATTTTGATGATGTTGCTTGCATTTGTCATAATGCCGATAACGTCCATCCTCATCGTAACGCTGACTTGCCAAAGCGTAGGCTTGCGCGTGGTGCAGACCACCGTTTCGATGCTCGCATGGTTTAATGGCAAATTTGCGGAGGTGTATATTTGGGGATTGCTCAATATTGCGCTGTATTGTTACCTTCTCAAGCTGAATCTGGATTCGCAACAATATTCAAAACAGGCGAAGATCGCCTTTTATGTTCTGTTTGCCGCAGGCGTTGTCATTCTGCTTACGGGATTGTCGTTGGAGTTTACGGACGAGCCGAGCCTGCAACATACTTTGCACAACACATTTGCGATAATAGGATTTGTGATGATAGTGGTCATTGCGATGCTACTTATCATCACCGCATTTTGGCGCGACAAGACTCATGCGACAATAATGACAGCCTTTTTGTGCTTCTTTGTCATTTCCGGCGTGTTTTCTATCCCGCAGATCAACTCGCCCGACAGCGGAGCGTTCATCACGGCGGCAACTCAGATGTACATTTTTGCGATGCTGCACGTCATTCTTGCGCTTAACTGTTGCATTGCAAAAATCATTCCAACAAAAAATCAGTCCTTCTACAATAAATACTAGCCATAAATTCAACAGCGGTGTTTTCAACCGGCGCTTTGCATATTAAATCGCCTTACAATTGAATTTTGCTATGCGTGCGGCGACTGCGCCACCGACTCAAAATTGTTGCTCAACAAACATAAAGCGGGAGATCTTTTTTGGAAACCCCCGCTTTATGTTTGGACGCGATATTTCATCACATACGAATATTTTTGCTATATTGGCGTTTCAATCAAAGCATTATTCAAAAAACAGAGGCACTTTTGTCACGCCCGTATATTTTGTGCCGTTTGCAATATCGTTCTCCTGTTTGACGTAACTGTTGTCGCTGTCGGCGGCGTACAGCCAGAAGTTGAAGTCGTGGGTACCTGCGGCATACGGCAACAGTTGCGCCTGTCGCTTCACTATCGCGTTGTCAGAATTGTCAAACTGCCCCACATTTATGGACAGGTGTTGCAAATTGCCAAGGCTTCCGTCCATATTTATCACTATCTGCGAGTAGTTTCGTCCGCCTCCATAGAAGGCTATGCCGCCATGAACATAGGTCTTGTTATCCTCCGTCCTATACATCAATTTTGCATAGTCGGGTTTGCCGTCCACTTCTTTAAGAAGAGAGGAAACGTCAAATTTCATAAGATCGCTGAGCGCAGTAGTCCCCGTGGCCTCTATGAGCGTCCTGCTGTCCACTTGCGCCACGTCCTTCCAATCATACGTCCTTACGTCCCCTTCAAGCCTCAATATGCTCGCAAACGAGGTGCCGCCGGAATAACGCCATGTCGGCGTGAGTCTTGCATATGTTGCCGAGTCGCCCGTCATGACGCTTTCTGCGCCATCAAACAGCATCGCTCCCGAAAAGTTGCTCTCCACTCCCACGCAGAACAAGCCGCTGGTTTCAAGCACGGTATCTTTGAGAGTCAGATCCGTCATCACATAATGGCTGTAGAAGAAACCGCCCTTTTCAAAATTTCCTACGTCATAATTGTTGGTCTTGTTTGTTTCTTTGTATGCCCTTCCCGTTTCATCATTCAGCGACGGCTCCTGACCGTTGGCGCTGTTTGCTCTCAAGGCTTTGTTTGCGCCGATCTTTACGAGAAACTCTCTGCCCTGCGTTATGATGCAGCCCTCGATCCTGACTTCGATCTGCTCTTCTGAAGTAAGCGTGGCGCCCGTCAGCGAGTTCACAAAATAATTTTCGCCGTTTCTGTTGCCGCCATATGCTCTCACCACGTTGCGGCCGTTGCGGATACGGCAGTTTATTATCTCGCAGTCCGCGTTTATTTCAAGCGTAGTGCCTATCTTGTTGAGTTTGTTCAGCTCATAATTGCCCGTATCGTCATTGAGGCTGTCGTCGCTGCAACCCAGCAGATTCACTCCGTACAACTTTACCCCGTCCGTGCGAATGAGGAATGAACAATTGTCCTGCCCTCTCACCGCCGCGATAGCCCTGTACTCCACAAACACCAACGGATCCATAAAGATGTTCGGCGTGCCGCTTGCGTCCATTGAATTGGCTATATATTCCGCGTCGATGTTTTTGCCGTTGCCATACACATCGTTTTTGAACTCTATGGCATACATCACATATGCGTCCTCGGGATGGCGGTTGGAGTCGTGTTTGTAAAACTCGGTGTTGTACGTCGACTTGTATCTGTGGCTGTTGGCTATAGCCTGCCTGTCGGAAAGCGGCAAGGCCTGTCCGTTTCTGTCGCTGCCAAGCATAATATTGCTTGTGAGCACGACTTTGTGCTCCGCCTCGGTAGCCGCGCGAAGTTCGGGATAGTTTGAAACTTCCACTGCGTCCTTCACCACATTCAGCTTTATCGTCTGCGTGGCGTTGCCGCCGAACTCATCGATATACTTCCACCTCACGGTGACGGCTATCGCGCCCGAGCTCTTTATGTCGAGATATGCCTTGCCGTCGCGCATGATCGCCGTTGCGATATCTTCGTCCGTCGTTGCTCCGTCTTTTTGGACAGTGACCTCTATGCCTTCAAAATCGTTTGGCGTGGGCGTAGAGCCCTTTTTCATCACCATGATGTTTATGGCATAGCCGTCGTTGTCAACAATATTGTCCCCATCCGCAAACTTTTTGCCGCCCACGGTGTAACGTTCCGCAAGATCCACGTCCGTCGCGTTGGTTATCCATATGCTGTTGACCTTTGTCGTGACGGTCACTCCAAGCTGTTTTGCCGCGCCCAAATTTTCGCCGCCCCTCTTTGCCTGCACCGTGACCCTGTATTCGCCGTCCTTGGTCGCATGCAACATACAACTCGAACGGTTGTCTTTTGTCGGAGTTATTGAAAGCGCGTCGTCATTTGCCGTCCACACGTACTCAACGCCCTGCAATTCCACGGCGGGCACGGCATATATCGCCGTTTGGGTGTCCTTCAAAATTATGGTGTTGTACTGCCCATCCCGACCGTGCATAACAGACGAGCGCAAGTCAAAATCAAAATCCGAGAAACTCAAATTGACATAGACGCTCTTGCCCGCCGCAGTCAAAGTGGCTTGCAGTTCATCAGTGGCGATGTCGTCCTTGAGCGTCACTTCCAGCTTGTGACAGTTGTCGTTTTGGGCGCGAGTGTTTTCGTCCGCGCTCATCGCTTGAGGCTGTGCGCTTGTGCCGTGCACCAGACAGCGAACGCGCGCTATGCCTTCGCCCGTGAGTTGAGGCTCGCCCTTGCATTCCACGTACATCGTAGCCTTGTCCGCGCCCTTTGCAAGCAACACCGTGTTGCCATCGGGAACGCCGTTGACGCTTATGCCGCTTTCAGACGAGGCTTTTGCCACATTCAGTCTTATGGTGCGCGTTATTGTCTGCCCCGTCATGCCGTTGACGATAGCGTCCGGCACTTCGAGTTTCAGCGTGGCGGAGCCGCTGAACGGCAGCATGACGCTCTCATCGCCCTGGTTGACTACCGCTCTTATATCGTCCTCCGCTTCAAGTTCGTATGCCTTTGAGTCGCCACCCTTTATGGCCACTTTGTAGGCGTATGTGCCCGCGGCTATATCGCCCGCCGCCGTATAGGTCGAGTCGTTGCTGTTAAAATTCATCTTTACGACGGAGCCTTCGCTGTCATAAAGCGAGAAATCCACCCCGTATGCCTTGGACGACGTAACAACGACGGGTACGCTCGCCGTAAAGCCCTTGTCCTTGCTTGTGGCTTTGACATTTGCCGTGCCCTCGCCAAGCGCGGTAATATATCCGTCTTGACTTATGGTGAGGACGTCCGTATTGTCGCTCTCAAGCGTATAGCCCTTTTCGTATGCGTTTGCGGGAGTGACTTCCGCCGTGACGGTGTGGTCCTTCATATCCGCCATATCCACGTACAGCGCCTCGCCCTCGGGGAGAGGATCGCCGTCCGCAAATATCTGTATGCCGTTCACAGACACCTTGACGCGTATGCTCACGAGATTTGCAGAGGAAAACAACACCAATACGAAAACCATCGGCAACACCAATATGAGCGCAATGACAACTTTTCTCATCAGATCTCCCCTCCTTCGAACTCATAATATTTCTTTTTAAGCCTGCCCACAAAATACAGACACGCCAGCGCCGCTCCGAGCGCCGCCGCTACGCCGCCTATCAAATACGTAAGCCACGGCAAACTTTGCTGTTTAAGTTCCGTCATAAGACGCATAAGCACCACAAGTCCACCCACCAAAAACGCCGTGACCATGCCGAACACGATCATCATTGAAACAACGCCGCTCGACTCCTTTATCTCGCCGTCCTCTTCCGTTGAAAAGTGCGCGTGATCAAAATCATAGCGCGTCGCTACGCATATGTTCACAAACCCGAACAGCGCGCCGACGACAAACACAAACAAGCCTCCGTACCAGCTCACGCTCGACGTGCAGATGAGGACTAATGCGTTTGCAAGTTGCGACAATGCAGTAACCAGCATACACAAAAATATTTTGGAGAAAAAGACGGACTTATATCCCAACGGATATGCCTTGACGGAATAGAACATCTCGCCGTCGCGGCTTATGTTTGTGGCGCAAAATACGTTGGTGAGCGCACCGAAAAGCAATGTGAGGAAGAGCGCAAGTTCCAAATTCAGCTGCACTCCCACCAGACTCTCCAGCATTGACGCGCCCACCGCCATGCAAAAATACACCATGAGCGGCATAATGACCGCCACGGACAAATAACTGAACATATAGGCGGGAGTGCGGAAAATGAGAAGAAATTCCTTTTTTACAAGCGCGAAAAATCCGTACTTGCCTGCCTCTATGTTGCCGCCTTTCTTCAGATAGCCGCCGCTGCCCGTGTTGCGAGATTGCAACGCGCGTTGCAACATAAACCTGAGCATAACAAGAGAAAGCGCAATGCAAGCCGCCAACACTCCGGCTATGCCTATGCCCGCAATGAGCGGCGAATGCCCGATATGCAATGCGGATGGGTCAAGCCTAGCAAGCAAAAGGTCCGTGAGCCACTTCACGGGATATAGGCCGTTCACAAGCCCAACGATAGCCGTCATTTTGGGCTCGTCAAAGAAATATTTGAGGTCGTCGCCGAGGAGCATCTGCTTGACCGCGTCCAACACAATCGAATACAGCCAAAATGCCACCGCCATAATAGCCGTGACCAATATGAAGTTGAGCAAAAACTTGTCCTTCAAAAATCGCTTTGCCGCATTCACGGGCATTGCAAGCAGGGATCCTATCGCTATCGTCAACAGGGGCAACAAAAAGCACATCACGCCCGTCACAAGCCAATACTGCCACCCCAAAAACACCTTGCTCATTATGTTTATCGCCACAGTGATGTTGACGGTGAGCACGACGACGGTCGAAATGACAAGCTGATACGCATATATCGTGAGTATCTTTGCAACGTACAGGCTTGTTGCGTCAATGGGCATCGCGGAATAGAGCCTCGCTCCGTCCGCATCGAATATCTGCCTGTTTATCTGCGTGATCGCGCCGATGGTCAAAAAGATGAACGCCACGGCATAGATGAGCGTCATGAGTTCGTATATCCTCAGATCATAGTGGAAAGCGGGCCTTGTTTCCACGCCCTCAACGCCGAAAACGCCCCTGACTTGCGCGTATATGCCGACAAATTTGCCAAAGAATACGACAAAAAGCGCGACGATCGCCGCGGTAAGCAAAAGCCCTAGCAGAAAGCCCATAATGTCAAACTTGCCTCGGCGGTAGCGATATGAACTCTCTATCCGCTGTTTTTTGAGAAGTGCGCCGATAAGTTCGGTATCCAAACTCTTCATTATGCCTCTCCTTCCTGCGCTCTATGCTCCAATTCCTCTTCCGCACGGCGTTCGCCTTCAAGGAAGTAGCCTTCAAAATCAAAATTCGGATCCTGATCCATTATCTCGCGTATATTCAGCGCGTCCACTTGCAGACCGCGACGTATGAGCACCACCCTGTCGCAGATCTGCGCCACGCTGCCGAGAGCATGCGAACTGAAAATTATGCAATTGCCTTCTTTGGCATACTCCTTCATAAACTCGCGCACCGCTTTCATTGTGCGGGGATCAAGGCCCGTGAGAGGCTCGTCCAATATCCACAGCTTGGGTCGGTGCATAAGACTGCCCATCATGCATATCTTCTGCCGCATGCCGTGAGAATAACTGCTTATGAGATTGTTCACTGCGTCGCCGAGTTGAAACACCTCTTCAAGTTGTTCATATCTCTCTTTTCTGACGTTTTGCGGCACTTTGTACACGGTTGCCATGAATGACAGATACTCCTTGCCCGTCATCTTGACGAAAACGGCGTGGTTGTCCGTGACAAAGCCCATATGCTCCTTTGCCGCGATGGGCTCCTTTTTGACGTCGTGGCCGTCTATGCGTATCTCGCCCTCTTCATAAGGCAACATGCCCTCAAGACATTTGAGCGTCGTACTCTTGCCCGCGCCGTTATGCCCCAAAAGCCCAACTATCTCGCCCGCATAACAGCTGAACGACACGTCTTTTATGGCATAGTCCGCCTTTTTGGAGTACTTTTTGCAAAGCCCCTTTATCTCCACGACGGGGATCCGCGCTTGATCGCCGCTTGCCGCGGGTGCGTCCATGATAGGCTTGACGACACTTCCATTGTCGTCATGGTCTGCCGTGATATTTACGTTTTTTCTGTTTTTGCCCATAGGTATATTTTTCCCAATTTTGATAGTTCTATTTTTGACTCTTTTTACGACAACAAGGGTGGCGTACAAAAACGTCCCCTTGCTGTCTTTTCACTGTCCTGCACACACGACGCGCATCAATAGGTCATCGTCAGCGTTATCGTCACGTGACTCCCGTCCGAATCGTAGTTTATGCGCACCGTGGAAAGGCGTCCGCCCGACACGCTCAACTCAAGCATAAGATCGTCCGTAGGCGCTTTGAGATCTCCCGTTATCCCAAACACATCCTTGATGTTCGCCGGCTTGATGTTTGCCGTGAGCCCCGTCTCCGTCAGACGATAGCCCGCCTCAAAGTATTGTTCGTCCAGCTTGAGCGTTGGCTTGCCGTCTACTGCCTTCTGCATCGTCTCGTTGATCGGAGTCTCGTCAAACAGCTTGTCAACGCCGTTAAACCTCTTCTCCGTGCCCGTGACTGTGTACCCGTCATCGGTTTTGGTATACGTCTTTTCACTCTCAAACTGCGTGATCTCGCCGCTCTTTATCAGGATGCTCTGCCCTATCACCTTTGCCGCACTTATATCGTTGTACTGCTGTTGAAGGAGCTGCACCTCGGTCTGTTGCGCGGTGGGGTCGCAAGCGCACAATGTCACGGCTATCACCGCCGCCATCACAAATATCGTTGCCAAAAGTAATACTTTCTTTTTCATTACATCAATCCTCCCTTACCGATAACGTACATCGCGGCAAGCAATATGCTCATCTCAGCCATCGCGAACAGCCACTTGATGGGCAGATCCGCAATATCTTTTGCCGTGTCTATCACGTCGTCGCTTATATCAGCCGCGGTCTCCCACGTCTCAACAAGTTCCTCATATTTTGCAAGTTGCTCCGCACCCGCAGTCTTGTCCTCTTCGGACAAACCGTCAAGTATAGCCTTCACTCGCTTGATGATGTCAAAGTGCTCTTCGCTTGACGTCAGCGTATCCGCAGTTAGGTCTCCGACTATCTCCTTAAGCTGCTTGAGAGCGTCGCTCAGAGTTTGCGAATAACCTTCCGCCGTGAGCACCTCGACCGTGAACGTCCTGCTGCCGGCATAGTTTTTGTCGTCGATAGTCACTGTCACAGAGTATTCCTTCACCTCGGTCAGTTGGGCGGGGGATATCGTGAACGCAAGCGACTTGGGAGCGCTGTTTTCAGTCACATAGACCAACGCGTCAAGCGCGATCGGGTCGCCGTTGAATATGACGGACAACTTATCCTCGTGGCTCTCGTCCTCGTCGCCTATGATGAGCATGAATATGACGTTCACACTGTCGTCGGTCAAAGTCTTCTTGTCAATGGTGTAGGTGCCCGCCTTGCCCTCGTTTTCGTCCTCGGTCGCCCAGTTGCCTTCAAACGTCACGTTGTAGTTGTCGTTGCTATAGGTCGCCGTGATGGCATATTTGCCCGCGCCGTCAAACGTCGGCCTTGCAAGCGCGATATGCAACACGGACGATTGCTCGCCGTTGGCAAGCGGAGTGCTCGCGTCTAATTCCCACGCGGTAAGATCAAAGCTGTATGTCTTTCCAAATTCAAACACGTCGTTTTGATCCTTGATGTTCACCGTGACGTTGCGTTTGTCGACAGTGTAGGTGCCGTTGACTTCATGCAGGTCGTAGTTGCCGAGCGCGGGATTTGTTTGGGCGGGTACGGAAACGGTGATCTCATAGCCGCCTTCCTTCCAAGGCGTGGTGTTTGTCACAGTGTGCGAAACATTTACGTCGAGCGCCGCTTCTTCGAGCCAACCGTCGATCGTGTACGTTCCGTTTGATCCGACTGTGACAGGATTCTCGCCGTAGGTGGAGCGCTGATCGTGCGCGGTGACGGTGAGGGGCGCTTTTTCGATGGAATAAGCCTCTGTTCCGTCCGTGAAGTTGACTTTGTAGTTGCTGTCCGTGCACTCGCCTGTGATGTTGTATTTGCCGTAGTTTTTGACGGAGGCGGATCCTGCAAACTTGAGCGCTATTATTTCCTCAGGCGTTGTGCCGTCCACCCAATTGCCGTCCGTCTTTTCCCACTTGTCTTGAGCGAGCACAGCGTTCTTGCCGTCGTAGACCTTTGATTGCGGCAGTATCTTGATGGTGATCGGCGCTGCCTCTATTTTGAGGGTGTGCGTCGCCGTGTACTCATTGCTGTGGCCGGCGACTTTGATGGAGATCTCGACAGGATACTCGTTTGCGTTTCTGAATCCCTCGGTGGGCATATCCGCGCCCTGATACTTATAGGATATAGTCGCCGCGTCTTGGATCTCCGGCGCAAGGCCCGTCACTGCAAGTTTGTGATATCGTCCGTCAAAAGTGACGGTGAGCGACTCGTTGCCATCCAAGGTCACTTTCACGTCTTTGAAGATGGAATCTCTGACGTAATATGTGCCGTTGGCGGGCGTTTCGAGGTTGTAGTTTTGCATCGTGAAGCCGTCTTGAATGGTTATGACGATGTCATATTCCGCGACCGTCGCATTGCTGAGGCCCTCGCAGGCGTAAGCGAGATTGCTGTCAAAGAGTTGTTTGTCCTCTGCGCTGAAGAAGTGCGTATCTTCAAGGAAGGTATATCCCGCCGCGCTGACATCAAGCAATGCGTCGTCCTGAGCGGACTCGAGGTCGTTCGCTTTGATCTTGATGTTCGCCTTGTCTATGACAAAGGCGTTTTTCGCGACGCTTTCCGCAACGCTGCCCTTATACTCAAATTTGACGTTGTAGTTGCTCGTATTTGCGCTCAGCGTGATATCATAGCTGTTTGCGTCGGTGCCGCGAGCCTCAAGCTTGACGCCTAACACGGAGAGGTCCTCTTTGGGGGCGATAGAGCTGCCCTCTTTGAGTTGCCAATCCTTATTTGCAACGCTGCCCGCGGACTGCTCCGCGCCGTTGTAGGTCACGTGCTGATCCAATATCTCTACCGTAACGCCCTTTTTGACGATATGATATTTGAGTTGATAGCTTTCCGCATACGCCTCGGCATTGCCGTTGTACCAATACGCAAAGTTGCTGTCAAGCGTGATCGTAAGGTCATATTCGCCCACATTTGTCTTGGGATCGAAAGCGAACTCGGCATGCTCTTCGAGGCCCTCCACACCGAACATTAGCTTGAACAATTGCTTGAATTCGTCCTCGGTGATCTCGCTGCCGGTGTACACGACATTTCCAAGAGAATCGACTTTGAACAGCAATTCCCTGTCCTCTTTGTGGGAGCAGCCCAAGACGGAGCATTGACGATGTATCGTCACATGCGTATTGCCCTTGCCAAGTTTGTCATACCCGTCCTCCGCCTTCGGAGTCCAATCGAGTTGATGTCCCTCGTGGACTTCCATCCAGCTGCCGTGCATTTGCTGATTGAGAGTGAGCGTGAGCGTATCTTCACCCCCTTTTGTGTTTGTATATTTGATAGAATCCAGCTTAAATTCGGCATTCCCTGTTGCCGTATATGTCTTGCCCGCCTCCAAATTGCCAAAGCAACTGTGCGCCTTGTCCCACACGCGAGCGGTTGTCGTATAAGAGAAATAAGTTCGGTTTTCAATACCGTCGATAATTGTTGCTTGCAAAATAGTCTTTTCGGGAATTTCAATTTTGCCGGTACCGTTTGTCTGTACAACGCCGAGGAATGTAGCAGGTATTTCCTGCGGTACAAATGAGCTGCTGCCACTACCGCCCAAAAGACTACCAAAATCAAATCCTTCCACGGTGGTTTTTTGACCGATTCTCAACGTGCCATCGACAATAAGATTGCCGTTCTTGGAATAGCCTGCATTCTCCAATTCGTTAGCCTTGGGATAACTCTTGCCGTCAAGCACACCTTGCACCATGCCGTCAAAAATCCAAGCATTAGCATTGAGCGTAAGCGTTGCACCTGTACCAACCTTTACGGTTGCACCGGGCATGATCATGAAGTCCGTTTTGGTTTCGTATACTGCATCCTTTCCGTTCATCTCAACTTCAAAGTTGTAAGGAATGGAGAAATAAACCGAGTTCGTAGGAATTTCCAGCCCCATAGCGGAGAATAACATATAACTGAATATTGCACCGCCATCAAAAACCAATTTGGTTTGGCCAATGCCCTCAGTACAGTTTGTTGCAACCTCGCTATGCACGACCTTTTTACTATTATAGGTAATTGTTACCGACGCTCCCTCGGTAAGCATGATGATAGTATCGTGTCCAAAGCCGTCACCGCCCATATCGGATCCCATGTCATAGGAAACAAAGGGTTGATCAAGGGAGAAAAATGCGCTAAGAGCATACAATGTCGCATGACCGTATAGCATGCCGCCATAATTGATTGTCATCGGACACTCAATGTTGATCATTGCATACCTCTTAAACGGCGTTTGCCCGGCAGAAAAGATACCAAGAGTATTTGTGCCACCCGCATAGTCAAGGATAAGGAAAGGTTCATAGAGTTTTGCGTTTTTGTTTACCTCGATAGAGCCGTTTCCTGTGACATGCCCGTACACATCCATAATTCCGCCGTCATCAATGACAATTTTTCCATTGTTGACTATTTCAGAGTACGCGCCGGATGTGTGACCTTGATATGTCTGCGAAGGATAATTAACAACACCACCGAGATACAATCCACCATTAACTGTTAAAATAGCTTCCTCTGCTATGGTAACTGTAAAGTATTTGTATGTGTCCCCATCCACAAGCCACGAGATTTTTTCTTGTACATCATCTTTCTCATCGGCGGAACCGTGCAATCTGTTTGTTCCGTCAAATGGAATAACCAAATTGACATTCGGAGCAATTGTAACACTCTTTGTGATTTCGACAGATCTTAGAACATATACGTTTGCACTACGTTCCGCAGCCATTGTCAATGCGTCTTCCAAACTATTTTCGTCGTAAAATTCACCGCCTGTACGATAAGAATACGGCTGATTTGTGGGAGCAAGAACGGCACAAATCTTTGTTTTGCTTGATCCGTCTGTTTTGCCTTTTACAGTGTAAGAAAATTCTTTTTCGGTCGAAAGCAGTTCTGCGCCGTCACTCCAGCCGTAGAACTTGTAGCGAACTTCTTCGTACTTTATGGAAAAATCTATCAGCGTACCGGAGGTTAAGTCGGTCTGACTTGCTTCTTTGCCTCCGCTCTGAGCCGAAATAATTCCCCATTCGGACTTGTCGCCTTCGGCATTATCATAGATATCCCAAGAAACATCGCTATGACCTTGGTAGTAGGCGACATTGCGCACAGACATCGCTGTGTGAGGACCAAATATCGATCCGTATTCTGAGTTATACGGAGTCGCAATGTGCGCAACGTAAATATCCGTCACAGTATCGTCGTTTTCTGCCGTAACTGCAATCGACGCGCGACACCAATCGGTTACTTCATCAATTCTTGTCACTTTATCCACTGCTAAAATTGTGCATGGATAATAGTGAATATCCGTCAATGAACCTACCACAGTGTTGCCTTTTGCAAGCGCCGTGGTGTTATCTCCGAAACTCCCGCTCGTTATGCCGTTTTTATTGATTGGAGATACAGTTCCGTAAACCGCATACGCCGGCGGCATATATGGCTCCATTCCTGCTCCGTCCAAATAAAACTCAAACGTGAATACGCCGGAGCCTTTAACTTGGAAGTGAAGTTGAGAGTCACTCTTTTTACTTAAATTAACTTGATAGCTAATTCCCGATGTAAAAGTGTAAATGCCGTTAGATGTAAGTTGTGGATTAAAATACCAATCATCACCACTTACGACAGTAACAGCTTCCGACTCTTTGGATACGATATCTTCAAACCCTTTTTCCGTCACAAGATCAATAGCGATTGTGAAAGTATCGATATAATATTCTTCACCGTAATTGGGAATTATAGTTATCGTGCAACTATTGTCAATTTCAGAGATATTAAACCCGCTTACCGTCCCCATCACTTGCGTAATGGGAATTGTTTTTGATGTGTACTTGCCGGTAGTACCATCAAGTAAAGTTTGCTTTACCTGATATTCCGGTTGCTTTACCAGTTGATCCGAATTCACGAAGATAGCATTTATGGAATTTTTTTGCCCGTAATAAAACGTAATATGTTCCGTTGATTCACGATCAAATGTAATCGGATCTTTCATCTCGTCGTTTACATACGGAGTAACCTCTATCTCGGGAACAATTGCCACTTCTTGGAACTCGGCAGAAATAGTCTGCGGTAAAACGCTTATAGTACCCGAGTATTCCTCCATGTTATTAAACGGATTGATTAACCAATTAGTATTTGTATTGCCGTAAACTTTTTCCGGACTAAACGAAATTCCGCTTTCAAGTGAACGTCCGACACTAATCGACGAACAAAACCATGTCCCATCCACGGGTGTTTGTTGATTAGGAAAATATTGCTTGCTGCCATCTGGATCAATTGAGGAAGAATTTTGGGAAGTATCACAAATTTCCGGAAGAGAACGATTTTCTTGACTTAAAAGTTCGCGATTTTGGTAAGCACTATATGTTGCCGACCATTCTTTGAAAACTGCCGATGTTTTTCGGGATAAATCAATTGTTGAATCGATTTCGGTTTTCGGAATTGCAGCAAAAGTTAGATTGCTTACCTCTCGAGATGTAGTCGAAAGTGTTGCCGGTTCTTGCCTTGTGCTCCATACCTCACGTTGAACAAACGGAATATCTATCAATTGTCCCGACGGAATAGGCAGACC
Source organism: uncultured Clostridia bacterium (assembly GCA_947624885.1). Lineage (GTDB taxonomy): Bacteria > Bacillota > Clostridia > Christensenellales > CAG-917 > CAG-475. The sequence goes on from CANQMD010000013.1 coordinate 14,502, forward strand.
ATGCTTTTTCAAAGTCTCGTTTTCAACGTTTTCTTTTCCTGAGAAGAAATACACGTCGCCCAATGTATCATCATAAGTTATTTGGAACTGCGCAGCTGCGCGTACGTCTTCACCCAAAATCGGGACAAAAAACGCGTAAAGCTCTTTCTCTTGGAACGATTGAACTTCTTCATAGGTAAATGTGTCCTCAGACCTCATTGAAACGATGTTTTTTGCCTCCGCGTCGGTAGCCCAACAGAAAAAGAGAGAGTCTTGTTGCGCTTCAGCCTTAACTTGCAAACCTTCTTCTGTTATATTAGCCGTGATTGTTTTTTCAGGTGTATTCTTTGCATCCTCCGCGGTAATCGTTTCGCCGTTATAGGTTACGCTGCCGTTACCCGAACGATAACGCCATTCCGAAGTACGTTGACTCTCAGTAGAATAAATCTCTCCATTGCCCTTATTATAAATGGTAATAGAAATTTCTTCTGCTCTTGCCGCACCTGTTGGCACATTCACAAATGCAAATGTCAGCGCAACCGCCACAACCACAAACAGCAAAACCACAAAAATCTTGCTCAACTTGTTTGTCTTTGCCATTCTTCCCTCCATTTGCGCACAAGGCGCACACTTCGTTGAAATTTGTTTTTTTATTGTTTCTATTTTTAGTATCTATATATGTGATACTTATATTCATTTCCCGCTTCGCACCGGGGGATGTTTCGACTTCGCTACGCTCCGCTCAACATGACACGTTATATTCTCGCTGTCATTCCGAGCTTGTAGAGGAATCCCCTTGTCCGAGTGGGCTCCCCTCAAAAACGCGCAGTCGTTTTTTTTGGGGTACAACGAAAAATAGAGGGGACTGTCCCTCTATCTCATCGTGTTTGCATGTGAGTTTTGCAGATCTTACTTGGAGAACGTCCTGTCCGGCATACGCGACAACAATACCCCCCCCCGTTTGAGAAGAAGCAGTCAAGTTGCGCATACCTTTTTGTGCCGTCATTGTCATATCGTTGCTCTCCATCCTGGATACGCTCTTTTTGACCGATTTCCGTGCCGCAAGCAGGCTGCAAATGCGCGAAAATCGCACACATATCCTCAATCAGCGCCATAATATAACTATTTTTTTCATTTTGCAACCATTTCCGCATCAAAAAATCAAATCTAAAGAAAGATTAAGATTGACGCCGCTGAAAAGTGCGGCGATCAAATACATCCGCAAAACGTGCCGCACCAAAACAGCGATCGCACAATAAACCCGTTGCAATGCAGACTCAAAAAAATTTTTTTTGACAAAATTTTAGGAATTTCGATTTTTTAGGTATAGCGAGCAATTGAACAGTTATATGACGCCGTTTGCAGAAAGCAATTCAAGCAGAGATCTGCAGCCATATGATATGTCGCGAAAGGCTTTGTCAAAATCGCCCGTCCACCACGGGTCGGCGATGTCGCGCGGCGAGTCCGTGCAGTCAAGCAAACGCATGATCTTGTTGTGCTTGTCGTCGCCGAAAATGCGCAGCATGTTGGAAATGTTGCGCTGTTCCATGCCCACAAACAGGTCGTAGCGGTCGTAGTCGGACCTTGCGAGGGGGACGGCGCGATGCGGGCGCACGGGGACGCGCTCCTTGCGGAGTTTTGCCGCGGCGGGCGGATATATCGGATTGCCCTCCTCCTCGTCGGAAGTGGCGGCGGAAAACACCGCGACCTTGCCCGTCGCGCCGCACTTTTCAAGCATATCGGCAAAAATGCACTCCGCCATCGGCGAGCGGCATATGTTGCCAAGACAAACAAACATCACCTTAAACATAGTCTGTACGATAAAATCGGTGGCGAGCGCCTCGCCCCGAATCAACACTCAAACACAAACGAGAGAGGGCCGTCCTGTTGTTGCTCGATGAACATATGCGCCCCAAACACTCCGTTTTTTACAGGCACGCCCTCCTCGCGCAACTTTGCGGTCACACGCTCATAAAGTTCGCGCGCGCGATCGGGGAGTTCCGCATTGCCAAAGTCGGGGCGGTTGCCGCTGCCCTTGCCGAGTTTGCCCGCAAGCGAAAACTGCGACACCAACAAAATTTCCCCTCCCACTTGCTTGACGGACAGATTCATCTTGCCGTTCTCATCACGAAACACGCGCAAGTTGGACAGCTTCCGCGCAAAGTAATCCGCCTGCTCCTCGCTGTCCCCCTTTTCCACTCCCAAAAATACGGTGAGCCCGCTTGGGATCTCGCTGACAAGTTTGCCGTCCACATACAGGCACGACTTTTGAGTCCTTTGGATCAACGCTCTCATATTTATGCCCTCTTCATCGCAGGATCGACATTTTAACTGCCGATCTCAACGCTATAAAAGTTCTGTTTTGCAAATTGCTCAACTTTGCGGTCTGTCCTCGTCGTCGCTGCGCTTGGGAGGTTTTGCGCCCAAAAACGCGTAAAAGTTGCACTCGATCTCGCTGTTGTACAGCTTGCGAACCTTGTCGGCTCGTCTGCCGAAATACTTTTCAAACGCGGGGAAGGAAGTGATCGCGTAGACGCTCCACTCGTCCAATTTCGCGACCATTTTGCCAAAGTCGCCGTAAAGTTGTTTGAGGCTGTCGGAGTCCATAAGCCGTTCCCCATACGGCGGATTGGTGACTATCACCCCATATTTGAAACGGGAGGACACCTTGCGCATGTCGCACACTTGCAAATGCACGCAATCCTCGACCCCTGCGGCGCGGGCGTGCTTGAGCGCAAGTTTGACGGCGTTGGGATCGATGTCAAAGCCGCTGACGCGCAGTTTTGCGTCCCTGATCACAAGCTGTTCCGCCTCCTGTTGCACCTGCTGCCTGACCTTTGGCGCAAACGAAAACTTTTCGCACGAAAAACTGCGTCCCATTCCGCAAGCGATGTTTTTGCCGATCATCGCCGCTTCGATGGGGATTGTGCCCGAGCCGCAAAACGGATCGATGAACGGTCTGGACGGATTCCACACCGAAAGTTGCAACATGGCGCTTGCAAGCGTTTCGCGTATGGGCGCGTCGCCGAGGTAGGTGCGGTACCCCCTTTTGTGCAGACCCTCGCCCGACGTGTCCAGCGTGAGCGTCGCGACGTTGTTGACAAGCGACACCTCGATGTCGTAGCGCTCGCCGCTCTCCTCAAGCGACGAAAGCCGATAGACATCCATAAGCCGTTTGGATATCGCTTTTTTTGCTACGGATTGTATCGCGCTGAGCGCAAAAAGGTTGCTGGAGCGAGATTTGGCGTTGACGACCACCCTGCCCTTTGGCGGGACGACCTCATGCCAATTGTAAGCGTAAACGCCGTCAAAAAGGCTGTCGAAGGTTTGCGCGGCGAACGTTGAAAGCACTATCCTCACTCTGCCCGCGGCACGAAGAAAAACGTTTGCCCTGAGCACGTCGACAAAGTTCCCCTCAAAACGGATCCTGCCGAATTCCGCACCGCCGGGCGCATAGCCAAGCGCAACAAGTTCGCGCTTCACCACCGCCTCGATCCCGCTTGCCGCCGCGACCTCTATCGTCAATTTTCCGTCAAAAACGCTCATAGCCTCATGATACAATAAACGCGATGTGAAGTCAATCGCGTTTGAATACGCTTGCGGCGCGACTTATGCCGCGCCGCTTGAAAACAACTTGTCAAAAAGCGAGATCAATGGTTTGTGAACACCAGAATTTTGTCCGTACTTTCAAGTTTGACTTTTCTTGTCGTCTGATCCCCGTCAAACAGCACGATATCGCCGCTCTTTTTGACGTAGCCGAGCACGACCGTGGGATTTTGCTTTTCCTTGGGTATATCGTCGCTGACAGACGCTTCCCACACGGCGCGTATGAGTTCCGCCGCCGTACATTCGCCCGGAAGTTCCGCAAAGAAAGTCGAAACCTTTTTGGCATAGACCTCCTTGCTCATAAAAGTGACGGCGTTTTCGGCATCGTAGGTGAGGATGTCGGTGTAAAAATCGAATATGGCTTCCTTTTCGCCTATCTGGGTGATCATCTTGCTGATGTAGCGGTTGCTTATGACGACGTTGTTGACGCTGTAACTGCTGACGATGTCGTGGTGCTTTGGATTGATGAGTTCGACCACGATGTCCAGCCTTCCCAAGTCGAAGTTTGGATCGTTGTGCTTTTTGGTGGATACGATGTCCTGCACGTAGATGAGATTGGCAAGCGCGACCGCGTCGATATTCTCGTTTGAAGCGGAGTCGTCCGACAAAATGAGCACGCTTGTGTCCTCGACGTTTGAGTCGACAAAACGCTCGATCGTGCTGCAGATGAGTTCCTTGTCGTAGATGCTGGCTGGGACGGTTTCGATGACAAACGGATAGTCCTTGTAATAATTCATCTTTTCGAGGCTTTGCTTGTCGTCGATCACGATGATGCGCAGGTTTTTGTCATTGCCGTGCCCCCACTCGTTGCAGAAGCCGCAGAATCCTTGCATGATGTCCTTGCACTTGCTGTTGTGGCCAAGGATAATGACGTTTTTGCGCTCTATCCAATAGTTGCGATTGAGTTTGACGGAGTAGTCGCGTGCGGGGATATCGTCGACTTTGGCGATGTCCTTTTGCGCGTCCGCCATATAAAAGAAGTAGTCCTTGCCGCCCGACTGCATTGACGTGAGAGGCACTGCGTGGCTGTGATTTTTGAGGAATTGCGTGATGTGCGCGTTGTCGTCGTCCACCTTTTTCTCCTCAAGGAAGAAGGTTGCGCCCTTGTTTGAAAACAGTTCCCTGTATGCAAGATTGAGTTCCGGCATAAGCGGGAATTGCGACAATATCTGCCCCAAGATCTGATTGACGCGCACGGGGACGATGTTGCACTTGCCCGCGACCTGCTTGTACTTGATGATCTTGCCAACAAGTTCCCATGTCCAATCGTCGGAAATTTCCACAATGATTTTTTGATTGTCCTTGGAATATTGCGCGGAAGTGATGTCTGACACCTGCATGAGCGTCCTGACCGTCTGAGCGTTGCCCCTGCTTGCGTCCTCCTTCATCTCCTTGTTGCCGTATTTGCAGACAGAGTTGTTGATGTCGTTGCCCAATATCACCACCGACCGCGCCTGTTCAAGCGCGATGTCGTGCAGCTGCTTTGAGGAGTAAACGTCGCCCTCGCGGATGATGACCGTGACGTTGTTTTTGACGCGACCTTTGAAATAGGCGACGGCGCCCTTGATCCCGCCGATCTCCTTGCATTGGCGTTTGAGAGCGCGATTTTCCTTGCGAATGGTGTCGGACAGCCTTTCGTCGATCTCCTTTTGGATCTCGTTTCTGCGCCCGTCCGTCAGCACGACCACCGTCTGCTTTTTGCGGCAGTAGAGCAAATCGTTGACGATCTCCGACGCGCGACTGTTCCAATTGAGAATGACAAAATGATCGGATATCTTGAGCCTGCGCGAATCGGATGAGGAACTCGAAATGAAGCCGGAAATATAGTTTGTCACATAACCTATGACCGCGCCCGTAAACGACACCATGCCGATGATGATGATCGCCAAACAGACGGCGGCGATGGCAACGCCCGACGTGCCGATGTCCTCAACCACAAAGGATATGCAACCCGCGTCGAGGATCATCGTGACAGTGTAAAACGCCGCTTCAAGAAAACTCATGCCCTCCGTCCCTTTGAGGGAAAGACTGCTGATGATGAGCGCCGACAATATCAAAAATACGATGTTGAACAGCAATATGGCGATGATCACGATCCTGCCGGGGTGTTTTGCAAGTTGAATACTGAACCATTCTCTTATTTTTTTCATAGCGATTCTTCTTTTTCAGTGTATTCGTGTTTTGTGAAAGTGCGAATCATTTTGTCAACACTATATGATTTTAACACAAGGCAGTCCATATTTCAAGGATTTTGAGAGGCAAATATTTGGGAATGGAATGCCCACAGTAAATTGTCAAATGAAGTGCAACACTTTTTGTAGTTCATTATTCCATAAGTCCTCTGCTGTTTGGTAGTGTAAGA
>CANQMD010000014.1 GCA_947624885.1 uncultured Clostridia bacterium
AATAGCAAAAACTCTCGGATGAATTTATCCGAGAGTTTTTGTCATCGCTTGAAAGCACAATTCTAAAAATTTTATTTTTTGTTCCCTATGGGAAGTGCGCTTTTTGTCCCGCTCGCATTTTTATTTTGCATTTTCGTCTTTACGATATATGTTTTGCACGGCGCATATTTACAAAATCGATGGTTTATCGGCATGTTTTGCACGCATGAACTTTGTTTTACGCAACTCTCATCAATTCCAGATTCAACGCCGCGCCTTTTCCGCTCACCGTGTATTGCGACCTGAAATCGCCCTGATATCCGCTCGGCTCGTAGACGTACTTAAAGTTTCCGTCCCCCACGTCCTCGCCCTTGGATATATCCACAACGCTGACGGCAAGTTTCGCGTCCGTAACAAGTTCAAACGCGTCCTCTCTGTTCAGCTTGAAATTCATCACGGAAATATCCGCCGCCATGATCATTTTCAGCGGAGCCGTCCTCGCGGTAAGTTCTATCAGCCCCGACAGCGTATCCGCGTTCAGTTCCATCACGGGCTTATTGAGTTCGAGTTTTTGGTATCCCGATGTGGTTTTCACCTGCAGCAGCGGCACGCTCCCGTTGATCTTGATGTCCACGCCGCCCGATGAAGTCGACGCCTTGACAACGCCTCCGCTCTCGTCATCGTCGGGGATGACGTTGCTCGTGACGTTCAGCGAGATATTCCCGCTCAGTGTTGACAGCGATATATATCGCGGATATGAAGCAAAGTTGACCGCCGCCGTATCCATTTTCACCGATCCTGACCGCGTTTCCACCTCCGTATGCCTCACCATCACGTCCTTCAGGCTCACCGTTTCGCCTATCCCCCTTATGCGCACGCTTTCCAGACACATGTCCGACGGCACCGTGACGTACAAAATTTTCAGCATATTCCCGTCCAGCGTATAACTGCCGGGCGCGGCGCACTTGACAAACAGCGTTCCGTCGCTGACAAGCAACCGCATCGTGAGCGCGTCCCCTCTATTCTCCGCGGCGCGTTCGTACAGCCGCACGTTTTGAGCGTTTTGATCCACCGACAGATGCACTTCTCCCGCCAGCCAATCTATATCCAGCGCCTCGATATTCTCCGCCTCAAACGATTCTTTCGCCTCGTATCCAACCTCGTCGTAGTTGATCGCGTGCGTAGCCGTCTGTTCGTTGCACGCAAAAAGCGCGACGCACAAGATCGCCGTCAGCGCAACGATGAGTATTGTCGCAAGGCATTTTTTCATACCGTCCTCCGTCGACGGCAAGCGCGAGCGCCCAACGCCATATTATCCGCGCACATCTTTCATGCGCTCCCCAAAATTTCCCGTACGCCCGCGTTTACGCGCGTTCCAACCGTCCTGCCCTCTGCCGCCGTTCAACGGTTTACGGCATGCTCAGGACAAAATACGCCCGCAAGATCTCTCGACCCCGCGGGCGCAAACGTCACATGATCTCTCTGTAAATCTTTTCGATCTCTTCCTTGCCCCAGACCTGCGGACACGGATACAGCGGATTCGCCTCTTTCAGCGCGTGTTCGATCATGATGGGCAGCCTCTCTTCCTGAATGATAGGCTCGCCTTCGCGGGAGAGGATCCTTGTGGGAATTGCCATCTCCTCATTGAGGTTTTCTATCCAAGCGATAAACGCTTTTGCCAACGCCTCGTCGTTTTCGCCCGTCAGCCCGATCACTCTCGCCAATTTCGCGAGTTTTTTATACGCGCTGCTGCCGTATGCCTTCAGCACATGGGGCAGGATCACCGCGTTTGCCAGCCCGTGAGGCACGCCGTACTCTCCGCCGAGGGTATGCGCCACCGCGTGCACATATCCCACGTACGCCCTCGTGAACGCCTTGCCCGCGAGATACGCCGCCTTTTGCATATTGTTTCTTGCCTCGAGGTCCTCGCCGTGCTCGTACGCTTTTTTGAGGTTTTCGTTTATCAATTTGATCGCATCGATCGCGTCCTTCTTGGTTTGCGAGGTATTCTCCCCTCCTATGTACGCCTCCACCGCATGCGTCAGTGCGTCCATACCCGTTGTGGACGTGATATGTTTTGGCAACGACTTGGTGAGTTCGGGGTCCATCACCACATATCGCGGGATGAGCACCGGGTCGTTAATGGGATACTTCTCATGCGTTTCGGGGTTGGAAATGACCGCCGCCAACGTCGCTTCCGAGCCTGTTCCCGATGTGGTGGGAATGGCGACAAGCGGAGGCAGTTTATGCGCAACTTTCAGCACGCCTTTCATCTGCGGGATGGTCTTTTTTGGTCTTGCCACTCTCGCGCCTATGCCCTTTGCGCAGTCCATCGCGGAGCCGCCGCCCAGCGCGACGATCACGTCGCAACCGTTGTCATAATACATCTTGAGTCCGTCCTCGATGTTGCCTATCGTCGGATTGGGCACAACGTCGTGATACACAACGCCCTTCATGCCCTCCGCCTCGCACGCGGCAAGGATGGGATCCGCCATGCCGAGCTTGTAGAGCCCGCCGTCTGTGACGATGAGGATGCTCTTAAATCCCTTCTCTTTCAGGAACTTTGGCAATTCCTTTATCTTGCCGGCTCCGGAAAGCGTCGCCTTGTTCTGATTCCAAGGCAAAAACCACATTGCGCACCACATCGTCTTTTGAAACACGCGGTAACCGAATTTTTTGAAGCAGTTCATTTTTCCTCCGCGCGGCATTCGCCGCAAAATAAATTTCTACAGCTATATATTAACACCATTATTTCAAAATCTCAACAAAAACATTTGAAAAGTTGATATATCCCCCAACTTATATACAAAAAGTTTATATATCTCAATTATACCCATAAATTCAATTGAAATGTTGATAGCCTCCCCTCGTCACAAAAAAAGGGGGGGCTTCCCCGTCCATTCGGTTTGGAGAAGTCCCCCGTATCTTTTCTAACGGCGCATTATTCGTAGTCTTTCCAGATCGACTTATACGCTTTTGCGAAGTACTCAATATCCTCCGCGTACTGCGATCCCATCGTATTCACGCTGAGGTTGTAGAGGTTTGCCTGTTTTGCGGTTTTCAGTTCCTCCTCGATGATCTCGCGGAAGGTTTTGCGATCCTCCTCGTCAAGCGTGATGTCAAAGATGTAGTCGTCCGGCAGAGTCTGATCATCGGGCAGATCCTTTTCGCTGTACGACTTGTACAGATCGTTGTCCCACACGGTATAGGTGTTGAGCAGCACAAATATGCCCGCATATCCGTTGGACGTAGACCCGCTGTCTATGAAGCTGTCCGCGGCGACAAACGCGATCTTATCGCCCGCGAGGGTGCCGTCCGAGTTCTCCGCCGCGCCCGCAAAGCAAGCGTCCGTCACGTTGCCGTCGCAGTAGCTGCCCGTGCCCTTCTTGATGAGGTTGCGCGCGTAGTCCGTGAAGTCCTCGAGATAGCTGCTGTCCTCGCCTTCGGGTGAGATGAGATATCCAAGTCCGTTGTTGTTGGAGCTGGAAGTCACCGCGCCGGTGTCGTCGCCCACGAGGTACGCCCAAGTGGAAGCCATCTTTCTCAGCCAATACACCTCGGTAAGTTTGTCAAGGTTGTTCGCTTGGCAAACGTCCTGCACTTCTTTAAAGCTGTTGTAGATCTGACGTATGATGCCCGTCTTGTCATTCTCGTCAAACGCGGGCCACTTCTCAAGCAGATACGCCATCGCGGGATGTTCTGTCGCCTGGAATTTGATCTCGAACTCTTCGGTTTCGTTGCCTTCCTCGTCCACTTTCTTGCCGAAGGCGAGCAGTTTGTTGTAGTTGTTGGCGTAAGTGTCCTCGCCCGTCTTGAACTCGTAAGATTGGTCGTATTCCGCCTTATTCACATTGTTGTAGGGGTTTTTGGGATCCGTCATAGGATCGCGCAATTCGATCTCGTCGCCGTTCTCGTCCTCGACGACCGCGTCCGCGTCGTACTTGGGATTGGAGATCTTCACCTGCATTTTGGACAGCGCGATATTGCGCATGACCTTGACCGCCTTTTTATTGGACGGATTTCTGTTCAGTTGCGCGGTGAGTTCGGCAAGGCTGTCGTCGTCGAGGCGCAGCAGAATGTTTGTCACAAACCCGTAGCTGTGCTCCGCGTCGTCGATGGGATGGAAGTACGTGTCGCTCAGGCTGCTTGTCAGCGCCGACGAATACGCCGATTCCGACAGCGCGAAACTCTCCTTGTTTTGGTCGATCACATGTTGAAATTCCGCCGCGATCTCTTCGTCCGTCACAGTGACCTGCTTGCCGATCAGCCTCTCCAGCTTGTCCACGATGAGAGAGTCGTATTGCGAGTTGATATAGTACTCCCAGCACTCGTCAACGCTCTTCTTGTAGAGGTTGGATTGCAAATTCTTTTTGAGGTCCGCAAGGCTGTCCTTTATATATTCGCCAAGCACGGAACGCAGATCCTCGTCCTTGCCCAGCTCGATCTTTTCGACAAAGTCCTCTTCCTTGATCTCCTCGAATAGTTTGTCCGCGTCCCAGGTGAAAAACGGAGTCGCAACGTCTTCGGGTTTGAGTTCCGCATCGGGATCAAACTCTTCCTCTTCCTCCTCTTCTTCGGGGAGCGCGGTGCGAGGCGCGTCGTATTTCACCCACTTTGCGTGCAGCGTCAACCTTTCGGTGACCTTATCCTTTTCAAAATCGAACGCCGCATGGTCGTCGTCAAAAGCCTCGCTCTTTGCGTATTCGCTGTCAGTAAACCAGCCGTAAAAAGTGTAGCCGTCCTTCGTAGGCTCGTCCGGCTCATCGGCATTGGTATTCTTTTGGATGCGCTGATTTTCGATCTCCGTGCCGCCGTATGATTCGAAGCTGACGGTGACGGGATCAGTGATCTCCTCGTCCTCATCCTCGTCCTCCTCGCTTGGGGACGTAGTCGTGGTCGTTGAGGCGTTGAAGTTGTCCTCGGTCACAGCGTCCTCCACCAAGGATTTCAGCGACGAAAGCAAGCTGTCGTTTGCGTCCTTGATCGCCTTGTTCAATTCCGCTTCGTTCAACAGATCGGCGCATTTGGGGATCGAGTCGCCCGCGGCGGTGCCGTGTTCGAGGATATTGACTTGCTCTCTTGCGTACAGCACAAGCAATTTTTGTTGCGCAAGCGATTGCAAAATATAGTTTGCCGCCGCCTCCGCCGACATGCCGTAGTAGTTGATGTAGACGTAAGCGTAGCTGGCAAAACTCGACCTCAACTCATACTTGTAGATATCGGTCGTTTCCGACTTGTAGTGGACTCTTGCCACGACCTGCGTCATATCTCGCTCATCGTTGCGCACAAAGATCTCGTCGCAGCCGACAAGCAGGGTCAGCCCGATCGCGAGCAGAAGCACTATCACGGTTGCAAGCATCAATTTTTTCTTCATATCGTCACTCCATATGGTGGATATATCTTTTTCTATTATTACACATTAGAATAACAGTACAAAACATTATACACGCACTTTTGCCTCTAGGCAAGCGTTTTTTATGCACGACCTACGATTAATTTTTGTCCCCGCGCCCCTTCCATAAAAAAATCTTTTTTCTTTCTTTTGCGTTTTTCTGCATTCTAATCGGATATTTTGCTCCTCTCACCCCTCTTTTTTGGAATTTTTTCGCCGCGCGACAAATTTTGCTTATTGTAAACGTTCAAGTTGTATAGTACAATAAAAACATATTTTCGGGGGAAGACTCTATGCAAAACGCTCAAAATTCCAACAAACTCGCCAAGCGCACTTTGATGATGTTCATTCTGTTCGGCACCGTCGGGCAGATCGCCTGGTGCATCGAAAACTCCTTTCTCAATCTCTACGTCAACCGCACCATCTCCACAAATCTGATGGCGGTTTCCGCCATGGTAGCGGCAAGCGCGGTGGTCGCCACACTCACGACGATCATCATGGGCTGGGTCATTGACCGCACGGGCAAGCGCCGCCCCTTCATGGTATACGGCTACATTCTGTGGGGGCTTTCGGTGATGCTATTTTCGGTATTCACCACCCAAAACATGCGTTCGCTAGGCATGAGCGCAACCACCGCCGTAGTCGTCGCCAGCGTAGGCATGGTGATCATGGACTGCGTGATGACCTTTTTCGGCTCCACATCCAACGACGCGGCTTTCAACGCATACGTCACCGACAACACCTCCAGCGAAAACCGCGGCAGGACTGAGGCGCTGCTCTCGGCGCTTGCGGTCGTGGCGTACCTTCTCGTATTCGCCCCCTTTGAAATGACGGGGATCACCCAAAACAAATATTTTGACGCAAACGGCAACAGCCTGCCCACCATCACGGGCGCGGATCCCTCCAAAACCGTCACCGGCAATTGGACTCTGTTCTATTGCGTTCTGGGCGGAGTAGTCATACTCGCGGGGCTTATCGGCTTTTTCGCCCTGCGCAGCAGGCGCGAACTCACTCTCACCCGCGACATGACCGCGGGGCAGAAGTTCAAAAAGATCTTCACCTTCGAGCAGGATATCCCCGTAGACAAAAAACTCAACTTCAAGGATCTGTTTTACGGCTTTCGTCCTTCCGTGATCCGCCGCAACAAATATCTCTATCTTGTGCTCGCAACGGTTATGATCGCCTACATCGCCAACAACTGTTTTTCCAACTTCACCGCGATCTACCTTCAAAACACTCTCGAAGCGGACAAGCACATCCCCGTGCTGGGCTATCTTCTGCCGTGGGGCTTGAGTATGGGCTTGGCGTTCATCGCGGGCATAATTGCGGGCATATTGCTTGACAAAACCAAAAAGAACAAAACTTTGCTTCTGATCCCCGGCGTCGCCGCGTCCTGCCTCGGCTCGCTGATGATGTATTTCACCAGCCCGGACTTCATTCACAACAATGTCGTCGCGGTGCTCAGTTGCTATTGCGTGGGCAGTTTCATACAATCCATGGGCAGCAGCGTCATAGGCGTGGTCTGCCTGAGTTCCGTCCGCAACCTCACCCCTCCCGACAAGACGGGGCGCTTTCAGGGCGTGCGTATGGTGTTCGTCGTCATGTTGCCCATGGTCGTCGGCAGCGTAGTGTCGGGCGCGGTCAGTTCCAGCAGCCGCTACATCGCCGGCGTAGACGAGTTCGGCAACGCCACCTACACCTGCCCTCCCGTGATGTTCCTTCTCGCCGCGATCGTCGTCCTCCTCGCCCTCATCCCAACCATATTCCTCCTCAAAGCCAAAAAAGAGGACCTCATCACTCCCGCCGAAGGCGTCCTTCCCAACGCAACGGCTTCCGCGGATAATTCCTCCTCTTCCGACTCCCCCGCCCCCTCCGAGGACCTCTCCGCCAACACCGCCATTCCCGAGGACCTCGCTCCTACAGAATCCATCGCTTCCGACGACATCTCTTCAGACGACATCTCTTCCGATTGATCCTATCTCGTCCGAGTCGCCCCTATACAAGCACTCTGCCGTATCCAAGCGTCCCCTTGTTTCCCCGCCATCAAAAATAGCGAGCCCTGAGCATTTCTATCCTCAAAGGCTCGCTTTTTGTCTAAAATTTACAATCGTCCCTGCCCAAGCGCTACTTGTTTCTCTCGCAAACAACAAAGCGCACGCCAAGCGGCGGGACGGTCACCGCCCGTTTGATCCGTCTGCCCGACATCGCGTCCACGCCGCTGATAGCGTGGGTCACGGCGGTCTGCGACGGGTTTGCGAGCACAGTGAGCACCGCGTCGCCGCTCACGCGGTCAAAAATCACCAATTTATCGTCGTTTTCAAAGAAGGTTTTGCCTGTCAGCACGTCGGCGAACTTCGTGCGCAGCCTGCCCAGATCCCTGTAGTACGCCAGCAAAGTTTTGTCCTCTCTGCCCCAGGGGTACGTCCCGCGGTTGAGCGGATCCTCAAAGCCTTGCAGGCCCGCCTCGTCGCCGTAGTACACGCAGGGCACGCCGGGCAGCGAGTATTGCAACGCCGCGGCAAACATAAGGCGAGCGCGCGCGACCTCATATTGCGAATCGTTCAGGCTGAAGTTTGCGCGAGCGAGTTTGCTGTCGGGAGGCGTGACTCCACTCAACTCGGTGATAGCGCGGACCGTGTCGTGGCTGCCTATCAGATTCAGCAGCACGTTGAGGCTTTCAAGCGGATAATTTTCAAGGATACGCGTGACCTTCTCGCGGAAATCGCGCGGATCGCCACCCTTTGCTAGGTCGAGGATCGCCTGCCTGAACGGATAATTCATCACGCCGTCAAGCTGTTCGCCCATAAAATACGGCCGCCAAACGTCGTAAGCGACCTTGGTAGACGCGTCCTCCCACACCTCGCCGATTATCAGCATATCCTCACCCTTCGACTTGACGCACGCGCACAGTTCGGTAGTAAATTCCACGGGAAGTTCGTCCACAACGTCAAATCTCCATCCTTTCACGCCGAGTTTTGTCCACTTGTCTATCACTCCTCCCTCGCCCAAAACGAGTTTGCTGTAGCCGGGAGCGCTCTTGTTGACGGTGGGCACGACGGTGCTCCCCCACCAGCAGTCGTACTTGGTGGGGAAGTCGCTGAACTTGTACCACTCAAAATATTGCGACTGTTCGGATTGATATGCGCCAAGCGAATCGAAATTGCCGTATTTGTTGAAGTATATGCTGTCCGCGCCGGTATGGTTGAACACTCCGTCCAGCATGATTTTTATCCCCAGCGCGTCCGCCGCCTTAATCAACTGCGCAAACTCCTCTTCGCTGCCGAAGAGTTCGTCTATGGCGAGATAGTCCGAGGTGTCATAGCGGTGATTTGACGGCGATTTGAAGATCGGCGTCAGATATATCAGCGTAACTCCCAGCGATTTGAGATAATCCAGCCTCGACAAGATCCCGCGGATATTCCCTCCGAAAAAGTCGTCCGCGCGGAAATCCTTGCCCTCTTCGGCGATATCCGGCGTGTCCGACCAATAGGTGTGCAATCTTCCCTTTTTGACAAATTCGTTGTCCCCGACCTTGCAAAATCTGTCCGCAAAAATCTGATATGTAACGCCGTGTTTTGCCCAATTCGGGGTTTTATATGCGCGTTTTGACACAGTCAACTGCCATTCCGGCAACCAATCTCTTCTCAACGCAACGCCGTCGTATCCCCTTCCGAAAAACGCCAATTCCCCGTTTTCAAGTTCCGCCTCAAACCTGTACATATACACGCCCGCGCCTTTAAGCGTGAGGGTGACGGCAAACACATCCTCGTCATTGTCGCATTCGACAAATGGGATCTCAACGCGCATATGTTCGCAAAGCGGCGTGTCCTCCGCGAATATCTGTCTGAAAACAATAAAGCAGCGCTTCGCGTGAAGCGCTTTGTCCAACGGAAATTTGATGGATATGGGCATGCCCGCAACGGCAGCGCCATACGGAGTTTTGTGTATCAGAGGATCATACATATGTATCTGTGGGCGCAGACCTTTTGCGCCCGTCGTTTAGTCACTGTTTGTTGATGGGAACCAGCCCCCAAATACGACCCGCGTACTCCTCCACCGCTCTGTCCGCGGCGAAAAATCCCGCCTTTGCGATGTTGACAAGGGACATTCTGTTCCAGGTATACTTGTCGCGGTAGGTCGCGTCGACTCTTGCCTGCGCCGCGCAGTAGCTGTCAAAGTCGGCAAGCACCATATAGCTGTCGGGCTGTCCGCCTCTGCCGATGATCAGCGAATCGGCGATCTCGCTGAACGCGATGCCGTTCTTGTCCTTCCCTCCCTGCCTGAGCGCGTCGATCAACCTCTTTATACTCGGATTTGTCTGATAGTAGTGGGACGGGTCGTAGCCGTTCTTATAAAGCTGTTGCACCTCGTCCGCAAGCAGTCCGAACAAGAAGATATTTCCGTCGCCCACTTCCTGATGTATCTCGACGTTTGCGCCGTCAAGCGTACCGATCGTGAGCGCGCCGTTGATCATAAATTTCATATTTCCCGTGCCGCTCGCCTCTTTCCCCGCGAGGGAGATCTGTTCGGAAACTTCCGCGGCGGGCATGATCATCTCAGCGAGGGTGACGCGATAGTTCTCCAAAAACACGACTTTGATCTTGCCTTTGATGTCGGGATCGTTGTTGATCACGTCGCCAAGCGTGCAGATAAAGCGGATGATCTGTTTCGCCATATAATACGCGCTTGCCGCCTTCGCTCCGAAGATGAATGTTCGCGGCTGTATGTCGAGGTCGGGGTTTTCCTTCAGGCGGTAGTAGAGATCGAGGATATGCAACGCGTTGAGCAATTGCCTCTTGTACTCGTGCAATCTCTTCACCTGCACGTCGAAGATACTGTCGGGGTCCACCTGCACGTGGTTGTGCTCCAGGATATACTTTGCCAAATCCTCTTTGTTGTAGCGTTTGATCTCGGCGAGTTTGTCCAGCACCTGCTTATCGCCCATATATTTTTGCAGATTTTCAAGCTGCGACGCGTCCTTGATCCAGCCGTCGCCGATGAGGTCCGTGATGAGCGACGCAAGGCGAGGATTTGCCTGGCACACCCAGCGACGGTGCGTAATGCCATTGGTGACGTTGGTGAATTTTTCGGGATGCATGCGGCAGTAATCTCTGAAAACGTCGTTTTTCAAGATATCGCTGTGCAGCGCGGACACTCCGTTGACGGTATGCGCGGTCGCAAGACAGAGGTTTGCCATTTTGACTTGCCCGTTTGACAGCACCGCGTTTTTGGACACGATGTCCCAGTTGTTGGGATAATAGCGCCACAACTCGTCGCAGAAGCGCTGATTGATCTCGTGCACGATCTGATATATGCGCGGCAGCAGATTCTGAAAGAGGTCTTGCGGCCATTTTTCAAGCGCTTCCGCCATAACCGTGTGGTTTGTATACGAGATCGTGTTGCAGGTGATCTCCCACGCCTTGTCCCAGCCGTAGCCGTAGTCGTCAAGCAACAGGCGCATAAGTTCGGGGATACACAGCGTGGGGTGCGTGTCGTTGATGTGTATAGCGACGCAATCCGCAAGGTTGTCCAAGGTGGGATTGGTCTTGAGATGCCTTCTCAAAATGCTCTGGATAGACGCGGACACAAAAAAGTATTGCTGTTTGAGCCTGAGCGACTTGCCCTCGATATGGTCGTCCGCGGGGTAAAGCACCTTGTTGATGGACTCCGCCATCGCCTTTGCGGCGGACGCTTTGACATACTCTCCGCGGCTGAACATGTGGATATCAAAATCCTGCGCCGCTTCCGAATGCCAAAATCTTATCCTGTTCACCGTGTCGGTGTGATAGCCCGAGATGTTCATATCATACGGGACGGCGTTCACAACGGTGCAGTCGCGCTGCGTGACGGTGAGTTTGCCGTTGTCCCAATTCTGATCCACCACGCCGCCAAATTTGACGGGGTACACCTCTTCCATACGCGGGCTGAGCCACACGTCGCCCATCTTCAGCCAATCGTCGGGCTGTTCAAGCTGCCAGCCGTCGACAATTATCTGTTTGAAAAGGCCGTAATCATACAAGATCGAAAATCCGCTTGCGGCATACCCGCGTGAAGTCAGCGCGTCCATATACGCGGCGGCAAGTCTGCCCAAACCGCCGTTGCCCAAGCCCGCGTCCGGCTCAAAAGCGTATATCTCGTCCATATCCACGCCCAGGCTCTCCACCGCCTTGGTCACCTCGTCCGTGATCCCAAGGTTGAAGAGGTGGTTTTTGAGCGATCTGCCAAGCAGAAATTCCATTGACATATAGTAGATCTGCTTTGCGTTCTGTTCGCGCACCTGTTTTTTGAAGTTCACGCGCATCTGAGTGAGGATATCTCTCACGCAAATGCAGGTCGCGCGATAAATCTGGGCTTTGCTTGCGTCTTCGGGCTTAACGCCGAAGTATCTGGCAAGCGTAGAGGTGAGCTGCGCGGAAAATTCCTGTGTGGTGACCTTGTTCATGTTTCCTGCCTTTGACCGCTTTCCCCGAACGGTTTATGAAGATTATTGACAATATAATATATGCATATATTATATCGTCGCTTAATATTTTACAAATTTCAAATACGCTTGTCAACACAATGCGAAAATCTTTAAAAATCCTGCCGCATTTTGCCGTTTTCCGCCTCTCTCCCATCCAACCCGCGCGTTCCATTCCCACCTGTCATTCTGAGCGCAGTCGAAGAATCCCCTTTGCAGAGGCGCCCTGCCCGTTCCTCGTCAAAAAAAGGCTCCGATTTTCCCTTCAAGGCACCCTCTCGGGGTCCCAGTGCTCTTTGCGGTATAACAAAAATGCCCCTCCGCAACTTTCACTTCCGACAAAACAAACGTTGTGTATGCCAAACAAAGGATTAAAAAGAAAAAACAAAACTCACCACTCGGTTCTGCCGCTCAGCACATCGATACTCACAGCAAAAAAATCGGCCAACCGCCAAAGATAGGACAAGGTAGGCTCAATTTGCGCATGTTCCCACTGACTTACGCATTGCTGAGAAACACCTACGATTTGGGCAAGTTGTGCCTGCGTGACTCCGCGTTCCTTTCTCAACTGTTTAAGATTTTCCGCAAACTTTATTTCCACAACACCAGACTACAACTTTTCTTGTTAAATGGTTGACATACAAGAATACTTGTATTACAATATCGACATAAATCGCCTTTTTCGGCGTTTAAATCAAAAAAAGGAGAATTTTTATGAAGATCTTAAGTTGGATTCTCACGGTACTGTCCTATGTTTTGGGCATATTGTTCGTGCTTCTCGGCGTATTCAACGTTGACGACGACAAAACCTTTTACATTGCGTTTGGCATAATCGTCTTTTTTGTAGTGGGTTTTGCGGCTCACACCGTGCTGAAAAAGTACTACTTCCCAAAAGCTGAAGTGATCAAAAAGGATGCGATCGCGGCATACTTTTTGTCAATGCCTCAATACTTGATCCCGATCATCGCAATCGGCGTCATATTGATCATCGCGTACATAGTGGACTATTTTGTTTGGTGTTTCACAAGGCGACACTACATTCTTGAGTTTTTGGCGAAGGCATATCGCTTTTTCTTTGTGCCGATATGGAAGGAGCCCTGGTTTTCATCCATTCATGGCGGAGCGGCCGCGTCTTCCGATCCAAACGATTCGCCATTGTCGTCTTTGAAATATGCGCAGAAATATAAGGTCGTCGACAAATTCGGCAACGAGCGCACATTGACAGAAACGGGCCGCTATTTGTTCGACAGGGATATCAACTCGCCCTTCCACGATCAAAAGTATATAAGCTATGTGGACAACAAAGGAGAAATTTGGCGCTCCTATGACGAAGGCGAAACTTTCATTCCCGAATTTGACATCAAAGTCCTGTGAACGCCTCCCCGAAACAGCGGACAAAGCAAAAAACGGCTCGGAGCATATCCGAGCCGTTTTTCTATCCTTCGATCTCAAAATCTCACAGATTTTTGTAGATATCCAAATACTTTTTCGCGCTTGCCGTCCAGCTGAAGTCGGACTTCATGCCGTTTTTGACGACCTTTTCCCAGTTTTTCTTGTCGTAGTAGCAGGCGTAGGCTCTCCACACCGCGTCGAGCATATCGTAGGCGTTGTACGTCTTGAAGGTGAAGCCCTTGCCCTCGCCGCTTTCGGGGTTGTAGGCGGGGACGGTGTCCTTCAAACCGCCCGTTTCGCGCACGACGGGGACGGATCCGTATCTCATGGCGATGAGTTGGCTGAGCCCGCACGGCTCGAACTTGCTTGGCATCAAAAAGATATCGCTTGCGGCGTACAGTTTGCTTGCCAAGTCGCCCGAAAACGCCAATATGGCGCGGAACTTATTGGGATATCTTGCCTCGACTTCCTTCAGCATATTTTCGTATTTCCAATCGCCCGTTCCCAGCACGATCACCTGCGTATCCGCCCTCATGATGTCGTCTATCACCGCGCCCACCAGATCAAGTCCCTTCTGTTCGGTGAGTCTTGTGACCATCGCGACGAGGGGCCTATCAGGCTCATACGGCAGGTTGACGAGTTCGCTGAGCGCCTTCTTATTTTCCGCCTTTCCGCTCTTGAGATCCCTCACGCCGTAGTTTTTGAACAGTCTGTCGTCGTGTTGCGGGTCATAGACGGTCTGATCTATGCCGTTGACCACGCCGTGCAGTTTGAATCTTCTTTCAGACAGAATGCTTTCCAGCCCGTAGGAGTAGAACGGATCGAGGATCTCGTTGGCGTAGGTTTCGCTGACGGTAGTGACGGCGTTGGAGCACTCTATGCCGCCCTTCATGAAGTTTGCGCAATCGCCCATCATCACAAGCGATGTCGCCCAATCCGGCAGACCGAGGATGTCGCGGATGAGGCCGTCGCCGTACTTGCCCTGAAACTCGATATTGTGGATGGTAAACACCGTCTTGATCTTCTGATAGTCCTCGTTATAGCGGTAAAACACGTCGAGGAAAACGGGTGTCAGCGCGGTATGCCAATCGTTGGCGTGCAGCACGTCGGGATAGAAGTCCACAAGCGGCAGCGCCTCCAGCACCGCTTTTGAAAAGAACGCAAATCTTTCGCCGTCGTCAAAGTGCCCGTACAGGCCTTTGCGCTTGAAGTAGTACTCGTTGTCCACAAAGTAGTAGGTCACGCCCTCGAACGTCG
Organism: uncultured Clostridia bacterium; assembly: GCA_947624885.1. Lineage (GTDB taxonomy): Bacteria > Bacillota > Clostridia > Christensenellales > CAG-917 > CAG-475. The sequence continues at coordinate 14,481 of CANQMD010000014.1, forward strand.
TTTCGTAAATGCCCACGTATTGCCTTCTCCAGCTCAAGTCCACATACGTCGTGGCAAGCAGGCGGAAGGTGTGTTGAAATTCGGGTTTGATCTCCTCTTTGTAGAAAGGCAGGATCACTCTGCAGTCGTTTCCCAGCTGATTCAGCGCCTTTGGCAGAGCGCCCGCCACGTCGCCAAGACCGCCCGACCTCACAAACGGAGCCGCTTCTGACGCAACAAACAGAATTTTCATAGTATACCTCTCAAAAATTTATTTACAGATATTATGCCCGCGCGCGCCTCAAAGACGCACATATGGCGTTCATATCCATATCTTACCATTTTTTTGTCGGTTATGCAATAGGCTTATTTGAGGCGGACAAAAAATTTCCGCGCACAAAAAAGGGAGCCCCGCAGCGCCGCGAGGCTCCCGTATGTTTTTTCAAAAGCGCGACATATCGCGACCGCCCTTTTGTCAATCCGAATCGAGCGAGTCGAGCCTGATCTGACGTTTTTCCTCTTTGGTGAGTTTTCTGCCCTTGCCGATGATCACGCTGTCGCCGTGCCTGACGAAGATCATCAACACGATGGCGATCGCCACGCAGATCGCGCTGTAGACAAACAGAGCGCGGTTTGAGATGTGGTCCATGACGAGGCCGCCGAGGAAAGGCGTGATCGCTTGCGCGGACATCGTCGCCATATAGTAATATCCCGTATATTGTCCCACGGTCTGCGCTGTAGACAACTCTGTGACCATGGGGAAAGTGTTGACGTTGGCGATAATGAGGCCGAATCCCGAGATGAGATAGAACAGCGAGAACAGCACCGCGGGGATAAGCGCGTTGGGATTTGTGCGCACAAACGCAAAGATCAGCACAAAGGATATGACCGCCAGCCCAAAGCCTATGATGATCGACTTGCGGCGGCCTATCTTTGCCGCCATATAGCCCACGGGGATAAACGCGATCGCGCTTATGCCCATGCTCACGCCGGATATGATCGAAGCCACGCCCGCGGACAGGTTGAGTTCCTTTGTCGTGTATATCGACAGGTTGGACGATATCGCGTTATATCCCAAAAACCACATGAATATCGAGGCGAGGATGAGCCAGAACGACACCATCTTTGCCTTTTCCTCCTGCGATTTTGCACCCCACCACTTTTTGGGATTTTTTGAGGAAAGCCACTCTTTGAAGTCAAACTTTTTCTCTCTGTTTTCCAGCACCTGTTTTGCAAACTCGGCTTCGGGCGGAAGCGCGGCTGTGCCGCCGATAGTGGCCTCCACGTCCATCGAGATGTTGCCCACAACGCCTTCCGAGCCTTCTCTCAGCAGTTCGTTATGCTCGTCCTGCGCCACCGCGTCGGGTCGATCTTCGCCCTCAAGCAGTTGTTCCGCAAACTTTGCCGCTTCGGGGTTTTCGCCCTCCGCAAAGTCGTCTATCTCGTACTCCTTGCATATCTCCTCGCACTTCTGCACAAGTTTACGCTCCTTGACCAGAGCGAGGAATCCCGCCAGCAACAGCAGCATGCCCGCGCCCACGCTGGCAAAGATAATGACGTAGTTTTCAAGCCGTTCGCCAAACAGCACCACCGTGTAGATCAAAAACGCTATTGCGCCGCCCACGCCTCCGCAGAGGTTGATGACCGCGTTGCCCTGCGAGCGCAGCGGTTTTGGCGTAACGTCCGGCATCAGCGCGACGGCGGGGCTTCTGAACGTAGCCATCGCCACGAGCACCAGCAGCAGGATCACCATATACACGGCGAGGCTGGATTTGCCGCTCTTTCGCGTGACCTCGTTGTACACCCTGTTGGAGATGTAGTTGTTCATGCCCGAAGCGACAAACTTGCTGTAGTTCTCGTTGCCGTCCTTGATCTGCTGATATGTGATCCCCGACAGCGACTCATCGCCCAAAGCGACCTCGTGCGTTTCGTCGTCCGAGATCACGCCGTCGTCGTTCCAGTCGTAGGTGTAGTAATAGGTTTCCTTGCCCAGCATGCCCAGCACTGCTTTTTTGGAGGTGAAGTTCGCGTCGTAGCGGATCGCGACAAACTCCTCTCTCGTCTTGATGTTGTTTTTGGCGAGGTAGTCCTTGTCGCAGAGGTTTTTGTCGTTGCTGTCCCAAAACTCGCCCAAAGTCTGTTCCATAAACGAACTGTTGTTGAGTTGCGCGGTTATTTCCGCGGACAGCTGATTCGCTTTTTTCTGCTGATTGAGGGTCGCGACGGGCACAAACACCATCAATATCACCGACGCCAGCGTGCCCAGCACGATGAACGGTGTGCGGCGACCGAACTTTTTGGCGAGTTTGCCGTGCGCGTTGTCGCTCAGCTTGCCAAACAGCGGCAGCATAAACAGCGACAGCAAGTTGTCCAACCCCATGATGAGTCCGCGCAGCGCGTTTGGCAGGCCGTAGGCATGCTCCAGCAAAAGAGGCACAACAAAGTCGTATGCCGTCCAAAACAGCATAATGATTGCAAAAGCAAAGCCCACCTTGAAAGTTTGCGGATAGTCCAGCTTCAACGGCTTTCTTCCTTTCTCGTCAAGAATGGGCTCTGCGGCTTGTTTGGATCTTCCCATAAAATTCTCCTCTTATCGGCGCACTCTCACGCAGCGTGCGCTCACAATTTGTATTATAAAGGAAAATTTATATTTAAACAAGACAATTTTGTAATATAACCGCAAAAACTTTCTCTGATGATGATTTCAATCGAGGGGATGTTTCGACTTCGCTCAACATGACAGGTTTATCAGTTGTCATTCCGAGCGGATGGGTCCCCAAAAAAAGCGTGTAACGATTTTTTTGGGTAAGCAGTCGAGGAATCCTCTTGTTTCACCTGTCATTTCGAGCTTGTCGAGAAATCCCCTTGATTCAAGTTGTCATCCTGAGCGTAGTCGAAGGATCCCCTTGTGCGAAGCAAGAATCCCCGCTTAACACACAAAAAAACCCGCGGGCGACAGCCCGCAACCCCCAAGCGCAAAAAATAGCGAACCATGAGCCATATTTGGCAAAAAGCAAAAATAAATCTAAAGTTGGTCGTGGCGAATTGTGACATTAGCCCTAATAAACCTATCACTTTGATAACAATATCGGGGTCCCCGAAAATTGAGCGTAGCGCAATTTTTGGGGTAAAATATCGGGGTCCCCAAAAAAGCACGCAGTGATTTTTTGGGGTAATTAAGCGCGGAGAAAGCGCAGAAATCGCGGTGTGCCCCCACCGCTTTCTTTCAGAAAGTCGCCGAGCTTTGGGCAATTTTGAGGCGCTATTCTCAAACTCTCGCCGAGATAGGCGGAACTCCGTTCCGCGGATTTAGAATTACCCCATGGGGGTAATTCGCAAAGCAGGAGCCACGCCGTGGCTTGTGACGTCGACACTGCTGCTGTCGATATCGCCTGTGTAGTCGACGTAGAGCGCGTCATAGCCGCCGAAGAAGTTGCCGGGCGAACGAAGCCACCACCAGCCCGTATGCCCACTACCCGTATCTGTATACGCGCCTTGTGCCTGTGCATAGTCCGTAGGTTTGCGTTTTCTGTCAGCGTCGCTGTTAAAGCCGTAATTCACATTTGTAGCCTCTTTGTAACTCAACAGATATATCTTGTCATAAGTGTTTTCGCACGCATATTTGTTTGAACTATCTTGCGTCGTCGCTACGCTGTTGTCAACCAACGTAGTTTTGATCAAGTTTTTCTCTTGTGCGTCAAAAGCCGCGTTGTAAAAGTTGTCGTTCAGCCAAGAGCGTATGTCGCTTCGATCATACTTGTTGGTTTGTTTCGCTTCCGGTTTAGAAATTGTTCTGAAATAATGTTGGCTGTCCAACACCATATCGCTCAGCAGCGTCAACTCTCCGCCGCTGTTTGAAAGGATGCGCCACTTTATAGGCTCCCACTTGAACCAATATATCGTGTTAAGTTTATATCCGTTTTTGCCTTGATATGTATTGCTTTCGGAGCTACCAAACCTCGTCCAATACGGTCTCCATTGGTCAAAATAGACAGCGCGATACTTCTCTCCTCCATAGCTCACGTCCTTATACCACATGAAGCTCTGTACTTTTGAATCAATATAATATTTGTAATCTGTCCAACCCGCGCTGTTGCTTGCGGACGGCGTCGATCCCGCCATGCGATTGAGCGTTGCAATAAGATTGCCGTCCGTGACTTTGCTTTGTGGATAATGCCCGAATGTGGCGGTGTTTCCGTTGATAGTGTATGGCTTGATCGCCCTTCTTGCCTCTTCCGCTTTGCGAGCCGCCTCTTCCTTGGCTTTACGCGCTTCTTCGGCTTTGCGAGCCTCTTCCTCTGCTTTTCTTGCTTCCTCCAGCTTATTTTTTGCTTCGACGCTACCGTTTTCCGCCGCCTTTTGCCACCACTCTACGGCTTTTCCCAAATCTTTTTCCACGCCTTTCCCATAATAATAGCAATTGCCCAAACCATATTGCGCTTCGGAATAGCCCGCCTTCGCCGCTTTTTGATAATACGCCGCGGCCTTTGCATAATCTTGTTCAACGCACAGCCCGGCATAATATAACATGCCCAATATACATTGTGCTCCGACTTCTTCCTGTTCTACTGCCTTTTGCCACAACTCCACCGCTTTGGCACAATCCTGTTTCACTCCAATGCCATTAAAATAGCATTGTCCCAGGCCGGTTTGCGCTCTGGCATATCCCATATCTGCCGCTTTTGTATACCATTCCACGGCTTTTTTCAAATCTTTTTTCACGCCTCTCCCAAACTGGAAGCTGATTCCCAAGTTACATTGTGCTTCGGCATCCCCTTGATCTGCCGCCTTTTGATACCAGTATACTGCCTTTTCATGATCCTTGGCAACGCCTCTGCCATAGTCATAATGATAGCCTAAATTGGTTTGCGCTTTAGCGTCGCCCGCCTTTGCGGCGGCATACACCTTTTTCACTTCCTCTGACATATCTCGGGTGATTTTTTCCTCTTCTTCCTTTGCCTTTCGTTCTTCCTCTGCTTTGCGAGCCTCTTCTTCGGCTTTTCGGTCTTCCTCTGCCTTTCGTTCTGCCTCTTCTTTGGCTTTGCGATCGGCTTCTTCTTTTGCCTTTCGTTCTTCCTCCGCTTTGCGAGCCTCTTCTTCGGCTTTGCGATGATCCTCTGCTTTGGATTTCGCCGCTTCTTCCTCTTTTCCTTTCTCTTTCTTTTTTATATTCTGCACTGCCTCCTCAACAGTCCCAAACATGCCTCCGCCGCTTATCGGAGCATGCGGATTCTTGTCCACAGGGTCTTTGTCCCTATCATCCTTTTCAACAAATTTTCCAACAAAGTTCAACACCTGCGTGCTCGCGCCAAACTTTTCCAGATCTATGCTTTCCAATTTGTCTTTTATCCCGGTGATTCTTGGGATTATGTTGCCGCCCACGCAGCCAATGCGTATGCTTCCATTTTCTTTGAGCCCCGCGTGCATCATGTCGATATATCTTGTATACTCATTCTTCACCCACGGCGTTTTCAGATATTCCTTATCCGAGCACACCACGATCATGCACTTCGCCTTGTACAGCGCGTACAAAATATGCGCCTCGTAATATGGATCCGTGGCATACGGCAGGTTAATTTGGGAGTAAAACGGTTTATATCCAAGCGACAACAGCGTTTGATATATTTCCAACGCTTTCTTGCTGTCTTTGGTATCGTTCCCGTCCTTATCCTTGACTTTCACGCAAATGAAACAATCGTAATCTCTGCCCTGTTTTGCAAGATCGTCAAACTTCTGCAATATGTCTTTGATCTCTTGACAAAACTCCTCGAATTCCGCCCTCTTATCATCTTTGGCGTATTTCATCGCCATTTTATAAAATCCATTATCGTCAAAATCTGCGCTTAT
>CANQMD010000015.1 GCA_947624885.1 uncultured Clostridia bacterium
CCAACGGCGTTGCCAAGGCGCAAAACGGCGCATATTGCCGACAACCAAGTGAAAAAGCGAACGACCTCATGCGAGGCATTCGCTTTTTGCATATTTCATATCATATTGTCTGTGACGACGAAAAACTACGTCACTTTGTGAGCAATTCGTTGACGTATTGATCGATGAGATCCAACGCGCGACTGAGCGTTTGTAGCGAGTAGGCGTAACTTATGCGCAAAAATCCCTCCGTCTGCGAGCCGAATGCCGAGCCGGGCACCACCGCGACGTTTTTGCTGTCCAGCAGTCCGTAGGCAAATTGCTCGCCGCTCATCATCAACGGCTCCACGCTGGGAAAGGCGTAAAACGCGCCCTTCGGCGGGAAGCAGGGCAGACCGATCTCGTCAAGCCTGCGCATGAGGAATTTGCGGCGTTCGTCGTAGACGTCGCGCATTTGCCTCACTGTGGCAAAACTGTCCGCAAACGACGTGTTGAGCGCCTCAAGCGCCACGTATTGCGCCACCGTCGGAGCGCACATGATCGCATATTGATGTATCTTGAAGATTGCGTCATAAATGACCTTGGGCGCGCATACGTAGCCAAGTCGCCATCCCGTCATGGCAAAATATTTTGAAAAACCGCTCACCACCACGGTGCGGTCGCGCATGCCGTCAAGCGACGCGATTGAGCAAAACTCCACGCCGTCATAGGACAATTCCGCATAGATCTCGTCGCTGATCACCAGCAGGTCGTGCTGCTTGATGATGGGGACAAGCGCTTGTAGGTCGAATTTTTCCATTATGCCGCCCGTCGGGTTGTTGGGATAGGCGAGGATGAGCGCTTTGGTTTTTGCGCCAATATGGGTTTTAAGCGCCTCAGGCGTGACTTTAAACCCGTTTTTCATATCGCAGGGGATGGGAACGGGCGTGCCTCCCGCTAGCGAAATCAGCGGAGAATAGCACACAAAGCACGGCTCCGGCACCAGCACTTCGTCGCCCGGAGCACATATGGCGCGTATCGCCGCGTCAAGCCCCTCGGACGCGCCGACTGTGACGAGTATCTCCTCCTGCGGGTCATAGTCGACTCCGATGAAACTGCGCGTGTATTTTGCGATCGCCTCTCTCAACTCCAAAAGCCCCGCGTTTGCCGTGTAGCCCGTGCGCCCCTCTTCGACGCTTTTGATCCCCGCCTTGCAAAATGCGGGAGGCGTGGGAAAGTCAGGCTCGCCCACGCCAAGAGATATGCAGTCTTTCCGCGCCGCCGCTATGCCGAAAAACGTGCGTATGCCGCTCATAGGCAGTTCGCGGGCGACGGGATTGAGAAGGGAAGATATGTCCTTCATGTTTGCCTCCGACGCAATTTTGTCCGTCCGCGTCGCGGTCGTATGCTTCCGCAACGCTTCCAGAATATGCCGCGCCTGTAAATATTGTACCACTGCGACGAAAAAAATCAAGTCGATGTTGCGTATCCGCGCTTTTTGGCATATAATATTGACATAACCAAATTTGCAATATAAAATGTATACATTCCATCCGCACAGCGCGGCGGCAAAGGAGGCAACTATGAAAAAGATGATCTCGATACTGGGCGACAGCAATATCGACAGGAACGGCAATAAGTTTAAATTTGCCTACGAACTTGGCAGGGCGCTTGTCGACAACGGTTACAGGGTCGCGTCCGGCGGCATGCAGGGAGTGATGGAGGCGGTGTTTGAGGGCGCGCATTCTTCAAAATTTTATCAGGAAGGCGACACGGTCGCGATCGTCCCGTCATTCGACCGCAAAAGCGCAAATCAGTACGCCGACATCGTGATCGCGACAGGTTTGGACATCTACCGCAATGTGATCGTCGCAAACTCCGACGCGGTCGTTGCGGTTGGCGGCGGCAGCGGCACTATGGCGGAATTGGCAACGGCGTGGACTTTGAAACGCCTGATGCTGGCTTTTGCCGACGGAGAAGGTTGGAGCGCGAAGATCGCGGATCAAAGGCTGGATCACCGCGTGCGTTACGAAAATATCCCCGAAGACAGAGTTTTCGGCGTGCACACAGCGGACGAAGCCATAGCTATCCTTGAAAAATATATCGACAGCTACACGGATACTTTCCGCGGCATAAGGCCGGGCATTTGACCTGCAATATCGCAAAAAAACGGCGAAGAGTTGATGCTCCTCGCCGCATTTTTTTTGTTGCGAATCAAGATTTTGGCGCGTGTTTGCGCTTTCAATGTCAATCGGCATTTGCCTCGTTGTCGTTGCGCTTTTTGATGCTGTAGATAGATATAAAGATCCCCGTGCCCGCAACCAGCACCAGCGCAGACAGCACGATCGCGACGATCTGAACGGTGGTCAGCCCTCCGATCTTCACCTCGGAATTGCGCATGTAGCCCTCAATGTCGCCGTATTTAACAAAGTAGTGGTCGTCCGTCCTGCCCAGGATCTGAACTTTTTTGCCGTCTACGACGCGGGCGAGCACGCTGTCTTCGGAGGAGGTGGAGTAGATGTTGACCACGCCACCCACGCGCCCCGCCTTGGCTCTGCCGTACAGCGGCTTTGGCTCAGGCGTGTGCTGTTGGGGATCGTCCTCGACGGGCGGCGCAAAGTCCTCCTCAAGTTTGGACGGGTCCGCAAAGTAGCGCTCACCTTGATATTCGACGATATACCACTTGTTGGAGTCATAGCCGGCGCAGTCCGAAATTGACGTGACTTTCGTGCCCGCGGGCGCGGAAACTTTTGTCCCCTCAAAATACGGCACCGTGAACAGGTCGCCGTCTTCTCTGAACAGCCAATGTTTGTCGATCGCAGTCGGGGAAACCTCCTCAAAATCCTCGATGGGAATGATGTAGAGCGCGTCGGAATCCATCGCGTAACTCAAGCCGTCGCTCAGTTCGCCCATGTCGAGCAACAACAATATGTTTGCGTTTGCGGGGACTATGCCGTCCACTCTGCCGTCTGCGGGAATGAAGTAGGACGACGCGCCCTGTTTGAGTTTTGCAAATCGCGGGGCGCTGTTCTCGTCGGGGGAGGGCGGAGCCTGCTCAAAATCATCCTTTTGAGAGGCTCTTACCGTCAGCTTGCCGACAAAACATTCCTCAGCGACAAAGTACAGCGATTCGCCATCCAAGGAGCATGAGGTCGCGGTGGCGGCGTAATTTGTTGACGTAAGTTCGATCTCGGAAAATTTTTCCAGCGACGTGACGCGGTTTTTGAAACTCGCGACGCTGTGGCCGGACAACATATGAAGGTCGCCCGCATAGTCGACGGCAAAATCGGAAACCTCGCTGAAGTCGCCCTCGAGCGCGGCGGGAAGTTTTGTGCCGTTTGCGCCGAACATCGCCACGCTGTCCGCGCATAGCACGTAGATCGCGTTGCCTTCGGGGGCGACCGCAAGGCGCTTTGCTTGCTGAAGATCGCCGAATTTCAAAAATTCAAATCCGATGTCGCAATACAGCGCGTTTTGCGTGATGGCGTACAGCTTTGAGCCAAGCACAGCAATGTCCGTGAAGGGCAGGGGTGAACTTTGATCTGTCGACGCATTGAGCACGGACCGCGCCGTGAGCGCGCCGTCGTTCACCTCAAAAGTCGCCACGCTGAAATCCTCAAGCAGAGCGTACACCATGCCGCCTCCGCTTGCAATTCTGACGGGTTTAGAATCCAGCATATACGGCGTGATGGACGGCGATCCGCCGCTGAGGTCAATCGCCGCCAAACGGGAGTTTTCGCTGTCCGCAACTATCGCCGTTCCGTCTACGACGACAATATCGCTCGGCAAGTTGAGGTGCGCACGGTCGTTGCCCGCCATGCTGATCGCCTCGGTGGGCTCAAGCGCGTAGGAGCCGTCCGTCTGCTTGAAGCGATAGCCCGTCACGCTGTTGCCGTTGATCGCATACACAACGTCGCCGAAAGCGCAAAAACTTTCGGGCATAAAATTGGACGTGTACAACTCTTCGCCTGTCGTTTTGTCAAAGCAGACGATCTTGTTGTGGTTTTCAACGTCCTCTGACGGGGATATCTGCGCATAGATCACGTCGCCGATATAGGCGGTCTGCACAAATCGGGACGGGATCTCGCGCTTTGAGTCCTCCTCGATGTCGTAGATGTAAAGTTGCGGCTCATTTTTTTCGTCTGTTGTGAACAGATATATCAAATTGCCTTCGACCGCAAAGTTTGACTTGCCGGTGAGCGCCTCAAAGTTGTATATATCGTCCCTGACAACGCCGAGATCCTCATCGTAGACAGCGATGTTGCCCGCCGCGTTTTTTGCGTAAAGCCTGTTGCCGTCGGTGGCGAAGGTGTAGATGTTGTCGGGTTGATGGACGGCGACTTCCGCAAAGTTTGCGGCTTTGTCGGAAAGATCGACGCCGAATATTTTGAGGTTTGGCGCTTCGCCCGTCACGACAAACGCGTGACTGCCAACGGCATATATCCCAACCACGGATTGCGTTTGACTTTGGGACAAATAAGGCTCCGACAACTCGTCGGGCTCCGCTTCAAAAACGGACGAAACGTCATAATAGAAAGTTGAAAAATCGTTTCCGCGCACATAAAGTCGCTGTTGCGCGGAATCATACACGATCAGATATTGCTCGTTTGCGGACACCAGCGCAGGCGACATCGATTGAAAATAGTTTGCGGTGGGAAACACAACCTCAAAAGCGTCCGACTCGTCGGGGACGGAGGCATACGTAGTTGTGCAGCCCGCAAAAAGCGCAAGCGCAAAGATCGTCGCGACCGCCGCGGCAAATATTGCGAGGAATATATTTTTGTTTTTCAGCATATTATACATAGTTCAATTATAATAAATATATTTTCCAAAGTCAATATATAGGGGAGTGCGTGCGCGAAATATTTTGTTGCGCACTTTGCTTGAAAAAACGCGGCGTATGTGTTATATTATCCTCAAAGGTAATTATGGCAAACAAAAAATTTTATTATCGCAACAAATCGAAGTCGGCGGCAAAGGACAGGCTTGAACAGCAGTCCAAGGCTTTGGAAAACTTTTCGGAGGAGCAACTTACGCTCACTCTTGCTGACCTTGGGTTGTCCGAAGCCACCGCCAAGCTGCTTTCAGACAACGGCATAACAACCGCGGCGGGGCTTGTCGTGCGCTCCGAAAAGGATATGTACAAAGTGCAGGGGCTGAACAAGCGCATGTTGTCGGAGGTGACCGTGGCGCTGAAGGCGCACGGCATGGGACTTTATGTCGACCAAACGGAGCAGGATCCCGAAAAGGCGGATCGGAAACCCGTCGATGAACAGCCCGCGCAAGCCAAGGACGGCAGACCGTCTTCCGCAAAGGCTCAGACCAAGGAGCAAAGCAATCCGCAGGGCGCAAAGGACAAGCGACCTTCGGACGCAAAAAATCCGCAGAAACAGGGCGCAAAACAAGACAAACGCGCCGTCAAGGAAGGCGGAGAGCCTCAAAAGCCAAAGCAGGAAAGACGGTCGGATGAAAGGGGCTCGCGTTTTGGGCTTGCGGACAGGCGCGGCGACTCCCAAAAGCAGGCGGCAAAACCCGCGCGTCAGGAAAAGATCACGGAGCCTCTCCCTCTCGAACTGTGGCACAAGGTGCTCAAGGGAGGCAAGTGGGGCTTCACGGACGGCATAAAGACGGTGATCCCGCCGATGTATGACGAGGTGTTTATGTTCAAGGAAGGCCTCGCGTCGGTGGAGATTGACGGAAAGTGTGGCTACATCGACAGCGAAAACAACGTTGTCATTCCGCTTGACTACGACCTCGCGATGAGTTTTTCGGAGGGATTGGCAATGGTCGCGAAGGGCGAAAAATGCGGCTATATCGACAAGAACAACGTCGTCGTGATAGACTTTATGTACGACGCGGCGTCCCCGTTTGAAAACGGCGAGGCAAAGGTCAAAAAGGACGGCAAGTGGGCGACGATCACACCCGACGGCACGCTTACCTGGATCTGACGGTGAATTGTGTTTTTTGAAGCGTAGCGCTCGACAAATTCCGCATAGGAATTGGTTGGGCGCTTTGATTTTTACAATTTGCGGATTTATTTTGAACGGTTTTTCTCAAATTTGTAAAAAAGCCACTGTTTAGTGGATTTTTTTAAAAAATTTTTTCAAAAATATCTATACAAACCATACAATTTGTATTATATTTTACACAGGATTAAGCGACAGCTTGGGACAAGAGGAAAACGCGTTATGTCATTGAAAGGAAGGAAAGTCACAATCGGGATCGCGATCGTCATAGGGCTTGTCTTTCTTTTTGCGATTTTTTGGGCAACCCCCGACGTTGCGTATGCGGAACTTTCGCCGTCATACGTGCAAAACGTGCAGGAAGCGGGGCTGGAGTGGTGGAGAGATCTGCTTGCGCTGAACGACGTTAAAACAGTGGTGGACGGCTGGTTTTCAGACGAGGAGATGTACGACTTTTCCATGCTTGACAACGATCCCGTCGTGGTGGCGGTGATAGACAGCGGCATAGACTTGACTCACGAGGCTTTTGTCGGGCACACAACGTCGGAAGGCGCTTCGTCAAAAACGAGCGCATACGACGTGCTGTATCGCGACAGTCGCGGCAACGTCATAGGCAGAAACACCGTCGCAGGCAACGACAACCTTGCGGACGTGGCAAAAAACGGGCACGGCACTCATGTCGCGGGCATAGTCGCCACGCTCATCCATTGGCTGGGGCTTGAAAAGTACATCAAGATCATGCCCGTCATGGCGGGGGAATCAAACGGAAACACGCCGAGTTCCGGCGCGGTTTTTGACGATCAAAACGTTAAGGATGGCGTGCAATACGCGCTTTCGCACGGAGCGGACGTTGTCAACCTTTCCATCGAATCGCCAAGCAGCAGCGAGTTCGATTTTGTGACCCCGGAGTGGGCGGATCAGGCTATATTTGTCGCCGCGGCGGGTAACGGCGCACTTTCCGGAGGCAAAAGACAGGGGATAGACAGCGCAAAACAGAAGGTGTATCCCGCGTCAAACAAATATGTTATCGGCGTAATGAACATCTCGGACGAGCGCGACAGCGAAAACAATCTGCAACTGAGCGAGTCCTCAAACTACGGCGACGCTTACGACCTGTGCGCTCCGGGTACGTCGATATACAGCGCAAACAATTTGCAAAACGACTATATCGCAAGATCGGGGACATCCATGGCGACTCCCATCGTTTCGTTTGCGAGTGCCCTAGCGCTGCTCAAGTTCAGAGCGCTGGAGGCGGCTGTCGGCGTTTCAAAAAGCATGGACGAGATCCGCGAGATCATCAAATTTTCGTCCACCACCTACATCTCAAAGGGCAACTATCAACTTGGCGTGTTCAATATGCGCAAACTTGTGAATTCCGGCGACGGCATTTTGGCGAAGATAGATATGGAATCCGGCCTTGAAAAGCAACAACTAGGCTCCATCCGTCAGATCGACATGCGGTTGCACGTCCTGCCCGAGGAACTCGAAGGCGAGGGAAGCGTGGAATGGATGGTCGACGATCAAAAGATTGGCGAAGGCTTTCAATGCGCGTATACTCCGCAGAAAAAGGTGGGGAACACCGTCATTTATGCATATTGGACTTTGACGACAGCCGAGGGCGAGCAAAGGATCGTCGTGCGGCACACCATAGCCGTGACCTACGCAAAATTGACGGCGGACGAACTTTCATCGCTGAAGATCGGCGTAAAAAGCGGCGAGTATTTCCTGTCGCGGTCGGCTTTTGAAGAAGGGAAAAGCTACCTCATAACTTTCGATGGCGTGGACAACTACGATCCCGACCTGAGCGAGGATTTCAAATGGTATGTCAACGGCAAACTCACGAATTACGGCAAAGAGTTTTCGTTCACGCCCGAACGCGCCGGCACCTACCGAATTTTTTTGAGAAGCGGCACAAGAGATTCGAACGTTTGCGAGATCCAATTTTACGCAGCGGGCGGGCGCAACGTTGAAGAAGCGCTCACCTATGCGTCAATTGCGATAGTTGCCGTGCTTGCGCTGGGGTTGACGGCGACGATCGTCGTGATAATCCTTCGCCACAAATCAAAAATTAAATCGTAACGGCGAGCGAATATATCAAATTGCGAGTTTGACATTTCACAGCAAAATCACAGCTTTACGCATTGGCGGGCGTATCGCAACAAAGGCGGCGGCAGAGTCGCCTTTTAAATTGTTTTGCCGCGAGATGTGGCAAGCAGAGCAAAATTCATGCGTCGCGCGGATAAGGCATATGCGCGGATGAAGTTGTCTGACCTTTTTTGCGAAAAAGCGCCGCAAATTTATTTTTCTATGTAAATTTTCGTTAATTTGTTGATTTATTTTGATCTTTCCTGTTATAATGAGCGCGAGGGAAAAATTATGAGTTATGATTTTGACAAGTTTGTTTGCCGCAAGGGATCTTCATCTCTGAAGTGGAATGTTTCCGACAACGAATTGCCAATGTGGGTCGCGGATATGGATTTTGCCGCCGCTCCGCCTATATACGAAGCTATGAAAAAGCGCCTCGAACATGGCGTTTTTGGGTATTCCGTTGTTGACGACGAGTGGTATTGCGCCGTCGCCGATTGGTGGAAGCGTCGCCACAACTTCCTGCCTCGCAAGGAGTGGATATTGTTCAGCGAGGGCGTGGTGCCTGCGATCTCGTCGTTTGTGCGCGCGTTTGCCGCGCCCGGCGAAGGCGTTTTGTTGCAAGGCCCCGTTTACAATTGCTTTTTCGGTTGCGTGATCGACAACGGCAGAAAAGTTGTTGACAGTCCCCTCAAGTACGAAAACGGCGAGTACAGCGTGGATTTTGAGGATCTCGAAAGCAAGTTGGCGCCGGACAGCACCAAAGTCATGATTTTGTGCAATCCTCACAATCCCACAGGCAACCTCTGGGACAGGGAAACGCTGGCAAGGATAGGCGCTTTGGCGGCGAAGCACGGCGTGCCCGTCATTTCGGATGAGATACATTGCGACCTCACGCGCCCCGGCTTCAAATACACCCCGTTTGCGGCGGCTTCTGAGGAGTGCTTGATGAACAGCGTCATGTGTTGCGCTCCGTCCAAGGCATTCAATATCGCGGGGTTGCAGACCTCCGCGGTCATTGCGGCGAACGAACAGCTCAGGCAAAAGGCACGCGCCGCGCTCAACGCGGATCACGTTGCGTCGCCCAATGTGTTTGCCATCCCCGCAGCTATCGCCGCTTTCAACGAGGGCGAAAGCTGGATAGACGAGTTTTGCGCATATGTGTTCGAGGCGAGAGATTACTGCGCCGCAAGGCTCAAAAACGAATTGCCTGAGATCAAACTTGTTCGCGCCGACGCGACCTATCTGCTGTGGCTGGATTGTTCCGCTGTCACCGACGACGCGACTCAATTGCAGAAATACCTAAGATCAACCACGGGACTTTACGTGCAGGAGGGCGAGGCATACGGCGCGGAGGGCAAAGCGTTTTTGAGGGTCAACATCGCTTGCCCGCGGTGCACTTTGGAGGACGGCATGAACAGACTCATTTCCGGCACCAAGGAGTTTATCAAAACGACCCGCCGCTGAAAGCCCTGAATTTTCCGCATTTTCAAAACGGCAGGGCAGTGAGAATATTTTTCACGACGCACTGCGTTCCGTCTGCAAATTTTAAAAAATTTCACAGCATACACAAAAATCACCCGCAAAGGGTGATTTTGTTTCAAACGCAGATCAGAATACTTTTTGCGAGTCTTACTTTTGCTCGGATTTGAGTTTGTCGAAAAGTTTGCCGAGAGTGGCTTTCTTTCTGGCGGCGGTATTCTTTTTGTAGATGCCGTCCTTCATTGCGCAGTCAATGACCGAGTAAGCCTCGCTGAGCAGTTGCTGTGCGAGAGCGACGTTCTTTTGGTCGACAGCGTTGTGGAACTTTTTGATCGCTGTTTTGACCTCGGACTTTTTGGCGGTGTTGATAGCGTTGCTTTTTTGAGATGTGATGACTCTCTTCTTTGCAGATTTGATATTTGGCATGATATTCTCCTCGTATTCTGATAATCTTTTGATATATTAGCATAAAGTGCGCAAAGTTGCAACCGTTTTCGCTTTATTTTTTTGAATATTGCACAAAATATGAGCATGGATCCACGAAATTACGTCACCGATATGGCGATCGAGGCGGCAGAAACGTCGGGCGCATACGAGTTGTCAAAGCACGACGAACTTGCGATGGGCATCGTGCGCCACACGCTGAACATCAAAAATGAGGAATTGGCAAGGCAACTTGGCAGGGACAGGGGAGTGTATATCACCTACGACTGCCCCGAGGACGTGCACTCGTCCACACGGGTGCGAAACGCCGTCAAGGAATATCTTTCGCGCACGATTGCCTCTCTTGCGGGGACATTAAAAAAGACCTCGCCCGTGCTTGTTGTGGGGCTTGGCAACGCGGATATTTCCGCGGATTCGCTGGGTCAGCGCACGGCGGACGGGATAGATGTCACAAGGCAAAACATCTCCGAGGTCAGGCGGCAGAGCGTGTGCGCGTTCGCCACAAGCGTGCTGGGCAGGACGGGAATACAGTCCGCGGAATTGGCAAGCGCCGTCACGCAAAAAATCAAGCCGTCGCTTGTAATATTGGTGGACAGCCTCGCCACAGGCAGCGTCACAAGAGTGGGGACATCCTTTCAGGTGTCCACGGCGGGGATAGCGCCCGGAAGCGGAGTGGGACAGGACAAGGAACGCATAGACAAAGGCGTGCTTGGCGTGCCCGTGATCGCGATCGGTGTGCCGCTTATGCTGTCGCTGCGCACGGCGCTTTACAGTTTTGTCAAGGAGTACAATCAAGGGCAAAACTTGCCTGTGGACGAGTTCAAATTGAGGGAAAATATGGCGGACAAAAAGTTGTCGAGGCTTGTCGTCGCGCCAAAAGACATAGACTTTATGGCGACAAACGCCGCGTCGATCATATCCGACGCGATCAATTCCGCATTTTCGTGAGCGTCAAACATAGCGTTTAGCCGCCGCAGTTCACAAGCGTTTCAAGCATGCGAGAATACTTTTCGCTTTCGTCTTTGCCTGAAAACGCGAAGTTTATAGGGGCGGACAATTGCGTGCGAGAGGTCACAAACTCCTGCAACGCGTTCAACACTGCCGTCGTGCCGTCGTAAAACCGTACCCTGCCCAAAATTTTTGATATTTCCATTTTGCAAAGAGGGTAATGCGTGCAACCTAGTATTACGTTTTTTACGCCGACGAAGTCTTTGAGTTGGAGTTGGAGATATGGATAGAGTTGCGCAGGATCCCCGTCGTTTTCAATCGTGCGCTCTATGAGCGTGGCAAGCTGAGGCGTGGAGGCAATTTGCATGCCGTGGGGGATCGCGATGTGGCGAAGGGTGCCCTGGGTTGCAAGCAACAGCGTTTTGTTTGGTTCATAGGGCAAAACTGCACCGAATGAGTTGTATGCTTCCACGGGCGGGAGTATGCCGATGATTGGCTTTATCGAGGGTTTATCAACGCATTTTCGCACAATAAACACGTTGTTTTGCGTTTTATCCTCATATTGAGTGCCGCGCGACAGCATGTGCAGAAGCGTGGATACGGTGTTGCATGCGATCACTGTCACGTCGGAATTTGCCTGTACGTTGGCAAGCCCTTCCGCCGCGATGAGCGCAAGTTTGCCGTCGTCAAGATTGCCGAAAGGCGCGTTGAGATTGTCCGCGTAATAGTAGATCGCGTTGCCCGCAAAACGTTTGAGAATCTCCTTAAGCACGGTCAGTCCGCCGATGCCGCTGTCATATATCCCGATGGTGTTCATGGTTTGTTTTATTCGCGATCGCGCCAGAATATGAGCGGGGAAAGTGCGCTTCGATTTGCCTTCAAAACCTCGCGACGCGCGCCTTGGCGGAGTTTTCAGATCCGACATCGCCGCGCCTGCCGAGATTTTTTTATAAAATATATAGTAATATGGTTGAAATTTGTATCGAAATAAGTTAAAATCAATTTATCATGCAATTTTACAAATTGAGGTAATTATGAAATCATTTGATACTGAGTCAATCCGCAACGTTGCGCTCATCGGTCACTCCGGAGAGGGCAAGACCTCCCTCGCAGAGGCCATGATGTTCGAAACAAAGACGATCGACCGCCTTGGCAAAGTCGACGACGGCTCCTCGACAATGGACTATGACGACGAGGAAATCAAGCGCAAGATATCCATATCGCTGTCGCTTGGCTACGCGCTTCATCAAGGGAAGAAGATCAACATCCTCGACGTTCCCGGATTTTTTGACTTCGAGGGCGAAATGGTCGCCGCTCTGCATGCCGCAGACAGCGCAGTTGTGGTCACTTCAGCCACAGGCTCCATCACGGTAGGCACAGAAAAAGCGCTTGAGATGTGCACCGAAAAGAAAGTCCCCGCATTCATCTTTATCAACGCGGTCGACAAGGAAAATTCGGACTTTTTGGGCACCGCAAAAGCGATTATGGCAAAATATACCGCGGTCGTTCCGCTTGAGTTGCCCATCATGGAAGGCGGCAAGATGATAGGATCTGTCGCAGTGCTTTCGGGGCAGACATTTGACGCAACGGGCAAGGCGGCAACGCTTGCTATCCCCGCAACTATTCAGGGCGAGATCGAGGAATTCAAGGCAAAACTTATGGAACTTGTTGCCGAAACGGACGAGGATCTGATGATGAAGTTCTTCGACGGCGAGGAGTTCACCGAGGAAGAGATCCAAAAGGGTCTGCATCAAGCGGTCATGGACGACAGCTTCATTCCTCTCATGGCGGGCAACGCGCTCAACCTCAAGGGCGTGAAGAGGCTTATGGACTATTTGGTGGACATCATGCCGTCGCCCACGCATGCGCACAAGATCAAGGCGATCGTCGGCGGCGAGGAAAACGAAATCACCGTGGACCCCAACGCGCCGTTCAGCGCACAAGTGATCAAGTCCGTCGTAGACCCGTACGTCGGCAAGTTGCTCATTTTCAAAGTCATTCAGGGCAAACTTGCAAACGGCGACTCTGTTTTGAATACGACTGAAGGCAAATCCGAAAAGATCGGTCAGCTGTATATCCTCAAGGGCAAAAAGCAGGAGATGGTCGATTGCCTGAATGCGGGCGATATCGGCGCAGTTGCAAAACTTGTGTACACCAACACAAACCACACCCTCGCGGCGGCGGACAACAAACTTGAGTTTGAAAAGATCGAGTTCCCCAAGCCGGTGATATCCTACGCAGTCAGGGCGGCAAAGGACGAGGAGAAGGCGATACAGGGCCTTATCAAGATGCAGGATGAGGACGCAACGTTCAAGGTCGAAAAGAATATCGAAACGGGCGACGTGCTTATAAGCGGTCTTGGCGAGGCGCAACTTGACATCATGTGCAAGCGCGTAAAAGCAAAACTTGGCATCGACATCTCTTGGCAGGAGCCGAGAGTCGCGTACAGAGAAACCATCCGCAAAGCGGCCCGCGAAGAGGGCAGACACAAAAAGCAGTCCGGCGGCGCAGGTCAGTTTGGCGACGTGTGGATCAAGTTCGAGCCGGGCGCGGAGGACGGAGTGTTTGAATTTGTCGACGCGGTCGTCGGCGGCGCAGTCCCGCGTCAGTTTATCCCCGCGGTCGAAAAGGGATTGAGAGAGGCGATCAAACACGGCATGCTGGCAGGTTACCCCATGGTCAACCTCAAAGCTACGCTTGACGACGGCAAGTATCACCCGGTCGACTCAAAGGAAATCGCCTTTATCACCGCCGCAAGACTTGCTTACGAAGCGGCGATCCCCAAGGCGTCGCCTTGCTTCCTCGAACCTATCATGGAAGCCAAGATCACCGTCCCGGACGAGTTCCTCGGCGACATCCTCGGCGATATGAACAAGCGCCGCGGCAGGATCCTCGGCACGGATATGGCGGGCGGCAAACAGATCATCACCGCGGAAGTCCCGCAGGCTGAGATGTTCCGTTACGCGACGGATCTGCGCAGCATGACTCAGGGCAGAGGCAAGTTTGAAATGAAGCTTGTGCGCTATGAGGAAGTGCCTTCCACCAGCAACGACAAGATCATCGCCGACGCAAAGAAGCGCGAAGAAGAGTCCAAAAAGTGATGATTTGAATATTTGCAAAACAAACGACAGCCCCCGCCGCGTGTGCGACAGGGGCTTATTTTTTTGAAAATTCCAAATTGTTGCAGTTGTCAAACAAAATGAAAACGTTGGAACGCTTTCAATCTGTTTTTGGGTCGGATTTATCCTTTTTGTGCTTTGTCATGCCGACTCGCATCGCGTTCAAGATCGCAAGTATCGCTACGCCGACGTCGCCGAATACGGCGATCCACATATTGGTGATCCCCAGCGCGGAAAGCACGAGTATCGCCGCTTTGACCGCGAGAGAAAACGCTATGTTTTGAGTGACTATGCCCATTGTGCGCTTGGCAAGGCGTTTTGCG
The DNA here is from genome assembly GCA_947624885.1 of uncultured Clostridia bacterium. Classification (GTDB taxonomy): domain Bacteria; phylum Bacillota; class Clostridia; order Christensenellales; family CAG-917; genus CAG-475. The sequence continues at coordinate 14,323 of CANQMD010000015.1, forward strand.
GCGGGGATCCCCATGAGATCGTCCTGCATAAGCACGATATCCGACGCCTCGATCGCCGCGTCGCTGCCAACGCCGCCCATCGCTATGCCGATGTCAGAACGCATGAGCACGGGCGCGTCGTTTATGCCGTCGCCCACAAAGCAGAGTTCATCGTGTTTGCTCTTTGCCGCAAGCATCTGTTCGACCGCGTTCACTTTGTCCTGCGGCAACAGGGACGCGCGATATTCGCTTATGCCGACGCTTTGCGCGACTTTTTGCGCGGTGAGTTCGCTGTCGCCCGTAAGCATCACGGTGCGGCACCCCATGCCGTTAAGTTCGGCGATCAGGGCGGGGGAACTTTGCTTCAACTCGTCCTCTATGACTATCTGTCCGACGTACTCGCCGTTTTTGGCAACGTAGACCGCCGTGCCTGCGCCCGAATACTCCTGAGTTTGAACGCCATGCGCCGACATCAATTTTTGATTGCCCGTGAGAATGATCTCGTCGCCAAGCGTGGCAATCACGCCCAGCCCAGACTCGTTTTTGATGGCGTATCCGTCGGGGATCTCGTCGCCGTAATCCTCAATATAGCGCTTGGTGATGGATACGGCGATGGGGTGCGACAGCCCTTGTTCGCATATCGCCGCAAGCCTCAACGCCTCCTCGCGTCGCTCGGCGGGGAAAACGCCACTCACAGCAAAGTCGCCCTTTGTGAGAGTGCCCGTCTTGTCAAACACAAAAATGTTGGCTTTGGACAACTTTTCAAGATAGTTGGAGCCTTTGATCAAAATTCCGTCCCGCGACGCGGCTCCCAGCCCCGCAAAGAATGACAGAGGAATGGAAATGACGAGCGCGCAAGGGCAGGACACCACCAAAAAACTCAACGCGCGATATATCCATGCCGACCAATTATTGGTGATCGCGCCGGGGATTATGGCAAGAAGCAGGGCGCATAGCACCACGGTCGGGGTGTAATACCGCGCAAATTTGGTGATGAAATTTTCGGCTTTTGATTTTTTGTCCGAGGCATTTTCAACAAGTTCGAGGATCTTTGAAACCGTGCTGTCGTGAAATTCCTTTTGCACAAGCACCTGAATGCGGTCGGTGAGGTTTACGCTGCCGCTTATCACATTGCCGCCCTCGGCGACTGCGCAGGGGAGAGATTCCCCAGTGAGCGCCTTGAGGTCGACGGACGTATCCCCCAAAACGCATATGCCGTCAAGCGGGATCTTTTCGCCCGGATTCACGATGATGGTTTCGCCCACCTGCACCTCGTCGGGATATACGTCGACCGTTTCGCCGTCGCGTAAAACGTGCGCCACGTCCGGCCGGATGTCCATGAGCGAGGAGATGCTTTTGCGCGATTTGCCCGTTGCGTAACGCTGGAAAAATTCGCCTATCTGGTAAAACAACAGCACCGCGCACGCCTCGTCAAAACCCTCGATCTTCTGACCCGTCGCCCCTCGGAATATTGCCAGGGCAAACGCGCCCACGGTGGCGACGACCATGAGAAAATTTTCGTCAAAGATCTGCCCGTGCGCGATGTTGCGTACGGCGCGGAATATCACGTCGTAACCTATTGTCGCGTATATTGCGAGGTACAAAAAGAAGGGCAACAGCCACCCCAATTTGCCTCCGACAGAGGAGGCAAGATCTATGCATTTGTCGATGGTGAACACCGCGACAAACGCAATGAGAGAGGCAATGATGCGTATGCCTGTTTTTTGTTCCTTTTTACTCAAACGATACTTCATACATCAAAAAAACGGCAGTTTATCTCACGATCGTGCAATCAGGCTCGATTTTTTTGATTGCCTTTTGCGCCTTTGCAACTATGCTTTCAAAAGAGTCGTCGTCCGCCTCAAGCGTCATGCGCTGAGTCATAAACGATATGGTCACGCTTTTTACGCCGTCGATCTTTTCGATTGCATTTTGCATCTTTGCGGCGCAGTTCGCGCAGTCGAGATCGGCAAGTTTGAATACCTTTTTCATATATCCTCCAAATCTGTTGATTATTTATTTTGTTGAACAAGTGTTCAATTGATATCCATTATTTTGGACGGTCGCCGCCGTCCGATATATTTTATGCGATGAGGGGCAAAGCGGTCAGCGCACTTCGTTGATATGCGTCAGCCCGCACTCCATGATCTGCACAACATGATTGTCGTCAAGACAGTATTTGACTTCTTTGCCGAGTTTGCTTCCTTTGACAAGTTTGGCGTTGCGCAACACCCGAAGTTGGTGCGACACTGCCGATATGCTCATGCCCAATATGCCCGCAAGTTCGGACACGTACAGATCGCGCACGGCAAGGCAACTCATGATCTTTGCGCGAGTGGGATCGCCAAACACCTTGAAAAGTTCCGCCAGCCCGTACAGGGTGTCCTCGTCGGGAAGTTGGCTTTGAACGGACGTGATCACGTCGGAATTTGCTTGATCCATAAATACCTCTCTTGAACAGTTGAACGATTTTTCAAATGTTCAACGATAGTATAGCTTCGCCTGAATACTTTGTCAAGGATATTGCAAAAAAAAATTTGTTGACCTCACATTTTTTTTGAAGGATAATAAAGACGATCTCTTTTGTGTTGGGTTGTTTGTACAATGTGCGCATAAAGGGCATATCATAATTGAGAATTTAGGAGGCGGATATGAAAGTTATATTGCTCAACGGAAGTTGCAGGGCGCACGGGTGCACGTATACCGCGCTTTGCGAGATCCAAAAGACCCTGCAAGAGGAAGGCGTGGAGTGCGAGATGTTGCAGATAGGCACTGCTCCCATCAGGGATTGCGCGGCGTGCGGCGGATGCGCGGGGAAGGGACATTGCGTGTTTGAAGGCGACGGCGTGAACGAACTCATCGACAAGATGAGCGAGGCGGACGGATTTGTTTTTGGCGCTCCCGTCTATTTTGCGCATCCCGACGGCCGGATCCAGTGTTTGCTGGACAGGGCGTTTTATGCGGGACGCGCGGCGTTTGAGCACAAACCCGCGGCGGCGATTGTTTCCGCCAGACGCGCGGGAACAACGGCTTCGCTTGACGTGTTGAACAAATATCCGCTGATCGCTGAGATGCCGCTTGTTGCGTCGTCATATTGGCCGATGGTGCACGGCAGCGCTCCCGAACAGGTGCGCGAGGACGCGGAGGGCATGCAGACTATGCGCAATTTGGCGCGGAATATGGCGTGGCTGCTCAAGTGCATCGATCTCGGCAAAAACAACGGATTGCCCGCGCCGAGGAGCGAGAAAGGGGCGCATACCAATTTCATCAGATGAGGCGCGACTCAAACGGCCTCTATGGCGGCGTGACGATATAGGCATATGCGGCGCTGCGCGCAAAATCCGCAAAGCGCAGACATCGGGCGGAAAATTTTTTGGAAGTCTTGCTTTTTCTGTTGATAAAAAAGTTTGGATATGCTAGTATAAATATATTAAAAAACAAAAATTTTTTAAGGAGGTTTTTCGGGAGATTTTGCCTCCCGAAGGCAAAAACTATGCAATATTCTCGTGAAGTTGACGAAATGTGCTGCGTTGCAAAGGGACCCAACCACGGCCCCGCTCCCATCCCCGAAGAGGGCAAGTGGGTACAAGCAAAGGAAATCAAGGACATCAGCGGCTTTTCGCACGGCATAGGCTGGTGCGCACCTCAACAGGGCGCATGCAAACTCAGCCTCAACGTCAAAAACGGAGTCATTCAAGAGGCTCTTGTTGAAACGATCGGCTGCTCAGGCATGACGCATTCCGCGGCAATGGCGGCTGAGATCCTCGCGGGCAAGACCATACTCGAGGCGCTCAACACCGACCTTGTGTGCGACGCTATCAACACCGCTATGAGAGAACTCTTCCTTCAGATCGTCTACGGCAGGACGCAATCTGCTTTCAGCGAGGACGGACTTGTCATCGGCGCAGGCCTCGAGGACCTCGGCAAGGGGCACAGGAGCCAAGTCGGCACAATGTACAGCACGGTCGCAAAGGGACCCCGCTATCTTGAGATGGCAGAGGGCTACGTCACCAAGTTGGCGCTTGACGAAAACGACGAGATCATCGGATATGAATTCTGCCGCCTCGGACAGTTTATGGACGCTGTCAAAAAGGGTGTGGACGCAAACGAAGCGCTCAAGGAAAACACCAAGACCTACGGCAGATTTAAGAAAGAGGACGGCGCGGTCAAGTGGATCGACCCCCGCAAGAACTGATAGGAGGGCAAAAATATGAGCATCACGTTTGAAGGATATGAAAGAAGAATAGACAAAATCAACAAAACTCTTGCCTCCTACGGCATCAAGGATCTGGAGGAAGCAAGACAGATATGTCTTGACAAGGGCATCGACTGCGAGGCTATCGTCAAGGGCGTGCAACCCATAGCGTTTGAAAACGCGGTGTGGGCGTACACAGTCGGTTGCGCGATCGCGATCAAAAAGGGATGCAAAGAGGCTGCGGACGCGGCTGAAGCGATCGGCGAAGGACTGCAATCATTCTGCATCCCCGGCTCCGTTGCGGAGCAAAGACAGGTCGGCCTCGGACACGGCAATCTTGCCGCAATGTTGCTCAGAGAAAGCACAAAGTGCTTCGCATTCCTCGCCGGTCACGAATCGTTTGCCGCGGCAGAGGGCGCTATCGGCATCGCAAAGACCGCAAACAAAGTGCGCAAAACTCCGCTTAAGGTCATTCTCAACGGCCTTGGAAAGGACGCGGCGTTTATCATCTCACGCATAAACGGCTTCACGTATGTGCAGACCAAGATGGATTACTTCACCGGCGAAGTCAAGATCGTCAAAGAAACTCCCTACAGCAAGGGAGAACGCGCCGCAGTCAGAGTTTACGGCGCCGACGACGTGACAGAGGGCGTTGCGATCATGCGCCTCGAGGACGTGGACGTTTCCATAACTGGCAATTCCACCAACCCCACTCGCTTCCAACATCCCGTTGCGGGCACCTACAAGAAATGGTGCTGGGACAATGGCAAAAAGTACTTCTCAGTTGCGTCAGGCGGCGGCACGGGCAGAACTCTTCATC
>CANQMD010000016.1 GCA_947624885.1 uncultured Clostridia bacterium
CCGTTTTCATCAAAGAGAGGATACTCAACAAAGATATCGCATGTTGACGCTTTTGTATTATATTTGCCTCCGTGATTTACAATCAGTTGTATGAGCAGCAGCGTTTCCTTAAAATGTGTAAGCTCATAATTAAGACTCATGCCGATACTCTTGCCCACAAAAAGCGGAGTAAGTTCTTTGGTCTTTTTGAGCGTCTTCAAAAATTTCCCCAATAAAAAACGTTTTTTCTTTTCGTTTATTGCGTCGGGATCGGTTTGAGCGGCAAGAAACAATTTGTCCAATTTTCTAGTCGAAGCGTCATATTTAATGCTGAAATTTTCTGTTCTGCCTATACATGTAGGGCAAAGATCTATCAATTCGGGAAGCGTGACATCCAACTGTTCGCACATACTTTTTACGAGCTTCATGGTCAGTTCGGAATCGTCGTCGCTTTTATGGAGATAGTTTGGGAATTCAACGTTCAGCTTTTCACCGGCATCCTCAAGAGATATGCTTTTGTTGATTCCGAAAAATTCCCGATAGATTTTTTGACTATCGTTGAATCGAAAATTGATAGGACTCTTACGATAACTTTTGCAAGCTGTATTGATAAAGTTTGCGTCGTTAGATATAGCATGCCCTACTATAATTTGATTACCATATTCCAAAAGGCTCTTGATTTCATCGTAAAATTTTGGAAATTCGGGGCTATTATAATAACGCTCCTCTGAATAATACAGATGTATATCAGGGCGTCCGGTACGTCCTGTCAAATTAAATTTTGCTTTTGGGTTTATCGTTATATCTTTCTTTTCAAGCACATTAAAATTTTCATCTGCCAAAACATATCCAAACTCACAAATATGCTCCCCGTCGCAACATTCTATATCAAAGAATAAATATCTCATTAGCAATTCTCCTGTCAATCTATAAAGAAATTTTTAATGGAATCAAAGTCATATTCATATTTTTGTAATTTATCTTCCATTGAGAAGTAATTTTGTCCATATCTGTCATCGCAATGATGTCTGTCGCTTCCAAGCGTAACCTTCAAGCCATATCGTTGTGCTTGTACAAGAAGATTTTCCACGGTACCAACTTCTGAAACAGTAGAAGGATGAAACGCTTCCAGTCCATCAAGCCCATGCGCTACAAGATAGTCTATAATTGAATTAGTATCTGTTTTACACAGGTGCACATGATTTTCAGCAGTATTTGGATGAGCTAAAACCGCAAGTCCACCTAAGTCGTGGATCATATCAATGGCTTCGCAGACAGGGATCTTCTTGGGAGGAAATATCTTTTTCATCTCATTTGACTGTAAAAATGCTTTTGCGGCTTTCTCATCGTCGAAATATCCGCCTTGCCACAATTGCATTCGGAGTTCTCTTTCATTGGTTGCTTCTCCCCGGATCTTATAACCAAGTTCACGCAAGTATTCCGTCTTCTCGGCGATCTGTTGCTGATATTCGCTATCAAAACGTTTTTTGAGTGAGGTGAATAAGGCTTCGTCCTCAGCGATACGATACCCAAGGATATGGATCACATTCCCGTCAATGCTTGCCGAAACGCCATTTATAAGTGCAGATAGTTCAACGCCGTTTACGAAAGTTATACCTCGCCGTTCACATTCGTATCGAGCCTCTTTTAAACCTCCTATACTATTATGATCGCAGAGTGCTATGGTTGTTATATGTGAACAATATGCTTTTCCTACTGCCTCTTTGACCGGCTGCGTAGCGCAGCCGGAATAGGGCGCGGAATGAATATGGAAATCAAAATCGATCATAGTTGTCTGTCAATCCTTAAATGATATTTCAGAATATTCTTGTTCGCTGCTTAAACAAACGTCGTCGCCATAGATAGGCTTTAATTTTTCAACGGCGATCATCTCCCTTGCCGGGCCGTTTTCGATGATCGAGCCGTCTTTCATAAGAAAAACATTGCAATCAAGGTACAGCGCGTGATTCGGATTGTGAGATGAAAGCAGAATGGTTTTATTTTCATGTTTTGAAATTTCCCTCAACAGCGAAAGTATGCTGTGTTGATTCTTGATATCGAGCGCCGATGTCGGCTCGTCGAGGATGATGATTTCTGTATTTTGGATCACTGAGGCGCAAATTGAAACGATCTGTCTTTCGCCGCCGCTGAGTTCACCGAGTTTTTTGTCAAGAAATCTTGTTACGTTGAACTTTTCCGCATATGTTTCGACGTTTTTGACATCCTCCTCCCGCGGGGAGCGATAGAAGGCGATATGGTTGACTTTTCCGAACAACAGATAGTCTTTTACCGTAAAGTCATCGATCAGTTCGGAACGTTGGGCAACGTATGACATAATTTTCGAGCGCGCGCCAATGGACAAATCTTCCAATTTTTTGCCATTCAACACCACTTCACCCGTCGAGGCTTTGAGCAATCCGGCTAAAATTTTGATGAGCGTCGTCTTTCCGCTTCCGTTTAATCCCAAAATCACATTTATGGAACCTGCTTCACACCGCATTTCCAAATTTTTCAGTACAAGTTGCTTTTTGTTATATCCAAAGGATAATCCCGATACTTCAATCGCGTTCACTGATAGTTTTCCTCCGTACAAAAAGTATCGCCACAAAGATGATAGTACCAAAGAAGCCTGTTACAGCAGAAAGCGGGATCTCCGCAGCGGTAAAACAGCGTGAAATGATATCTGCGATCACCATAAAGTTGGCTCCGAAAATGACGCAAAGCGGAATTGTTTTTCTCGTATTCCTGCCGACTAACAATCTTACGATATGAGGGACTACCAATCCGATCCATGAAATTGTTCCTGCAAACGCCACCGAACTTGCTGTAAGAAGCGTCGCGACGGCTATAATTGCAGCCCGATATACCGAATAATTGATTCCACGGGTTTGCGCCTCTTCCCGTCCGAGCGCTACAATATTGATCCTCCAACTAAAGATCAGTGTCAAAATAGTGCATGTGCCGACAATGGGAAGCAAAAACCAAACATCACTCATTACTGAGTTTTCAAATGAGCCCATGAGCCAAAATGTGATGCTTGCAAGCGTAGTTTCCGCGTCGGCAAGGTATTTGATAAATGACAGTATCGCGCTCATACACCCGCCCACGATGATCCCCGCCAAAATCAGGATCATCGAAGTCCTGTTGCGGAAAACTTTGGAAATGACCGTAGTCAAGATAACCGTGATAATGCCGAACAGGAAAGCAAACAAACTGATGAGTGCTGAAGATAGCCCAAGCAAAATTGCAAGGGCTGCACCCACTCCGGAACCGCTTGAAACTCCCAGCAAGTCAGGTGAAACAAGTTTATTTTGAAACGTTTCCTGATACAACAATCCCGAAAGGCTCAAAGCGATCCCCGTAAGCGCCGCAATAATCGTGCGAGGGAGCCGTAGATTTACGACGATGCTTCGTTCCATAGGATAAGAGGCAGGATCGCCTATCATGCGAAAGAAATTTTCGAAAGAAATGCTGTATCTCCCTACGATGAGTGCGGTGCAAAAAACAAACAAAAACACCACGATCCCGCTCGATGCAAATATCACGGCCTTTTGCGTTTGAGAGAGTTTATGCGAGAGCTTGTCCATTGCGATCCAACCCATGCAGCATATTATAAACATCGGCGTCCGTCAGGTCAATGCCGAAATATTCCTTGCTCAATGCCTTGATCTCCGCTTCTACGTCAAAGTCAAAGTAATCGGGATAGAGCTTATTCGCTTGATCGTATAAGAAAACCGGAGAGAATACCGATATCTGCTCGAACATCGTAAAACCGATAGGTATATTGAACACTTGATTGTTCTTTACGGCATCCAGATTGACATATGGCTCCGTTGTTTTGATTTGTTCAAGAAGAGTATTTTGATAAATACCGCCGATCACAAATACATCGGGATCGATTGCACAAATCTCCTCTGCGGACGGTCTGTTGGATTCAAAACGATTCCCCACATAATCGAAACCAATGAATTTATAGACATATTCCACAAACGACTTTCCATTGTCCGTGTAACCTATACCTCTGTTTTTGTCGCCGCGAACATAGTAAAGGGTACGGGTAGGGTCGTCGTGCTTATTCAGCTCTGTCTTTATATCTGTTTGCGCTTTGGCAAAATAGGCTTTCCAAGCATCCACTTTTTCCGAGACGCCTTCGCGCTCTCCCCATAGCGTTTTAACAAGGTCTGCGAAATAAAAGACGTAATTATCAAAACTCGGGCTTCCATACAAGCATACGGTAATTGCCGTAATACCATGTTCGCGTAGTCCTTCGGCGATATATGCTTCGGGAGCTAAGACCAAATCGATACCGCGACTGTAAAAAGTTTCATAGCTCTCCTCGTATTCATAACTATAATGATTTGTTGAGGCGGGGTAAAAGACCTCCGTCCATTCATTATCGAGCAGGGAATAATAGGCCCCGTCTATCACATCTCCAAGCCCAAAGGCAATTAGGAGATCATATGTAGTGCGAGACACGCATGCCACTTTTTGAGGATTTTTCGCGACTGCGACTTGTGCCCCCACCATATCTGTTACGATGATTTCTTCATTGTCATTATTTTTCGCGGCACAGGACGTAAAAACGAATGACAAACTGATTATGACCAAGAAAATTGTCAATAGCGATAAAACTTTTTTCATGATTTATCTCCTTTTATATAAATTACAAAATTTGAATGGGATCCGGATCGTCGTTCTTCTGCAAGAGTTTTTGATAAAAATCTATTGCATCTTGCGGGAACGCCACATTCAGCAAAGTTATCGGCTTTTCGCGCCCGTCAAGCAAAACGACAAGATTCCCGTGACGTTTCGCGGCATTTTCCCCGAGCCGAATATCCTTTATCTTCACCAACGGAATGCAAATGACATTGCTCGCCGTTTGTTGCGCATGAATGATCATATGGGTGTTGTTGATTTCACCAAACGCCGTGCCATATGGTTTTTTATAATCTCGGACGAAGAGTCGGATGCGCATAATCGCCGTTGGAGTCGCTATGAATGATATTGCTCCAATAACTGCACTTACGATAAACATTGGCACGATCGAAAGTGAAATTCCTACGGCCAGCAATATTATGAAAATTACAAAAGTGGCAAGGATGGTGATGTTGATTGCAAGTTTGATATAATCTTTCTTTCCGAGCTTGTATTGGCGGATGTCATAGCTGGTCATCGTGTTAATGTTCTTTTTTGCGTCCAACGGGACATCGTGCAGAACTTTTTTCAGCGTTTCGGGATCGTTTAGGTCTATGGTTTCGTCCAAAAGCACGTCAAAAGACACGTCCAAAACCTTTGCGATATCGCGGATGTTGTCGAGTTTGGGCTCAAACTTGCCGTTTTCCCAATCGGAAACGGTTTGACGGCTTACGCCGTCTGTCGCTTCGGACAAGGCATAGCCGAATTGTTCCTGCGACAGACCGCGCGCCTTTCTCAAGATCCTGATTTTCTCGGATAGTTTCATGATATCTCCTTACGGGGTTATATTTTTAATGCTTCTTCAAATTCTTCCGCAGTTTTTGCCTCTGCCGCTTTCCATAGTCTTTGGATAAACTCGTCCGCGGAGAATTTTTCAGTCAAACCGCGCCGACGCATTGTCTTTGCAGCATTGATCATCGTATTGAATTGCTTTAGCGCCTGATACTGTTCTTCGGGATCGTTTCTATATCCCCGTTGGTGCTCGCAATATTTGCGGACGGTTTCATTTTCCCATTTGCTGAGATAGACGCTCTCTATTGAAAACATCAAATTTTCCGTTTCTCTTTTGATGAGATCTTCTGTGCTGATTTCGCAGATATTCTCTATGATTTCGCCTGCTCCCATTTGTCCGAGCGCTTCGCTTTGAGACGATGCTTCAAGGATCGATTCAAACTGTCCTTCGCTGTCGCCGGCTTTTACTAAGTAATGCATATGTTCTACCTCCTGAATTTCGGAGCGTTTCCCGCTCCTGACGCCATACACTTTACATCATTTTCGAGATGGAACCCACCAACCGCATCCTTGAATTTTGTCAGGTTCAACTTTACATTGCTTAAATATTGGGCTTTGACTTTATTCTGCACCTCTTGTTCGCCATAAGGCGGCAGGGTGGCAAACGATGCGTTGAACGATTGCGTCGTCGTCGAAAAGCAGGGAAGGATCAAATACATTATTCTTCATTTTAAGTATAAATTCTGTTTCGCGCGCCGTCAAGACGATCAGATCTTTCAGGTAATCGATAACCGTCGTCTTGGCCTTCTCGATGTCAAAAGTATCCGTTTTTGCAATGACGGGTTTTAATTGTGTTTTGTACTTATAGAAGTTTAATCTTTCAATATTGGCATAATCAAGTGCCGATATTGAATAGTCGCCCGCTATTACGCTGTAAAAGATGAGGCACTTTTTAAGTAGGTTTTTGTCGCTCACGACGCCTCTCTCTATCATTGAATTGACGTCATACAGATCTCTCGGCGTCGCCCGTGCGAGCAGGGCATTGATCTTGCTTGCATACAACTCGGTCGTGTTAAGCGTGAGAACTTCAAAATCGCCGACAATGCCTTTTGTCAAGAGGCACTTCTTTTCGAGGGGAAGAATATGGCAACGGTCGAGATAATTTATTTCCACCTTGATATTATCCCTATTGCCTGCACAGTTGATATAGCCAAACACGAATGATGTAAGAGCAAAATACTCCCTTGTGTCGATCAGAGAATATCCCTCTTGAAACATATAGTCGGTGAGGCGTTTGCCGATTTTTGCCTTCGCCGCGGGCAGCTCCTCGCGGACGACGTTCTCTGTATAATCGAGGTCGATATCCACGGAGAGCCGTGGGAGTTCAACGGCTGTTAAATTTATAGCAGTACCGCCTTTCAATGCCAATGTGCCACCTATAACGTTATCGTTGTTTATGAATTTTAAGACCTCGGCAAGGCGCAAGACTTTTTCAAGCGTTTCCTTAATAAAGCCCGTCCGTAAAGCCAATTCGTTGAGATATTGTTTTGAAAATTCCATTTAATAACCTCCGTTCATGTGTGAAAACAGATTTTTCGGCGCCATGAGCTGCCACTCGGAATTGTATTCCACTTCGCCATATTCGTCTTTCAAAAAGTATTTCACTTGTTTGGTCAAATGCCGCTTACATTCGCCGAAAAAAGCGTCCGTCAACCCAAATTGGTTTTGATAGTGTTGCAGGATATATCCTGCTTTTTGGTAGAGAAGTATGCAGTTGTAGGCGTCGAGCGCGCCGAGCAATTTTTGCTCATCGAGGATATGTATTTGATTGAGCGCGCCAAGCAGCTCATCTATGCCGCCTCCCGCGTCGATGTCGTCTATGCAATCGATTATTGTGCGCTCGATCGTGGTGACGCGCAATGCGCCTTGCATTACATCGGCAATGCCAAAATAATTTTTAGGTTGTTTGCGGATATAGTCAACGTCGAGAAAGGTGAACGGATTGAATCGCGACTCGCTCCCGACCGTCACGGTATGGAATACCTGATTTGCCACTCCGTAAAATTCCAACGCGGAATGATAGCATAAAAAAGCGTCGTCTGCAATTTTGCTTGCGATTTCAAACTTCGTCGCCATCGGCTCGCCTGTGACGTTGAGGCGGACGTAGAGCCCCTTGCGCACTTTCATTATTTTTTTGGCGCGAAGTTGTCCCGCGATCCAATTTTCATATTGCACATCGCTTGCAAACTGCGGACGCATATTCTTCTTTGTAATAACATATGGGATCCACATTGCCATAGTTCAACCACCTATTTTTAACTATTATAGCGCGCAACAATGCGAATGTCAATTGTTTTGTGTTAATTTGGATAATAATATAGCAAAAAATTAGAGTTGGTGAATATTGCCCCATAAAAGCCGGCACTTTGACATATTCTCTTGACAAATGCACAAAATGCGACTAATATATAGTCATACTATAGATTTGTCACAGAGGTGGATATGTATATCAAGAGAAATATCGAGTCGGTGCTTAAACAGAGAGCAAAAAACAGCAGGTGTATTCTCGTTACGGGGGCGAGGCAGGTGGGGAAGTCCACGCTGCTGAAAGAGCTGTATCCCGACGTGCGCTATGTCACTTTTGATGACAAGCTGTTGCTGAGTACCGCCATCGAGGACCCCAAACTTTTCATCAAAAATCTGCCCAAGCCGTCCATCATTGACGAGGTGCAATACGCGGCGGAGATTTTCCCATATATCAAAATGGAGTGCGACAAGCCGGGCATGTACGAAAACTACTACCTCACAGGCTCGCAGCAGATGCGGCTGATGTCCAAAGTGCAGGAGTCATTGGCGGGCAGAATTTCCATTTTGGAGCTGCAAGGCCTGTCTATGCGCGAACTCAACGGGATAGACTTCAACAGGCACTTTGTCCCGACGGAGGAATACATCGCCGCAAGAGAAAAGTGCCTCAAACCGTATGGTAACCTGTGGCAAACGATCCATCGCGGCATGTATCCCGAAATTAACGTCACGGAGAGGGATTGGCAGGACTTCTATTCGTCCTACGTGAGGACGTATCTGGAGCGCGACATCAAAGAGGAAATCGAAATAAAGGATACGCTCGCCTTCACGAGGTTTCTCTCGGCGATCGCGGCGAGGACGGCGCAAATGCTCAATTATGCGTCGGTGGCGCAGGACGTCGGCGTCACGCAGGCGACGATAAAAAATTGGGTGTCCGTCTTGGAGCGCACGGGGATAATCTTCATCTTGCAGCCGTACTATTCCAGCCACTTGACGCGCGCGATCAAGACGCCGAAGCTCTATTTCAGGGACACCGGGCTTGCCTGCTATCTGTCTAAATGGAACAGCGCGGAGGCTCTCGAACAGAGCGCGGTCGCGGGGAATATGTTTGAAACGTTCGTGATTTCCGAGATACTTAAATCGTTCAGCAACGAGGGAAGCGATTATACCTTCAACGTGTTCTATTATCGCGGCAAGGACAAAAAACGCACGAAGGAGAACGGCGAAATTTTTGAGGAGGAGAGTGAAATAGACCTCATCATTGAGGAGAACGGCACCCTCTATCCCATCGAGATAAAAAAGAGCGCAAACCCCAACAAATCTATGGCCTCTGCCTTTGACGTTTTGGATAAGGACACCGCCAAAACCCGCGGCATGGGCGCAATCGTCTGTCTGTACGACACCAAACTGTACCTCTCCGACGACCTCGTCGTTCTGCCAATTGAGTATATCTGACTTTATGTGCCTCAAAAAAGTTTATAAATTTGTCAAAAGTCGCTTGAAAAAGTTTTGATAATTTATAAAACTGCCTTGAAAAAATTTTTATATAAAGATACTTTATTGGAATGCAAATTATTCAGTGAAGTCAGGGTCATCAGCTGAGCTGGTGGCTCTAACTAATCATCTCAGCATTAATTATATTTTGTTTTTATAGATTTTCAGCTTGTTGAAAAAAGTGGCGCGGCATATGCCAAGTTTTTTAGCGGCTTCGGCGGCAGTAATTTGTTTGTTTAAGAATGCGGTCATGCACTTATCAAAGAAGTTGGGAGAGAGAGTGATTGGTTTCCTCCCTTTATATGCGTTTCTCGCTTTTGCTTCTTCTATGCCGCGCAGCCGAGCGCGCTTGCCACTTTCAAATTTATCCACATATAAAGGCATTAAAAAGCGATAAAATTCCGCTCGATTGGCATCGTTGATTTCAATTTCCTTCGTTTTGAGATAATCTCCGAAGCATATTATTTCAAGCAATCTTTTGATGAGCATGTTGCGCCTTGTAGGCAGGTCGAACACGGACGGACATTGTATATTAGAATGATTTTTGAGTTCGATTACAAACAGCCTGTCACCAAAATATCTATGGTTCGTCTTGATGAGCCAATCCAAGCGATTTGATTTTTCCGAACTTTTATCTTCGAGCAGGTTTCTCAGATTTGCTATGTCGGGAGAGGGAGTCCTTTCTGCGATAAATGCAGGGGTTATATTGAGACTATTATATGTCTTTTGTCTCAGCGAGAGATCTATGCCGGGAATGCCTTGAAAAAGATTATCCGGCAACATGTCTATAACGGCGTAATTTGGCGAGATAATATACTCAAACTCATCTCCCCACTCCATATAATCAATGCGCCCCACTTTGTACATAAAATGGTAGTCATCTTCAAGACAGATCAAACCCGATGTGACCATTATTTTATCTTTAAGCCTCCGTCGTTTTCAATTATACATCGAAATTATGCGCTGTCAAGCGATTGAGGCAGAGTCTAAATAGGGTTAATTTTATTTTTTAGACTCTATAAAAATCGAGATGAAAATGCTCTGCAAATTCAGCAAAATTTGCGCGGTCAAAACGAGGACGGAAGAACGAAAAATGCCACTGTTTAGTGGGGCAATACGCAAAAGGCGGCAACAAAAAAAGCAAGCTCGGCGGTGGTTCAAGAACTTGCTTTTGCTATAACTTCTTGCTTTGATTTTCCCTTAAAGCACTTGTTCTGTTGCTCCTGTCGCGCCTTGAGGACCTTGGGGACCCGTCGCTCCCGTCGCGCCGGCAGGAATGCCAAATTCGAAGGTGAATACCTCGGCGGTGGAGGGGCCGCTTGCCGTGACCGTAACTGTTGGCGCGGTGCCTGCGGGAAGTTCCGTCGCAGTCGCTACAGGTGTGCCGAAACCCGCCGCCGCGCCTGCTTCGCCTTGAGGACCTGCGGGGCCCTGCGGACCGGTTGCGCCTTGCGGGCCGGTTGCGCCTGTCGCTCCGGCGGGGCCGGGTACGCCTTGGACGCCTTGGGGGCCCTGTGCGCCTTGAGGGCCTATGGGGCCGATGGGACCCTGGGGACCTATGGGGCCGCGCGGGCCGGGGATATAGGCGGTGGTCAGATTGCAGGAGCAGCCGCATTGGGCGGATCCGCAAGACCCTATGCCCATACCGAAGCCGCCGGATATGCCGCCGTAATAGGGAGATGACATTCCGCCTGCGCCATAGATGGGCTGAATGCCGCCGCAGCCGAAAGTTGTCGACTTGCCGCAGCCGCAATTGGTTGAGTTGCCAAAGTTGAAAAACATGGTTGAAACCTCCTTGAAATGTTATGTACTTGCTGTCTTTGAGGTTTCGATTTTGTGTAAGCGCATATCATTTGCTCGTTTGCGCCTGCCTATGTGTTTGACGAGCATTGCCTTTTGGGTCGTATTTGTCGAGCCATTGTTTTGCGCGTTCGTCTGCTATATACTATTCGCCGATTTGGCGGGCTGTTACGGGTGTGAGTGAGAAAGGGTGATGTTGGAGCACAATTTGTAACACAATTGGAGCCAATTTGTAACACAAGCGAGGGGCGAGTTGGAACACAAGCGAGGGACGAGTTGGAACACAAGCGAGGGAGTGGCTTGTACTTAAGTGAGTGATCGGGTTGTAACACGATTGAGAGAGAGGGAGGTTGAAAAAATTATTGAGGCGTCAGGAGGTTGAAAAAGTTGGGGAGATGGTATATACTATTTGGGTGCGAAAGAGCGGCGTGGGAAAATTTGGCGGAAGATGTAACCTTTGTGGCGCGGGCACGTTTTTAAAATGGATATTTATTAGGCGCGGGTCGCGAGGGCGGCGGCGCTTTGAGGAGGGCGCATGGCGACCGAAACGGAAATAGTGGCGGAACTCAAACCGCGGTATAAGTCATATCTGGAGGGCGCGTTCAGTCATATCGCGCCGACAAAGGCGGCGATGGAATACAGGATCCAACTGTTGACGGAGTTGCTTGATCGCACGCAGGAACTCAGCATCAAGGGGATCGTTGATCCCGAACTCATATATGAAACCGCCATAAGCGAACTTGGCGACATTGACGAGAAACTCAGGGAGTTTGAGGGGAGAGAGCAACGCGCGTCGGAACTGAAACATAAGCTGTCGGCGGGTACTGCGGTGGCGATCTCGGTCATTGCGCTGCTTGCGATCGTGTACGTGATAGTGAGCGCGGCGACGGGGCTTTGGCATCCGCTGTGGTTGATTTTGCTGGGCGGAGTGTTTGCAAGCGCGATCTTGTTGATGTTTTTTGCGTCGCTGAAGCTGCTGAGAAAGCGTAAGATATTGCCCGTGCGGGCGATGTTGGCGGCGGGCGAGATATTGGTGTGCACATTTATATTTTTGCTGTTGCAACTCATATTCAAAATTGACGGAAGCTGGATGACATTTTTGGCGATGGTGGCGCTTATTTTCGGCGCGGATACCGCGGTGGCGTTTTTGGCGGACAGCAAACTCAAGTGGGTGGAACTGCCCGTGTTTATCGAAGTGTTGATGGTCATGCTGTACGTCATTTTGGGGATCGCGCTGGATCCGCTGAATCACATCGCGAAGATCTGGCATCCGGGCTGGGTGATGTGCTTGAGCGGCGTTGCGGTCGCCATTGTGGAGTTGATCGCGTTTATCCTGAAAAGGGCAAGAGCGAGAGATAAACGCGAGGAGCAAAAGGACAACGAACTCAACAAAAATCAGGACGAAAAATATTGGACGATGTGGAACGATTGAATCCCGCCGCTTAATCCGCGGGACCAAGAGGTTGTGAATGCCTGTGAAATCAAAAAAACTTAAAGCGGAAATGTGGGACAGAATGCAGTTTTTGTTCCGCAATTACTACGACCGCATGGTGCACCTCAAACTGACGTATATGGGGAGGATAGACCTTGCGCTGTTGAAACAGATAACGGTGTATATGGTGGAGAAGGCTCCCGTGCTGCACTCCAGCTTCAACACCACCGTGCTCGAGCCGTATTGGCGCGAAGAACAGTACACGGCGGACGACATCGTGACTTTTGCGCAGACCGCCGACGCGGATTTTGACGCGGACAACTTTTTGGCGGGAACTATCCCCTACGACAACAACGTGCAGATCAAGATCGCCGTGTTTGAACAAGCCGTGGACGACGGATATAAGACCGTGCTGGCGCTGAGAGTAAACCATATGTGCATGGACGGCGGCGATCTGAAATACTTCATTGTCACGCTTGTGCAGAACTACAACAGGCTGAAGAGGGGCGAGTACGGCGCGATAAGTATGAAAGCTGGCTCCCGCAGCTTCGATCAGGTCTACTCCAAGCTGGAAGGCGAGGATCTGAAGCACGCAAAAGGGTTGTACAAAAATATCTCCAAATCAAAGGACCACGTGGGCTTCCCCTGGAGCGAGGCAAGCGATTCGGACATCAACCGCATAATCCGCCGCGAGATAGACGAAAAAAGATTTGCCGAGATGCGCTCCGTCGCAAAAAAGATGGGGATTACCGTCAACGACGCGCTGATGGCGATCACTTTCCGCACGCTGTACGAACTGTGCGGGCTTAAGGAGGACGACAGCCTCACCGTTTCTTGCGCGATCGACCTGCGCAAACATATCGAGCAGGGCGGCGCAAAGGGCGGATTGACCAATCATACCTCCTGGCTCGCCTGCCGCACGCTTGAGAGAGGAAAAACCATGCAGGACACCGTGGTGAACGTGATCAGATCCATGAAAACCTTCAAGCGCGACAAGTTCATCGGGTTGTATTCGCTGCCGCTGCTCAAGCTGGCGTACACCATCTTCCCACAGGATATTGCGGAGTTTGCGATCAAAAAGGGCTATGACAATCCTTTGCTTGCGGTCAGCAATATGGGACAGCTGGACGACAAGGGACTGACGTTTGACGGGCTGACTTTGAAGGGCGGATTTATCTCAGGCGCAACAAAATACAAACCGTTCTTTTTGATGTCCGTGACAACTCTGCTTGGCAGAATGACGCTTTCGACGGCGATCCGCGGCTCGGCGACGGATGTTGCCGTGGCAAACAGATACTTTGATCTGATCGAAAAATATCTTGGCGAGTTTGTGGAAATATAGCGCCGATCAAACAATCAAGCGGGAATTAAAAACAATCTGAAAGCCGTGCGTCGCGCAATGGGCAGGCGGCTTTTTTGATTGGCAAACAGAAGAAGTCAAATCATGTAAAAAATGATAAATTGCAAAAACTACGGTTTATATGCGCAAAATGCGCGTATAAACCGTCTGTTTTGAAAAAATATCGGGGAAACTGTTTTGGGTCGAAATCACTTGAGCGCGGTTTTGAGTTTGGATTTGAGCTCGTCGCGGCGCCCGGATGGAAGAGAGTCGGCATAGGTCATCGCCACGTCCTTGGCGTACAACAGAAGGTCGAGGTCGGACTTCGCCGCAAGGGATGAGATGGAGTCCGTCCTGCCCGTTTTTGCCGCAAGATCCTGAATGATGAGCACGGCTTTGAGTTTGCCCACGGAGATATGCGCCTGCTGCGCCATGCGGTCAAGTTGCGCCTCGGATCTGCCGCTGACGATGGGGGAAAGCGCCACTTCGCGCTCGTATAGCGAGATGAGTTCCGGGGTGAGTTTGTCGTAGATGCCGGCGGCGTAGACCTCCTCGCAGTCGCGCGGGGCTTGCGATATTGTTTTTGCGGCGGCGGCTCCGCAGACGACGAATACTGCCGCGACAAGAATGATAGTGACGATTTTTGCTCTGTTCATAGACGTTCCTCGCTATATTTTTGGCGGGGCGCGACGATTTTATACAGGGCGCGGCAAATTTGCGCGGGCGGGTGCGGAAAATTTTGAATTCTGAAGAAAATTTTATTTGATTATTTGCGCGGACGTGCTAAAATATATAGTGAATAAATAGGTAGTTACTTATTTGAGAAAACTTACGAAACGTGCGCTCGCGTCCGACGTATAATGCTGAGGAGGGGGAGCGCAAGGAGGAGAAAATGAAAAACAAATTCAGGATCGTCACGCTGATACTTGCGGCGGCGCTGGTGCTGTCGCTTGCTTTGGGGTTGTTTGTCGCGTGCGGCGAAACGGACGCCACGCCAAATAACGTAAAGGGCAACGTCAGTTCCTCCTCATCATCTACGAGCACAGGGCCATCGTCAGGCGGGTCGGGATCGACAGGCACAGGTCCATCGACAGGCGGCGGAAACGGCGGCGCGCCCAATTTTGTGGGGCCCGGCACAACGCAGTCCGCTATCCCCGACGGCAAGATCACATCCACGCAATATTTTGATAAATTTGAGCAACTGAGCAAGAGCATAGGCGCGACCGCCATCCAAAAGGGCGAAGATCTGTATTTCCGCAGCGAAATGTCCGGCACGTTCGGCCTAAAAAAAGAGGACGGATCGAAGGACAGCCATTTTGAACTCGGCTTTGAGATCGAGGCTATCCTTGACAGGACGTCGACGGACGCAAACGGGGAGTATACCTCCGAAAACTCCGCTATCCGCGCGAGGATCTTTTCCGGCGACGTAAACGTGATGGCGGCGAGTTTCTTTGTGAACGATCCCCTCAGCCTCTACATAGACTTTGCGGGCAGCCACATCAAACTGTCCGCGGAATTTGTGTACAAAGACAACAACCTCAACGAGATGCTGGGCAGATTTATCGGAAAGGCGCTGCATAAGGAGTTCGAGTTTGACTTTGGCAAGCTGAACTTCAGCTTTTCGCTGAACAAGATCCTTGACGCGATCGTGGAGGGCACGGGCAACGAATGGTCGCCGACGGTGCTGTTGAAGTCGCTTGCGGCGTTGATAGGGTTTGAGGACGACGGCAATATCGGCAGCGTGGATCCCTCGCTGTCGACAAGCGTCTTTGAAACGCTGTTTAAGGACACCTTCAACGCGACGAAGGACGGCGACAACTACAGTATCATTTTGGACACGCGCGATTCAAACGTGTTTGTTCACTCCCTCTTCAGCAAACTGCTGGGAGTGGAACTGCTGTTTAAGATGAACTTCGCCGAGGAGGACGGCAGGCTGAAGGACGGCGTGCAGTTTGAGTTGGGCATACCGGAGTTGCTGAATAGCGAGGGGTGCTATCCATATTTGGGCGTAAACGTCAGACTGCTTCAGCTGCTGCCAGTGCAAGGCAAAACGATAAATATGGACGCTCCGCTTGACGAGTACAAGGGCAATATCGCGTTCAAGACGGAGGAGTCGCTGGCTCCGCAAGGATTCAAACTGTTCGGGTCGGAACTGAGAGAGATCAGATACAGCGAAGCGTTTATGCTGGACCTTGTCAATCCCCTCGAAACAAACGGCACCGCCGCGCAGATCAGACTTGCGATGGTCAACGAGGAGTTGGGCGAGGACGTGCTGTTTGACTTGAGTTTTGTGAGAGGCAGGCTGGCGATCAGATTTGCCCCGCAAGTGATCTTCAAACAGGGGACTTTGATCGGCGACGCGTGCAGAGCGGCGTTGAGTTTCGCGCTTGAAAAGCTACGCGAGATCGACCCGTCGCTTGAAACGAGGATAGCGGATCAAGTGTACGTGGGCGGCGCGGAAGGCGACCGTCAAAGCGTGCGGGAGGACTTGAACGGGTTGGTCGTGAACGACGTGCCCGTGAGGGAGATATTGGACGGCGTGGTGGCGCACGCGGTGGACGCATACAAGTATATGCGCGACCTGCCCGCGCCCGAACTGCCCGAAGAGGACGAGCCGTCGCTTGATGACTGGGGCATGCCGTCGCTGTCGGAATTGCAAAAATTTGCGCCCGCAAACATCATGAGGCAGCGCATACTGCCCGCGCTGGGCGAAATTATGTCCGCCATCGTCCAACTTGACGACGGCAAGATCAATGTGCATACGGACAGCATTCTGGATATCCTGCTGAACATATCAAACGACCTCGCCGGGCTTGTCGGCGACGAAAGATTGTCGCAAAGCGAAATGTTTGACGACGCGATCGCGGGCGCATGCGAGGCGCTGGATTGGCTCGCCGAAAAAGGATTTATCACGTACGACGAACAAACTCCCGACGCGCTTTCGCTGATGGACAGTTGCTTTGAAACTTTGCTGGATATCTTCGAGATCAAGGACGCGCCTCAAAAACTTGAGGACGAGTCGTTCACAAAGTACGCGCTGAGGTTGCTTTTGGGCAGCACGTCCTTCGATTTGTCCGTCGACCTCACGGACGGGTGGCGCTACTCAATGGGATTTGGCGTTGCGGGCGCGACGGTCACTTACAAGCACTCCTTCACCACGTGGGAGGGGCTTGAAGTGCAGGACCTTTACGACAACGCGGAAAACGGGTGGCTGTTGTTTGACTTTGCCGACCTCGACGACTTCATCAAGTGACGCAAGCAAAATATTGAATCAAAAATGTCGGACGGAGCGATTTGCCCCGTCCGTTTTTTTGAGGAGGGAGCCCGGAAAGCGCGGGCGATTTTTTGGTGTTTTTTGAGGAATATATCGATATATAAATATTTATATAATTTGTTGCGGTTTCGTTTGCTATAAATTTGGGCAAGTGTTATAATTTTGTCAAGAGGAGAAATTATGGACGCTTCCCAAAAGAATTTTCTGACCGCCAAAGCACGGCAGCTGCGCGACGACGCTATCGAAACAATTGGCACTTTCGGCGTTGGGCACATCGGCGGAGTCATGTCGATCATGGACGCTTTGACGGTCATTTATTATCAAAAGGCAAACAACCTCGACCCCCAAAATCCCAAAAATCCGTTGCGCGACAGGATCGTGCTGTCCAAAGGGCACGCGGGCCCCGCGCTGTACGCCGTGCTTGCGGACAAGGGGTATTTCCCTCGCGAGTGGCTCAAGACCCTCAACAAAAACGGCACAAATCTGCCGTCGCACTGCGATATGAACAAGACCCCCGGCATAGATATGACCGCCGGCTCGCTTGGGCAAGGATTGAGCGCCGCTGTGGGTATGGCGATCGGCGCAAAGCTGGACAAGTTGCCGATCACGGTGTATTGCATCATCGGCGACGGCGAGTCGCAGGAGGGACAGATTTGGGAAGCAAGCATGTTTGCGGGATCGCACAAACTGGACAACCTCATCGTTTTGCTTGACTACAACAAGATGCAGCTTGACGGGCCTTTGAGCGAGATCAACGACCTCGCCCCCGTCGAGGACAAGTGGAATGCGTTTGGGTTTTACGTGCAAAGCGTCGACGGGCACGATATAGAGGCGATATCCGCCGCTATTGACAACGCAAAATGCTCCGGCAAAGCAAATATGATCGTGCTCAACACCGTCAAGGGCAAGGGCGCAAGTTTTGCGGAATCCGCCAAAAACTGCCACAGCATGACCATCACGGAGGAGATGTGGCGCAAGGAAACGGGGAGGTATCAGGCATGACGGACGAGAGAGAAATCAGACAAACGCTCGCGGCGGCGCTGGTGGAAGCGGCAAAGTCGGACGACCGTATTGTGGTGCTCGACGCAGATCTGATGAGTTGCCACGCTACAAAGTGTTTTAAGGAAGCGTTTCCGGACAGATTCATCAACGTGGGCATTGCCGAACAAAATATGATTGGGATCGCCGCGGGGCTTGCCACTATGGGCAAGATCCCGTTTGCATACAGCTTCGCGCCGTTTGCGACAAGACGTTGCTATGACCAGATCTTTATCTCCGTCGCATACACCGGCCTCAACGTCAAAATCGTCGGGTCGGAGCCGGGAGTTGCCGCCGAGGCGAACGGCGGTACTCATATGCCGTTTGAGGATATGGCGCTTATGCGGGCGGTGCCGGATATGGTGTGCGTGGAGCCTACCGACGCGACACAAATGGAAGGGCTGCTGCCTGCGATCATCGC
This sequence comes from uncultured Clostridia bacterium, assembly GCA_947624885.1. Taxonomy (GTDB): domain Bacteria; phylum Bacillota; class Clostridia; order Christensenellales; family CAG-917; genus CAG-475. Next base: position 18,509 of record CANQMD010000016.1, read on the forward strand.
GCACGACGGACCTGTGTACATCCGCATGTTCCGCAAAAAAGCGGAAAAGGTGTACGGCGCGGGCGATAAGTTTGAACTTGGCAAGGCGTACAGGCTGAAAGAAGGCGCGGACGTGACGCTGATGGCAAGCGGAATTATGGTGGCAAGAGCGCTCGCCGCCGCGGAAATTTTGGCGGAACAGGGGATAGACGCTTGCGTTGTCAACGTGTGCACTTGGAAGCCCCTCGACAGGGACGAGATCGTCGCATGCGCAAGTCAAACGGGCGCGGTGGTCACTTGTGAAAATCACAACATCTACGGCGGTCTGGGTAGCGCCATCGCCGAATTGCTGGTCAGAGAATGCCCCGTTCCGATGGAACTTGTGGGGATAAACGACAAGTTTGGACAGGTCGGCAAAAACGCCTACCTCAGCGAGGTGTACGGCATCACGACAAACGACATCGCAGAGGCGGCAAAACGTGCTGTCGCAAGAAAGCGCAAGGCGTAAGACAGCCACGCGTCAATAAATTTTGCAGAGGATCGCGCAGATTTAACAATTGAAAATCTAACGTTGCCTATTGGAAAGAGCACTCAAAGCGAGTGCTCTTTCCTCGGATAAAAAGGGGAAAAGAAGGGATAATAAGCAAGTTTGTTTTGCGCTTCATATATCCACATTATTTTGCATAAAAGCAGGTTTAAACAAATGGAATAGATGTATAAACATGCGGTTATGC
>CANQMD010000017.1 GCA_947624885.1 uncultured Clostridia bacterium
CAAGACGCACGGCGCCTCGCCCGCCCCCTTCGGAACAAGATAAAATCAAATATTATATGGAAACGTATCGAAGTGGTTGACGGTCAAGACGCACAGCGCCTCGTCCGCCCCCTTCGGAACAAGATAAAATCGTATATTTATGGAAACGTATCGAAGTGGTCGACGGTCAAGACGCACGGCGCCTCGTCCGCCCCCTTCGGAACAAGATAAAATCAAATATTATATGGAAACGTATCGAAGTGGTTGACGGTCAAGACGCACGGCGCCTCGCCCGCCCCCTTCGGAACAAGATAAAATCAAATATTATATGGAAACGTATCGAAGTGGTCGCAACGAGCCGCACTCGAAATGCGGTTGACCTGAATAAGGTCACGTGGGTTCGAATCCCACCGTTTCCGCCAAATATGCAAAAACCCTACTGTTTAGTAGGGTTTTTCATTTTTTATGTCACATTTTATGTACTAAAATTTACTACTATTTACTATGCTTTACTTTTTTTTGTGATATTTTTTGTGATATTTTTTTTACAGAGTTTCGACCGCTTTTACAAGGTCTGCCGGGGTGAGGTGAGCGTAGGTTTTTACCACCTGCTCAAGCGTGTCCCCAATGAGCGTGGCTATGACCGCAAAATTGACTCCGTTGGACAGAAGCATGGACACGTAGCTGTGGCGAAAGTCGTGGAGTCTGATCTTCGGAACGCCGGCGGCGGCTATGCCTTTGTTGAGTGCGTATTGGATCGCATGTTGACTCAGCGGACCCTTCCCGCCGAAAATGAAAACGTTGTCAAGACCGTGTTCGGCTTTGTACTTGAGCCATTCTTTGAGGACTGTCGCCGCGTGATCGGGCAGGGGAACTTTGTGCAGCTTGTAGTTTTTTACTTCCGTAATTTTATAGGTGCTATCATCCAACGTCTTGCGCGTGAACGTATGGCGGATGGTGAGTTGAGATCCGTCGAAGTCGGACGGCATGAGCGCCTGCAGTTCCCCGATCCTCACTCCGCTGAAAAACATTGTGTAGAATACTGCCTTATAACGCGGGTCGTCCACCGCCGCGTAGAACTTTACAAAGTCGTCCTTTGTCCAAATAACGTACTCGCGCTTCTGACTGCGCTTGATGGGCATTTCCACGCCCTCAAAAAAGTCCTTGATCTCATACCTATTCGCGCACCACTTTGCAAACGAGCGGAAATACATGCGAATATGGCTTATGCGGGACAGGGAATACAACTCGCCGTTTGGTTTTTTCATGGCGACGAGCCTGTCTTGCCAAGCATACACGTCCTGCTTTGTTATGCTTGCAATGTCGCGCTTTGTGAAAAACGGGTCTATGTGCATTTTGAAAGTGTGGAGAGCGTCATACATGCTGCTCTCTTTGATTTGAGATTGGATCGTGGCAAGATATTGTTTCACCGCGTCATCATAAATAATTTTGCTTTTGCCGTCGTACTTTTTTGGCGGGGCGACGTAGGTGGACATAAACTCCAAATATGCCGCCTTCGCGAGTTTTTTGGACGCATACCCGCACAGCGACTTTTGGACCTCGCGACCATTTTCGTCCACAATGCGGAAAACAACGTCGTAAACAACGCCTTTGCGCTTTGTTTGGCGCTCCCGATATGAAAATGCAAAACCCGTAGGCATAGTGGCTCCTTTGTTTAGCGATCTTGCGCCATCAATACACGTCCACTTTGGGAAGGGCGATTCAAACCCAAGTTCCATATGGCAATGTTTATGGGGAGTTGTATAGCATGAACTTGCGTTTTGGAAACCATGCTGCTTTTTCCGAGGCGGTCAAGGAAGATCTCCCTGCGGTAATGCCATTATGGAAAGACTCAACTCCGCCCGTGGGGTTGATGGAAACAGGCGACGCGCCATTGATCATAGACAAGGACAGTCGCGAACAATTAAACGTCACTATCCAACTCGCGATGGTAGCCACAAGGCGATCAATTATCATAGGCTCGGCGTTGTGTAAAAACAACCCTCTTGTCGTTGATAATAATAACAGGGCGTCTGCCTGCTACTTTTTAACCGCGCCGATAAACAAATTTGATGAGTATATAGACGTCACAGCGGGATATCGTGTCAGCGATGAATATGCGCCAACAGAAGTCACCGCAAACGGGAAGGGCTTCGAATTTGTTTTGCCACCAATAAAAAACACGTCCGGGAAGGACGTGCGATCCATTGTATGGGTGGACGAAAGCGAGGGTAAGCAGAAGGCGAAACTCATTATCGGGGAGAATGCGTCTGTCAAAGTTGGAGATGAGAGTAAAGAGATATATTTCCAAGCGTTAGCCAACAGTTAAATTCTGATGGTATAAGTTGCAAAAATTGTATCTTTAATTTCTACTCCGTGGGTTTGTCTGACAAACATTCTCGCGGATACAGAAGTAACACCTATCATATCTTCGGGGTTGATTTGGACAAATATCCATGTGTCGGGGATAATGCTAAAAACACCTCCGACAATGACCTCTGCGAGAAGAGAATTACAGGGGAGATATTCCGAAGAGTGCCCATATTCCCAGCTTGTATCATATGTAAACGTCAAGCCTGTATTTGTGGTCAGTTCAATAAGTGGTGGCGCGGAAGTCTGTCTGACGTACTCTTTCGAGTACCAAATTTGGAAAAGATAATCTGAAAAAACACCTTGTTCGGGAGCGAGCGTCAAGGCAAAACCGTCGGCAGGCGAGATTGGGGCTTGTCCGTAAACATAGGCAAAGCGATCGAGGTTAAGAAAATATCTCTGCTCTGCCGTTGGCTCATCCTCTTTGGGCGAGCATGCAACCAAAGCAACGCACAGCAGCGTGCAAACTATCAAAACCAAAACAAATTTTTTCATAACAATAACCTCAAGGCTCATTGTAAAACGCGGAGTGGCGCTTGTCAATGGGCTTTGTTGTATAGGAGGGCAAAATGCAGCTGAAAGCAACAATCAACAGGGCGAGGACGGAGATTAGCCTTGAGCCTGTGGTCGCAAATCAAATGGTCGGCGGGTCCATGTATATCTACGAACTCATTGTAGATGTCAATTTATACGTCGGCAGGGAGTCGCTGAGGGCTTATTTCGGCGTGGACAAACAAACCATTGCGGACAAGGAACTCCTCTTTGTGGAAACGCTCAACGACGGATATACGCGGTATAAATGCAAGATCCCCAACGAGTTGTACAAAAAGGTCCAGACGTTGAAACTGGTTGAACTATCGCTTCTGCTCATGGACATGGATGAGGGCGGGAAAACAATACTTGTTGCGCCGTCCTATTTTTTCACCGTCCAGCCCAACGCGCTGAACTATGAGGAAACCATGACTCCCGAAGAGGAAGAGCAGTTCAACTCATCTTTGGCGGCGGTCGTGGCGAGGCTGAACGAACTTTCGCAACAGCTTCCCGCGAAGTGGCATTTCGGTGAACTTGTGACGGAGCAGGGGACGGTGGTCAACTCCGAGTTGGCAGAGGCAGTCAAGATATATGACCTGTACTACAACACCAAGACCTGCGACCTCTTCCTTTGCACCGGCAAAAACCCCACGGACACGGCGTGGCAGTTCCTCGGCAACAACAAGGGCGAAACGGGCGACATCATGTACACAGTCAAGGACGCGGAAGCAACGGAAGTTGAGATAGATCTGCTGAGCAATCACGACTACTCATATTTGCAGGATCTGACCTCACTCAAGGTCACCATTTCCGAGGAGTTTATCCACGGATGCATGGCGGCGATCCATTTTGGAAGCGGCATAACTGCGACACAAACCTCCGTCACCAACAGCACGGGGCTTGAGATGATCATCATCAACGGCGGGCTTGAGGTGGACGATTGCACAGTCAACGCGGACAGATCCGTCACATTCTATTTTGAGAACACCGGGCGTGAACTCCGCCTCTATATCGAGGAGGTCTGATGTATGAACTTTCTCTTGATGGTGCGGCGCACGACGGTGTTTCTATCGTCGCGCGGCTTTCCGCTCGGCTATGCAAAGTTGGCGGGGCGAGGTGCTATTCTCGCGCGGGGGCTTGCAGCGCCGATCTACGCGCTTGAGTTTGCCCTTGATGTCGGAACGTCCGACACGGAAACTGCGCCAATTGACAAATGGTGCAGGGGGCTGACCGCAAACGCTGCCGTACAGCATAGCGCTAAGATAATAACAACCCCCAACGGAGGCTTTACTTCGTCGGAGGGTGTGCTGGATGTTTCTCCGGACGCGCTCATTGCAAACCCCGCGCATGCAACGCTCAAAGGCTGCGGAAGCGGCAATGCTGAGGGCGCAGACGGCGAACTGCAAGAGGCGGCTGCAAAGGTCAGGGCGGCGGCAATACGCCTGCTGGGCAAGGCAAAGCAAATGCTTGTGCATGACGGCAAAGGCAAGGTGATCGGCGCGGTGAAGATCTCTTCGGCGGCGGTGCAGTCAAATGCACTTCCTGCCGACGCAAAAATTTTGGGCGCTACAATTTCCCTGCGGGGCGAACTCGTTGAGATGGACGACAGCATGCGCATTGAGGCGAGAGGTTATATCGGCATGACCGACGCGGGCAAGCTGTATTTTGTGGCGACGGAAGCCGCGGGATATGTCCTCAAGGCTCTTGTCAAGCTGCAATCGCTGTTGACCGTGCAAACCACAGAGGGCGAGGCAGAGGCAGCGAACACAGAGATACACGGCTCGGCAAGCCTTTCCGCGTTGTCGCCAAGTATGTTGAGGCGGGCGACGCTTGCGGACTTTGAAGGCAAAACGGTGGGATCCTACAAAGGCGTGGATCTGTGGCACGCGGCTTTTGTTGAGGAGGTGGCTTGATATGGGGCAATTGAGCGTTGAACTTAAAAAGCTATATCTCAGCATGTTGACAAATCAAGCGCCGCACTCTGATTTCAGCTGTTATTTGGGGCTTGTGAACAACTACGAGGAGTCCGAGCCCGCGACGGACGGCGTTGGTCATTTGGTGGGCTGCGAAGAGGCTCGCTTCACGGAGCGGATCCCCGTCAACATCAAAGGGCAAGATCTCACATGCAAGTTTACAGAGCCTACCTACGAGTCGGACAACTGCGTGGTCATCACCAACAAAGACGAGATCCACTTTGACATGGAAACTGTCGACTGGGGCGTATGGGCGGCTGTAGGCTCAGGATATAGCACACCTCACGGCTGGGTGCTGTGGGATAGAAAAGAGGGCGGAACGCCGCTCGCTTATGGAACAATTCGGACATCAGAGGGCGGGCTCGCTCCCGATGTCAAGAAAGACAATGTGATCGTGATCCGCAGGGGCGGTATTACGATAAAAATCGGTAAAGACGCGGCTTCTTCCGCGAAAAAATAATAAAAAAGAGGTATCAAAATGGCAGAAAACTACGGCAAGATCGCGCCCGCCGTTTGGGCGCAAATCGCAAGCGAATTTACGTCGCAGAACAACACGATCAACTTGGGTGATATTTACATCGCTCTTTCCAAGGCAGAGCCTACGCTCAACAAGTCAAGTTATTACTTCGAGGGCGTGGAAGAGCCTGCTTCGGCTCAAAACTATGCGAGAAAATCTCTCGGAAAGTATTCGCAGCCCGACACGCTTTTGTTCGGCGCTCCCACGGTCGCCGAGGACGGCAAGGTCACTTGCACCAACAAGAGCGAGATCCACTTTGACACAGTCGGAGCAGAGGGCTGGGGCACGATCAGCCACTGGGCGCTCTTCGACGCAGCGACAGGCGGTCACTGCATAGCTTATGGACCTATCGTCAACGGCGAAAATTCTCCCACGCCTTTGACTCCCGTCGCAGACAGAGTTGTGCTATTCAAGAAGGGCGCGGTCACGATCGAGTTCAATTGATGAGGTGAGCCATGGAGCAGACAAAAAATTACAATTTGCCTTACGCCTCAAATGCCGAAGCGGACGCAGGCGAACTGCTTGAGGCTCTCTTTGTTGGCGGCGGCGAGTCTGCTTCCGCCATGCAAAGCATTGACGAGGCTCTCAAGGAGCAGAGCGACGCTCTCAAAGCGCAAAAGGGGACGGTAGAAAAGCTGACGATTGCCGCAGCAAGCTGGAGCGACCTCGCGGACAAAGCGCCGTTTAAGTACAGTGCAAAAGCGTCCACAACGGCGCAGATCGCGGCAAACACGATTGTGAAGCTGTACAATGACGATCCCATTCTGTTCGCACAATACGGCTTTCAAATTGCCGCCGCCGATGGTACGTCCATCACGGTGTATGCGCTGGACAAGCCTGCCGCGGGTGTGACGTTGAGCGTCGGCATAATAGGAGGGTAATATGCCTATTATAGACAATCCGATCATCATAGGTGGCGGCGGGACCTCGCTTGAGGAACTTTCAAACCCCGCCGCCGAAAAGGACGTTTTGACCGACAAAGAGTATTACGACGATCAAGGCGTAAAACATGTCGGTAGCGCCAACTTCATAGGCGGGGAACAACCTCGTTTGAACACTCCCGGCTTCAGTCACAACGGATCCTCGCTTTCGATCTCTAACCCGTCCACCAACGGGAACTTTTGCAACGGATACAAGTTGTATAAAGACGGCGAGCTGTTCAAAGAGCAGACCACCACGTCATTCAACCTGTACGATTTGGAAAACGGGAAGTACGAATTTTTTGTGCGGTGTAAAGGCACAAATTTTCAGGACTCGGAAAGCAGCGACCATGTCATGGTAGCGATCTTCAGCGTGAAATATCGTTTGAGGGGCTTGACCGCGTCATCCACAAGCACTGTGAGGCTCACAAACAATGCCGGGCTGTCGTTGACCATCACTCCCGTGCTCGGAACATTCCTGCCCGAAACCGTGGGCGTGTTTTTAAATGGCAACAAGCTGCCGCACACATACGATTCGTATTCGGGCGCAATTTCTGTGCATGCGCTGGGGCTTGACTATCCCGTTGTGCCGCCCGACGGCTCAAAACTCGGAAGACCATTCCTCGAAAATAGCTTGTCGCACGACATCAGCTTCGGCGATGTCACATTTGCGGAAAACTACGAACTCTATTGCGATGAGGATGTTTTTCAAACCATAGAGGGCGACCCGCAGGACGATTTTTTGTGCCTGATAATCGACGCATGCACCTACGACATTGCCAAGCTGCGCAAGCCGAAGACAGGAGTTGTGGACGATTATATCGCGCTGTCCCTCATCATTATCGACCTTAGGAATGCCGAAACCTACGACATTTACGTGGACGGCGAAATCAAAACAAGCATTACGGCAATTATCAAGGAGGTATAAAAATGCCGAAAACATTTAATCTAAACGATCTTAATCTGCCATACGGCACGCACAAAATCAAGATCAGAGCAAAAGCGGCAGGGTATGCCGACAGCGATTTCTCAAACGAGATCGAATTCGCCGTCCAGCCAAAATTGGGTATGACAGACAGCGCACTGCGAGTCAGCGTCCTGCGTGACAACGTGACGAGCATTGAGGTCCACAAAAACGACGAGGCAAACACGCTTGTCACCACAGTGCCTTATGAGGCTGCATCGGGGGATCCTTTTGACATCCCGCTTGAGGATGTCCAAACGGAAGAGGGCGACCTGCTCTACATAGTTTGCAAGGGCGACGGCGTGAACGACAACAAGAGCAATTTGGTGGATCCTAACGCGGTAGGCAAGGACTTTGCGACAGACTCAGACGAAGTTGTCGAAGCGGAAAATCTGCGCATAGCAGATTACTTTGAAAAGTATGGCGAGTTGCCGTTCAGCAATTACAAAATCGGCGACAGAAGGAGTGTCCAGCTTACGTCGGGCGAGGATGGCGAATTTGTCATCATCGGCATGTGCCACGACACGCTCGTCAAAGCATACGACAACGGCGCAACCAAGGCGGGGCTGACGCTGCAATTCTACGATTGCCTCAAAACAACAAAGCGGTGGCATTCTACAACTTCGGGCACGGCAAACAGCTATATCAATTCCGAAATGAAAAAGACTACGCTTCCGACCATCTTGTCGCAGCTTCCCTCTAAGTGGCGCACAATGGCTCGCGCGGTCCGCAAAAAGGTCGCCAAAAACGGCAACACAACGGACCTCGACGAGATCACGGATGTGATGTGGCTCCCCTCGCACGTCGAGGTGTTCGGCACGACAAAATACTCTATATCATCAAACTATTCCAAAGAAGGGGAGGGCGAGCAGTATGCATACTTCAAAAACGCACCTGTTCCGGACCACTTTGAGGCAATGGAAGGAGTTAAGGGCACTTTTGTTGGCTCAAACAACGGCAAATACAAAACCAGATTCGGCGTAAATCGTTCCACCAGCACTAATGTTTACTACAATTACAATCTCGACAAAGGGCTGGGGACAGAGGCTACATCAGCCACTTCTTGGTGGCTGCGTTCGCCGAACTCAGGCTACAGCAGCAGTGCGTGCTGTGTCAGCAGCACCGGCAACGTCAGCAGCTACAGTGTCACCAGCTCACGCGGCGTCGCGCCCTGCTTTTGTATCTAAAATCTTGACAATCCCGCCACTTTATGTGGCGGGGAGGAGTATCGAAAATGTCAGTCCACAAATCACAACAGGGCGAAAGCGCTGTCCAATATCTTGCCACCGCTCAAGAGGTCGAGGTCGCCGTCTTGCAAACGTTCTTCCGCCGAGTCAAAAAGACTTACAGGATGGTGAGTGCAATTCCCGCGTACAAGTATGCATACGAGGCGCACGACAATGTCAAAAAGGCAAATTCGATATTTCCAAAGGACGCAGAAACCGTCGCCATGAGGCGGCGCTATCTGATAGAGGCGAGGTGCTCTTTGCAGGCGCTCATTTCTCGTTTGGAGATCTCTAAACTTGCAAACCTCACCGAAGGTATGGAGGACAAACACTGGTTGACGATATTTACGCTGATAGACAAGGAACTGACGCTTATAGACGGAGTTTTGAAGTCCGACGCGAGTAAAAATTATCGTTGACCATGGGTGTGCGTTGTAAGTCGCGCCGAACTCAGGCAACAGCAACAATGCGTGCTATGTCAACAGCAACGGCAACGTCAACAACAACAGTGTCACCAACTCAAACGGCGTCGCGCCCTGATTTTACAGCAAGCAGTCAAAGTAGTTCGATTACGAAATCAGTCTATTGTAAAAGGAACGCACATCCATATCTCTTTTTTGAGGGATGAATATGTGTCCGTGCGCGGCAACCCGAACGCTCCTTGCATTGTGCAGATTGATGGGCTGCATTTAATGGACTTGCCGCAACTGTCTATCATCAGCGCCGCGTTCAAAATGGCGGCGAGGCAGGCGCGGGCGCAGTCCTCTATATCAAATGTCTATGAACAGTCAAGAAAGACATCAAGCGCGGTACGAACGGCGCAAAGCAAAGCGGGAAGCAAACAAACAAAAACTCATCGCTCTATACACCGGCACAGAACAGATCTTCACACTCGGCAATTTATACGCCTCGGCGAAAAAGTGTTGCAATGGCGTCGGCTGGAAGGCAAGCACACAGACTTTCCGTGCAAATATGCTGTTTAACTGCGTGAAGTTGTACAATCAGATCCACAGCGGCAAGTTCAAAAGCAAAGGCTTCAATATTTTCACGAGGTGCGAGCGCGGCAAAACACGGCTCATCAAGAGCGTCCATATCACGGAGCGCGTGGTGCAGCGGTGCTTGTGCGACTACTCCCTCATGCCGCTTGTGTCACACTCTCTGATCTACGACAACGGGGCTTGTCAAAAGGACAAGGGCGTGGACTTTACAAAGGACAGGCTCGTCAAAATGCTGCGACAGCACTACGCTCGCTTCGGCAACGAGGGATATGCGCTGACGTTTGATTTCTCCAAATATTTTGACCGCATAAACCACACGATCGCAAAAGGAATCGTTCGGCGGCTATATGACGGCAAAGAGCCTTGTGACCTCGTCTGTGAGTTTATAGACAACTTCGGCGAAGTGGGTTTAGGACTTGGCAGTCAAATATCGCAGTGCATGGCGATCGCCTATCCAAACAGGCTTGATCACTATCTCAAAGAGGCGCTGGGCGTCGAAGCCTATATCAGATACATGGATGATGGCATACTCATCCATCACAGCAAAGAGTGTTTGCAAGAGTGTTTGAAAGCGACTCGGAGGCTTTGTGCCGAACTGCACATAACCATCAACGAGAAAAAGACTCAGATCAGCAAGCTGTCAAGTGGTGTGATCTTTCTCAAAACACGCTTCGCCTTGACCGACACAGGCGGCGTTCTGCGCCTGCCTGACCGCAAAAGAGCAATATCCATGCGCAGGAAGCTGAAGACCTTCCGAGTGTGGCTCGACAATGGCTATTTGACGTTTGACAGCGTCTTACAGTCGTACAACTCATGGCTTGGATACATGCGCAAAATGAACGCATATCGCGTCACTGTGTCCATGGCTCAACTATTCAAAAATTTATTTGATAAGGAGATAAATTCTATGGCAATGGAATTTTTCGATCCGCAGACAAACGGATTCTACAAAGAGCAAAACGCCGAAGGGACGAGGATCCCTTTTGACGCAGACAAGATGGACGGGCTGTATGCCCGCGCCAGAAAGGGCGAGATCGTCGACGTGAGTGCTGAGGACTTCCCGGAGTTCATCGACAAGGAATACGTCCAAATCACGTTGCTCAACGCGGCGAGGGACGCACTGTTGGCGCAGGGCAAGTTTGGCGACAAGCTGGATAAGATTGACACACTCCTCGCGCAGTACGCGCCGAAAGAGGCGGACGGCATAGAGGGGGCGGTTGCGGATGACGACATCAGATGAGCCACGTGACGACGGTTTGGTGTGCGTGATCATCGAGTGTGCCGCGCCATATGAGTGCAGACAAGCGCTCATCCCAAAGTCGGAATTTGACGCACTATGCGCCAAAGAGGAGGGAATAAATGACTATCCATTACAAACTTGAAACAGGCAGCAAGATCGGGAAGGCGGTGTTCGACCAGCCTTTTTTTGTTGCCGACAACAACAAAGAGATCCGCCTCGTCCTCGATTGCGAGGGGAACGAGGTGCTCCTCGTCAATTTGTCCAACGGTTTTGAAACGGCAAGCCTCGTCGCGAAAAACAAGGTCGTGGACGTGCCGAGTCGACTTGTCATTGAGGGGCAGCTTCGCGGCAACGTCATGAACGGCAAAAAGGTCAAGTGGACCTTGGAGCCTATCAGCATTGTACAATGCAACGACGCTTTTGGCGGCTACTCCGCGTTTGATGAACTTGCGCGCACGGTGTCCGCTTTGGCTAACGATGTCCGCGTGATCATGGACACTATGGAACAGTTTGAAGAGGAAAGCGAGCAGGCAACGCATGACGCGGCTGAGGCTCACAAACTGTCCTCGGACGCTGTCAGGACCGCGCAGGCGGCAGCAGAGGCGGTCAAACAACTCTCAGATCTTATTAAGGAGGATATCTCGAAATGAGAAAATTCATACTTCTATTCACTATCGTTTTCATCGTCGCAATGCTGGTGTGCTTCAGCGTCGCGCCCGTCGCCCTCGCGGCAGACGGTGACGCTCTCGTCGAGGGGTGGGGCAGTCAGGCAAAAGCGCCTACCATGGCGGACCGCTTTAAGGAGTGGTGGGGCAACTTCGCCAACAAGGAACTGACGGTGTTCGGCATTTCGTTTACAGTGCAAGCCGCGATATTTTTTGCAATCGGCATTGTCGCAAAAAAGGTTAAAAATCGCCTGTCGAGCGACAAGCGCGAAACGCAGGCTTATTTGGATAAAATCAGAGCCGAATACGCTACCGTCATGAGCGAACTTGACCGAGCGCATGAAACCTATCTCAAGATAGAGAAAAACGCCAAGGTGGATGAGATCATCCAAAACCTTACAGAGCAAGCAGAGCCTGCGAAAGCCGAGGAAACTCCCGCACCGGCAGAGGACGAGCCCGTCGAAGAAGAGCCGAGTGAAGATCCCTCGCCGTCTGCCGTATCTCGCCCGATCGTTTGACAGGGAGGTGAGGGTGTATGAAAGCAACAACAAAAGCGCGTGTCCTCGACTGGACGGGACTTGGCGTTTCGATCGCCGCGCCTCTCGTCGCCACCGGCACGCAATTCCCCATTTTTGTCGAAAAAGGCAGTTCACAGACCATAAGTGGGGTGTTTATCTTCGTTTTGATCATCGCTATGACTCCCGCGATTATCTTTTTGCATAGGCAGGCGCAGGCAGGTGTGAAGATTAACGTTCCGTATGCCTTGATAGGATCATGGGCGCTGGTCGCAGCACTCTTCACGCTGGAAAGTATCCTTCCGCAGGCGGAAATCATCGCTCTATCGTGGGCGGGCGGAACAAGCACAGGCAAGGTGATGACCATGATAGGACACCATATCGAGAAAAAGGACGCAAAGGCGCGGGATGTCGCAATTGACAATCTATTGCAGTCAAATGCACAACAGCCGCCGCCGCAAGAGGTTAAATCATGAGTGACAAAGATATACAAGCCGCAACGTCGGCAAATCGAGCCGTATCAAAAATTCAGGCGTGGGGCAAAAGGCACTTCGTCGCGATCTTCAACGTGGCGATCTTCGCCGCGCTCGTCATCTATCTGTGCTGCACGGTGTCCATCAACCCAAATCGCCCGACATGGGAACTCGTGACAGACATAGCCTATCGCTTTGTCATCACAATGACATACTGGTCCACCATGTATTACAGCGGATCTCAGCGAGGCAGGGAAACCGACACTTACAAGGCGGCAAGCCTGTTTTTACAGTCCATAATCGACGCTATCCGCGCCGCAAAAAAACTCGGTGATGTGGACGCGTTTTGCGCCGAGTATGTCAAGGCGGAGTTGGAAACATACAGGTGCGGGCTGGTGGAAAGCGTCGGTATAGACTACGAAAATGAATATCTGAAAGTCTATCAGCAATGCTCTATCCGGGCAATCATGAAAATGAAAGACCGCGCTGTCAAGTCCGAAGACGGCAATGTGCTCCGCTTTTCCAAACAGCAAAAAAAGATGGTCATCCTCGCTTTGCAAGCCAAACCGAAGAAACTGACCTATACAATGCTCATAGGTGGGCGTGACGCGGGGCGCAGGAAGGGGCTGGTGTCGCCAAATGAAACGGCGCTTACCCGCCGCCGTGCGACAACCAAAGTGCTGTTGTTCTTCGCCAGCGCGGCGATCACAGCCGCATGGAGCGCGTCGTTTGGAATCAAGGCTGCTTCTGCGATCGGAACAATCGCGACGATGTCAGTTGTGATATTGTGCTCTGCTATCCTCGGATGGGTAGCGGGCTTCAAAAACACCAGCGTTGGGGCGGTCGTGAACTACAATGACCGCGCCGATCTGCTGACGATTATGTGCGAGAAACACAATATTAAAATGTGACCTCTGTCGTGACATTTTTGTGATATAATTTCAAATCATACAATATCTTGTGTTTTCTCAAACATAAAAATCACAATATATAGCGGCGTAGAAACTCCCACCGTTTCCGCCAAAAGGCGCCTGTTTAGGCGCTTTTTGTTTAGGACGGTGGGATTCCTTGATTTGCAAAGCAAATCAAGCCTTTGCAAAGCAAAGGACCCACGTGCACGTGGCTGACGCTCCGCTTTAAAAAGCAAGCTTTCCCGCTCCGCTATTACGGCGGCAGACCTGCTGCCGCCTACGCATGCCCACCGTTTCCGCCAAAAAGTAAAAATCCTACTGTATAGTAGGGTTTTTGCTTTTTACCTTGCAACTTATGCATAAAAATAAGCGACTGTTTACTATGCTTTGCTTTTTTTTGTGATATTTTTTGTGATATAAATCAACTTTGATTTTTGCACCTGCGCAGTTTATGTCATTCTGAGCGCAGTCGAAGAATCCCATTGTCCGAGCAATCAACGCAATCTCTGTCGCGATCATCTCACGCCTGTCAAGTCCTTGATCACCTCGCCCGCGATGATCAATCCCATCACCGGAGGCACAAACGCCACGCTGCCCGGGGTATGTTTTCCGCTTTGATTTTGATCCGCGCCCGCCCGTGGCTCCTCTTTGGAGTAGACGACTTTCAGGCGATCTATGCCAAGTTTTCGGAGTTCTCTGCGCATTACTTTTGCCAGCGGGCAGACCGACGTCTGATATATATCCGCCACTTCAAACGCGGTAGGGTCCAACTTTCCCGCCGCGCCCATAGCGCTGATGACGGGCACGTTGCACTCCGCGGCTCTTTGCACCAAAGCGAGTTTGCCCGCGACGGTGTCTATCGCGTCCACCGCGTAGTCAAATTGCGAAAGGTCGATTTGACGCGCGTTAGACGGCAGCACAAACATCTTGTGCGCAAACACCATGCAATCGGGGTTTATCTCGGCTATGCGTTGCATCGCAACGTCCACCTTAAACAGTCCCATCGTCTTTTGAGTGGCGATGATCTGCCTGTTGATGTTTGACGAGCACACCACGTCGTTGTCAAAGATAGAAAGAGCGCCCACTCCCGATCTGGCAAGCGCTTCCACGACATATCCGCCCACGCCGCCGACGCCAAACACCGCCACGTGGCATTTCGCCAATTTTTCCACCGCCTGTTCGCCAAGCAGAAGTTGAGTCCTCGACCAATCGTTTTGCATGACACAACCATACCATATCGCGAGATGATTGTCAACTTGCCGCCGCACTTTATCTCTTCTCCTTGCCCGCTCTCGGCTGTCAAAGGCTTTTCAAAACGGACTCCCGATTTTTCATTGTGCAAACAAAAATGCTCAAAACGCAGTTTTATCTTGCGTTTTGAGCATATAAACATCTTGTTTTGTTCACACAACTTCGTTCAGATGCACTTCCACAAAGCCCTGTTTGGCTTTGCACAGCGGGCAGCAGTCCCAAGCCTCCTTGCCTTCCTGCTCGTAGCCGCAGCCGGAACATTTCCACTTGACGGACTTTTCCTTTTTGTACAAAGTGCCCGACGACATCTGGTTGTACAGGTCGTTGAAAAGTTTCTCGTGGCAGGTTTCCACGCTTGCGATCTTGTCAAACAGCGCCGCGATCTCCTCAAAGCCTTCCTCTCGCGCGGTCTTTGCGTACGCTCTGTAGGTTTTGACCTCCATAGCTTCGTCCTCGGCGGCGAGGCGGAGATTTTCGGTGAGGTCCCACTTTTCGCGGAAGGGGTAACCGGAGCAGATGTCGATGTTGTCGATCGTCTTGTTTGACGCTTGCTGAATGTAGGTGTAGAGCATTCGCGCATGGTTGAATTCGTTGTAAACAACTTTGTCGATGATGTCTGCCATATTGTTGTAGCCCTCGTTACGCGCGCCGTATTCCACAAAGGAATATCTTGCGTGCGCCATCATTTCGCCCGCGTAGGATTTTGCCAGATTCAGCAGAGTTTTGCTGTCGATGAGTTTCATATTTTGCGTTCTCCTTTTGGTTTTGAAATAATTATTGCAAAAAGTGGCAACGCTTATACCGCCGCGGGACAAAAGAGTTTTTTTGCTTGATATACCCGCCGTCAAGTGGTATTATATTTTTGACAACAAAGGGCGACTTCGGCTCACGTGCGCGCATTATATGGTTTGCCACGCGCCCGCCGTCGTTCGCCGTCAGGAGTGATATATGAGTGGATGTTCTCATGATTGCAGCAGTTGCGGCGAGCAATGCGCAAGCCGCGTAACGTTTGAAAAGCCTCATCAGCTTTCCCGCGTGAAAAAGGTGATAGGCGTTGTCAGCGGAAAGGGCGGGGTGGGCAAATCGCTTGTGACCTCGCTTCTTGCCGTAGGCGAGATGGCAAAGGGCGCAAAAGTCGCCGTGCTTGACGCGGACATCACGGGCCCGTCAATTCCCCGCGCGTTCGGAGTGAAGGGCGGAGTGGAAGGCGACGATATGGGCATCTATCCGCGCGAGAGCAAGATGGGTGTGAAGATCATCAGCTCCAACCTGCTTTTGCAAAGCGAAACCGACCCCGTGATATGGCGCGGCCCCGTCATAGCGGGCATGGTCAAGCAGTTTTGGACGGATGTCATATGGGGGGATGTGGACTACATGTTTGTCGACATGCCTCCGGGGACGGGCGACGTGCCGCTCACGGTTTTCCAATCCATCAAGCTGGACGGCATCATCATTGTGACCTCTCCGCAGGAGCTGGTCAGCATGATAGTGGAAAAGGCGGTGAAAATGGCAAAAACCATGAACGTCAAGATCTACGGCGTGATCGAAAACATGAGTTATTTGGTCTGTCCCGATTGCGGCAAGCAGATCGACCTCTTCGGCGGCAGCAAAGTGGACGAAGTCGCTACGGATTTCGACCTCAAGGTGCTTGCGCGGCTGCCCATCGACGCGACCATTGCGGCGGCGGTGGACGCGGGCGACGTGGAGAGCCTTGCGGACAGAAACCTCGTCGATATGGCGCTCAAGGAGATCGACAAATGACGCGCCGCGAGAGGGCGGAGCAAAATTTTCTTGCGGGCTACAACTGCACGCAGGCGCTTGTGCTCGCCTTTGAGGACGCGCTTGACATTGACAAAAACACGCTTCTCAAACTTTCCTCGTCATTCGGCGGCGGCATGGGCAGATTGCGCGAGGTGTGCGGTGCGGTCAGCGGCATGTTTATCGTCGCGGGGCTTCTGCGCGGATATAGCGACCCATCCGACCTCGACGCAAAGCGCGAACACTACGCGCTCATACAGCGGCTCGCCGCAAAATTCAAGGAGAAAAACGGCTCCATCGTATGCCGCGATCTGCTCGGCGCAAAACTTGCCTCCACAAGTCCCTCCCCCGACGCTCGCACTCCGGAGTATTACAAATCCCGCCCTTGCGCGAGGCTCGTCGGCGATTGCGCGGAGATCGTCGCGCAGGAGTTCGGCATAGGAGATGTGCACTACATGAGGCTTGACGACGAGCCTTTCAAGGCGATAGACAGCGGCGCAAAAACCGTCGAACTTCGGCTCAACGATCCCAAGCGGCAGGCTGTCGGGATCGGCGATAACATCATTTTTGAAAACAACGGCAACACCGTCGCCGTCAAAGTCGTATCTTTGACGACCGCGCAAAGTTTCGAGCAACTCTTCAAGGATTCGACCGTGCTTTCGCGATCGGGTTTCGACGGCGTATCCGCGTCCGACGCAGCAAACTTCATGCGTCGGTTTTACAGCGAGGAACAGGAACAGCTTTACGGAGTCGTCGCAATAGGCGTCCAAAAACTATGAGTTATTACGACAGAGTGTACGAAGTGGTCAAGCGCATACCAAGCGGCAAAGTCGCGACCTACGGACAGATCGCGGCGTTGACAGGCTCTCCGCGAGCGTCGCGGGCGGTAGGATACGCGCTGCATTTCAATCCCGATCCCTCGCACATCCCCTGTTTCAGGGTGGTGAATCGTTTTGGTCGATGTGCGCCCGCGTTCGCGTTTGGAGGACCCGACGTGCAGGCTCAGATGCTTCGCGCCGACGGCGTAGAGGTGAGCGAGGACGGATACGTCGATCTTGACAAATATCTTTGGCGGCCATAGCGACGGGGGACGGGCAAAACAACAGATCTTCAAAAATTCGAGATTTTAAAGGGGGTGCGAATGACAGAGAACGCGTCGCCAAAATACGGCAAACGCGCCGTCGGGATCCTGTTGACGATCGCGGTCGCCATCTTGTGCGCGGCGATCCTTTCCGCATGCGGACTTTTCACAAAAGCGCAAACGGGCGCTCCTCAGCCCCACGAACACGAGTATGTTTTTCACGAGGCGCAACCCTCCACATGTACGCAAACGGGGACGCTCGCACATTATTATTGCGAGGGGTGCGACAGATATTTCGATATGTCCAAAAAAGAAGTGCCTCCTTTCAAAATCATCGAGGGCAAAAAGCCGCATTCCTATGAGGAAGTGGTCGACAACGAGGCAAGTTGCTCGGAATATGCGCACAGGCATAGCGAATGCACCGTATGCGGCTATAGAACAGACGATGAGGACTTCGGCGAAAAGCTGCCTCACACGTGGGACGGACAGGAGATCTGCTCCGTGTGCGGCACGCCCAAGCCCTACATTGTGAGAAACGGCAAATATTATTTCGGCAAATATCCGCAGACGCGCGAAACGGACAACGGCACAATAAATGTGCTTAACGGCATGGCGGGCGCAAAGCCTTCGCAGTCGGATCGCGGCAAATGGTCGAGTTACGATTATTATATGGGGGAGCGCAGCGGCCATCCCGCGCAAGCCAATTACATGTGGTATGTCGATCTCGAGTTGAACGAAGTCAAGTATCGCGGCGTTTACATCTCCAACTACAGACCTTATTATGTGGGCGAAGTGTGCACGCCTCAAGATATTTTCTCCTATCAGGCGCAAAACGGATATGTTGCGGGCGACGAGTTGTATTGGTTCAGATACGAGCCTATCGAGTGGCGCGTGCTTAAGGAGGAAAACGACCAATTGCTGTTGCTGAGCGACGTGATCCTGGACAGCACTCAATATTACCGCGAGATCAGGGCGACTTATCTGTCGCCGGGGGTGCCATCATTCCCCAACAACTTCAGGCGGAGCGATATAAACTATTTTCTCGGGCATACATTCTATTTGCTTGCGTTTGACGAACTCGACAGGCAGATCATTTCAAAAACGGAAATATACAACAACGTGTCGACTATGTGCGTAGAGAGCGAGTCCCTGAGCTCCGCCGCGACAAGATATTCCACCGAAAAATGCTCGGCGTCCGTCTTTTTGCTGAGTTACAAGGACGCGACGGATCCCGCCTACGGTTTCGGAGATGGCGGCGCAAGTTCGGCAAGAGCGTTCAAAGTCACCGACTACGCGCTCAGTCAAGGGGCGTACAGCAAGGACGGTTACGGCTGTTGGTGGCTCCGCTCTCCGCACGTCAGAAGAAACGACAACTCAGAGGGGCAATATGTGAGTTGCGTCCGAAGCGACGGCTCGGTGGATCGCGC
>CANQMD010000018.1 GCA_947624885.1 uncultured Clostridia bacterium
CAGGCTGTACCCCGATCTGGACGAGGACGTTGTGGAGGCGACCGCCGCGTTGGCGTCGCAGGCGGACTTCATCACCCCCAATCTCACCGAGGCGTGCCTGCTTGCGCACGAACAGCCGCGGACGGAGTGCGACTCGCAGTTTGCAAGTCGACTTGCTCGCCGTCTGTTGGACGAGTTTGATCTGAGGGGCGTTGCGATCACGGGCGTAGAACTCAAAGCCTGCAGAATAGGGGCTTTCGCATTTGACGGGACGGAGGAAAAATACTTTGCGCATGCCAAAGCGGACAGGATATGCCACGGCGCGGGCGACCTGTTTTCAAGCGCGATGACGGGGCTTATGCTGGCGGGGAAATGCTTTTTTGACGCGGTGCGCGGCGCGGAAAAGTTTGTGTACGCGGGGATCAGGGCGACAATTGCGGACAAGGAACACTTTTACGGCTTGCACTTTGAAAAAGTGTTGAAAAAGCTGTGACGTGAAAAACATTATAAAAAAACCGCGGGTCGAAACCGCGGTTTTGTTTTTTTGAGAGGGATCAGAAGTCCAATATGTAGGCAAGCGTGGGGACGAGGATGCCGTGGTTGTGAAGATCGAGGATGTCGCTTTTTGACAGCCATTTGGTTTGAGCAACTTCGTCGGTGGTGGCTTTTGAAAGGTCGACTTCGCCGTCGTAGGTGAACATCCACGCCTCAAGAATGTCCCTGAATTGTTTGCCGTTTTCTGTGTCGCGGACTTTGGTGAACAGCAGTTTGCCGAGGGCGGGGTCGAGGTCGATCCCAACTTCCTCCTTGGTTTCGCGCAAGGCTCCTTCAAGTCCCGTTTCGCCGGCGATCACGGAGCCGCCGGGGCACTCCCATTTGAGGGGGAAGGTGGGGCGAGTTGCGGAACGCTGAGATATGAGATATTGCCCGCGACTGTTTTTGATCCAGATGTGGACGACGAGATGGTAGCACCCGTCGGGGATCGCCTCGCCGCGAACGGCAGTGCGATCAAGCCTTCTTTTGTCTTTGTCATAGAGGTCCCAAATTTCCATAAAATATTCTCCTTTTGTTTTTATTGGTAGTTTATAGTGTAAAAATCGCAAGATAAAGTTGCGATTTGTGCATTTACGGTGTTTTTGAAGTCGCGTTATTTTGAGCCTGTGGAGCCGAAGCCTCCCTCCCCGCGAGCGGTATCGTTGAGAGAATCGGACAAAATGAAATCCGCGGCGTAGTAGGGGGTGAAAACTATCTGTGCGATCCTGTCGCCGTTTTGGATCGTCTGAGGAGAGGAGGAATGATTGTGCAAAGCGACGACGATCTCCCCCCTATAGTCGCTGTCGACAACGCCGACTTTGTTTGCGGGAGCCAATCCGCGCTTGCACGCCAGTCCGCTGCGGGCGTAGACCAGCCCGACAAGCCCGTCTGGGATCTCAATCGACAGCCCGGTGTGAACAAATTGCGTTTCGCCCGGCAAAATTGTGAGAGAATCCCCCTCAAGACAGGCGTAGAGATCCGCGCCTGCGGAAAATTGCGTGCCGTAGGCGGGGAGTTTTGCCGAGGGGTGCAGAAGTTTGACTTTGATTTGCGTTTTCATATGCGCCTCGCGTGGGTATGTCGCCGTCATTGCGGCGAGTCATTTTTTGAAGAGTTTTGAAAACAGACCTGGTTTTTTGTAGGGCTGTTCCTCAAAACCGAGCACTTTGTAGCCTTCGTTTTGGATCGCCTCAACTATTGCGTCCGCGCTGACGGAGTCGTCAAGCACGACGACGGTCGTCCCGCTTGCGTGCGAGGAAGTGACGCTTTGCACGTTTGCCGCCTTGCGAACTGCGTCGTTGACATGCGCCTCGCAATGCCCGCACATCATGCCGTCTACCTTGAGAGTGAGTTGTTTCATCTTTATACCTCCTGAAAATTGTAATTTTTAATCAACGTCGTAGCCTGCGGCTTCTATCGCCCGCTTGACAGAGGCGAGAGAGGCGCTGTCGTCGATTTGAAGGGTGACTGTGCCCCGGGCGAGATCTACGGCGGCGGAGAGTACGCCGTCGCAGGACAGGCACGCGTTGCGAACGTGCCTTACGCAGTTGTCGCACATCATTCCGCGCACGTGCAAGACGACCGTATCGCCCGCCTCCGTCGCGTCGGACTTTGCGGGAGCGTCGTCTTCGCCGCCATTTCGCTCATACTCGCCGCAGACGGGCGAAGAGGAATCGCAGGGCGGTTGGGATGTGGTGTCCGCGTCGCAGATGCGTTGCTCTTCGGCGGAGGGACAGATCGTCGTTGCGCTGAGTCCCGCAATATCGACCGATGAAGAAGCATGAGTTTCCGATGTGGGCGCGGGGGGCTGCGGGAGTGCGGGAGAACTGCCTCGCTTGATCTTGAAGAGGTTGATGGTCAGCGCGTTGAGCACTACGGACACGCTGGACACGCTCATCGCGAGGGATCCGATCATGGGGTTGATAGTCAGCCGAGGATCGAGATAGGAGAACGCGCCGGTGGCGAAGATCACGCATACGACGTTGTAAAAGAACGCCCAGAACAGCCCAAGCCGTATGGTGTTGAGCGTGCGCTTGCTGAGAGCAATGACGCTGAGAACGTCCATAAGATCGTTGCGCAAAAGCACTATGTCCGCGCTTTCCATAGCCACGTCGCTGCCGCCGCCGAGCGCTATGCCCAGGTCCGCCCCCGCGAGCGCGGGCGCGTCGTTGACTCCGTCGCCGACCATGGCGACAAGCCGTTTGCCGTCCGCGGTCTTGAGGCTGTTGACCACCGCTTGCTTGTCCTCCGGGCGCACGTCCGAAATGACCTCGCTTACGCCGACTTCCTTTGCGATGGCTTCCGCCGTGGCGCGATTGTCGCCCGTCAGCATGACCACCTTGATCCCTTTGTCGCGGAGCATGCGCACCGCCTCGGCGGACGTGGGTTTGACCTCGTCCTTGACGGAGAATGTCGCCGCCACTTTGCCGTCGCAGACGAGCGCGAGCGGAGTTTTGCCCTCGCTTGCCCAGCGTTCGGCTTGCAGAAGGCTGTCGCCGTCCACGCCCGCTTCCCGCGCGGAGGCGAGATTGCCGATGAAATATTTTTTGCCGTCCACCGTCGCCTCAAGCCCTTTGCCGGGGAGCGCGGTATAGTCAGAAACGGTAAGTAGGGTCGCTCCTTTGAGTTTGGCGTATTCGATGGCGGCGAGCGCGAGCGGGTGCTCGGACATATTTTCGATGGAATAGACTACGTTGAGCATGTGCGGATCGTCGCACACAAAATCCACCACCTGAGGCTTGCCCTGAGTGATGGTGCCCGTTTTGTCAAGCACGACCGTGCCGATGAGATGCGCTTTTTCGAGTATCTCGGCGTTTTTGATGAGGAGGCCGTTTGCCGCGCCTTTGCCCGTGCCGACCATGATCGCGACGGGAGTCGCGAGGCCGAGCGCACAGGGGCAGGCGATGACGACTACGGTTATGGCGAAGTTGAGCGCCCGCTCAAACGTCGCGCCCGCCGCAAGATTGGCGACAAAAGTGATGAGCGCGATCGCAAAGATCACGGGGACGAATACGCCGGATATTTTGTCCGCAAGTTTGGAGATGGGCGCTTTGGAGTTGCTCGCCTCGTCGACAAGCCGAATTATGTTGGCGATGGAAGTGTCCTCGCCGACTCTGTCCGCCCTCATTTTGAAATAGCCCGCGGTGACCGTCGTGGAGGAAAAAACCTCGTCGCCCTCGCGCTTGTAGACGGGTATGGATTCGCCCGTGATGTTGGATTGGTCGATGGAGGCGTTGCCCTCAAGAATGCTGCCGTCTACGGGGACGCTCTCGCCCGCGCGTACAACAAGTATATTGCCCGCGCGTACATCCTCCGCGGGGATATCCCTTTCCTCGCCGTTGTCGAAGAGCGTGGCGCGTTTGGGCGCAAGATCCATCAGCGCCGTGATCGCCGCCGTGGTTTTGCGCTTGGACAGCCCCTCCAAAAACTTGCCAAGGCTGACAAGAGTGAGGATCATGCCCGCAGATTCAAAATATAAACTGTCGTGATAGGTGTGCAAAACCGTCCGCCAATGTTCGACGTCGCTTCCCGCGGCGATGTTCGCCTGCGCAAAGGACAGCATGAACAGCGCGAATATGCCGTAAAGCATGGACGCGGTTGCGCCGACGGCGATAAGCGAATCCATATTGGGCTTGCCTTTGAACAGCTTTTTGAAACCGGACGTGAAATAGTTGCCGTATATGATCAATATGGGCAGGGTGAGCACAAGCTGTATGAGCGCGAAACCGACGGGATTTTTGGCGTGGTCGACAAAGGCGGGCGCGGGAAAACCCCACATCATGTTGCCCATGCTGAAATACATCACCGCAAGCAAAAGCGCGGCGCATACGAGCAGTTTTGCCAATGCGACCCTTGTGCCGTCCGACTTTGCGGCGGGAAAGGAGTCGCCTTCAACGCGCGCCTTGTAGCCCGCCTTTGAAACCGCTTGCTGAATTTTGGCGATCGTAGCGGGAGGAGAAAATTGCACCGTCATGGAGTTGCTCAACAAATTGACGTTGACAAGTTGCACCCCCTCGACGCTTTCCGCCGCCTTTTGCACATGCGCCTGGCAGGACGCGCAGGTCATGCCATCCACGGCAAACTTTTGTTTCAACGCATAAACCTCCTGAACAGTTCAAGGATCTCGTCTACGGAGGCGTCGTTGCCTTGCTTGACTTGCGGCACGATGCATCCTTTCATGTGCTGTTCGAGCATGTAGGTCGACAGGCTTTTAACCGCGCTGCCCACTGCGCTGAGTTGGACGAGAATGTCCTCGCAATAGCGGTCTTCGTCGATCATGCGCTTCACTCCGCCTATCTGCCCCGCGATGCGGTTGAGCCGCCCGATGAGGTAGTGCTTGTCCTGCTCGGAACGTTCGGTTTTGCGCACTGCGCAACAGGACTGATCTTGTTCCGTCACGGGCGCTTCGGTTTGATTTTGGGTCGTCTTTTTCATGGTTTTTGTCCCCCTGTTGTTTGTATTATATGCATTATATACCCTGTTTGGGTATGTGTCAAGCGGTATCTGCAAATAATTTAAGGAAGTTTTGGACGGTAAAATATCATTTTATGCAAAGAAAATAAAAAAGTTGAAGAATTTTTTAGGAATTTCGGGTGTTTGTTACGTATATATAAATAGTCGGACAAATTTTTGAGGCGATCCGACAAGGGGCGAAAGACCCCAAACAATCCGCTTTGACGGGGAGAGAAAGAAGATGAGTCAAGGGTTTACGCCCGAATTTTTGGAAGAACTGAAATACAGATGCGATATTGTGGAGATAATTTCGCAATACGTCGTCCTGCAAAAGAAGGGCGGAAGATATTTTGGTTGCTGTCCATTCCACAACGAAAAGACGGGGTCGTTTTGCGTGAACGCCTCGGAGGGGTTTTACTACTGCTTCGGCTGCCACGCGGGCGGCGACGTGATCAAGTTTGTGCAGGAGATAGAATCGCTGAGCTTTTTTGACGCGGTGAAGTACCTCGCGGGGAAAGTGGGACTGCCTCTGCCCGAAGTGAAAAACGATCCCAACTACGCCAAAAAAAAGGAGAGGGGGGAGGTCCTCAAAGCGGTCATGCGCGAGGCGGCGGCGTACTACAGGAGCAATCTGCTGGATCCCGAAAAGGGGAAGAAGGCGAGAGAATATCTGAAAGACAGAGGCATCTACGACGAAACCGCAAAGAGATACGGGCTGGGACTGTCCACGGACGGCGAAAGCGTGGTGAGATATCTGAGATACAAGGGATATGCGCTTGCGGATCTTGAAGATTGCGGAGTGATCGCAAGCAAGGATTACGCGCACGACGCGTTTGCAAACAGAATAATAGTGCCCATCGTCAACTCCATGGAAGAGGTGGTGGCGTTTGGCGGACGCATATATCAAGGGGAAACCGAAGTCGCAAAATACAAGAACTCGACAAACACGCAGATCTTTGACAAAAGTCGCATAATCTATGGGATAAACTACGTAAAACGCGATCGTAAAGTCGGGATTCGGTCAGAAAGCCTGATTTTGGTTGAGGGATATATGGACGTGATCGCGCTGGGTGCCGCGGGCATATACGGCGCTGTGGCGGGCATGGGCACCGCACTGACAGAGGGACAGGCGCGAGAGATAAGAAGGCTCACGGACAAGGTGTACGTCTGCTACGACGGCGACGGCGCGGGACAAAAGGCGACGGTCAAAAACGTGGATACGCTGGCGGCGGCGGGGCTGGACGTGATGGTGGTGACTTTGCCCGAAGGCAGGGACCCCGACGAAACCGTGAGAAGCGAAGGGAAAGACGGATATTTGAAATATGTCGAGGCGGCGTTGCCGTTGATAGAATACAAACTTAAGCTGGTGGAAGAGGCGAGCGACACGAGGTCGCTGGACGGACGCGCAAAATACGCCAAAGAGGCGGCGAAGGTGCTCAGAACGATAGAGGACAAGGCGCAACGCGCGGTGTACGCCGCGGTCGTCGCGAAAAAGAGCGGGCTGAGCGAGGAACAGATGGAGGTCCTTTTGACGGGAACAAGAAAAAAGGATCAGGATCTGACCCCTCCCGCGCAACTGAGCGGGACTTCGACTGTCGCGCCCAAAAGGACGCTCGACCCCAAGGAACTGAGGGCGGCGAGAGTGACGCTTGCCGCGCTTGTGAGGAAAAAGGAATACGCAAATATTGACGGCGTGAGAGAGGAATGGTTTCCGCTTGCGGAACACGCGCAGATATTCGAGGCGCTGAAAGAGAACGAAAACTTCTCCGTGGGCAGCATATACAGCTACGCGGAGCCGTCGGAGGAGATAGACAAGCTGGTCGCGCTTGAACTGCCTGAGGATAGCGACAGGGCAAAAAAACTGTACGACGACTGTCTGCTGTGCCTCGCAAACGGGTATCTTGCCGCAAAGATCAAGGAACTGAATCAATTGTACGGAACTCTCACCGACCCCGAACAGAAAAGGGAAACGGTGAAGAATATAGCAAAACTGCAAAGACAACTGGCGTCGCGGCTACCGGCCGACAAACTGTAAAAAAGGAGGATAAAAAAACAATGGAAAGAGAACAACTTTTGAAAAACGAAATCGACAAGATCATCGCCGCCAACAAGGAGAAAGGCTCCGTCAGCGAGGACGAGATCATGAAAAAACTTGAGCATCTGAACGCTTCCGCCGAGGATATGGAGGTGGTGTTTAAGGCGCTGAACGACGCGGGCATCTCGTTGATAGAGGCGCAGGAGGAGGACATCACGGACATCTCGTCTATGCCCGACGGCACTGTGGACGACTCCGTGAAGATCTACCTCAAGGAGATAGGCAAGGTGCCGCTTTTGACCGCCGAACAGGAGATCGAACTCGCAAAAAAAATGGAGGCGGGCGACCAAAAAGCCAAAGCTACCCTCAGCGAGGCAAACCTCAGACTTGTGGTGTCCATCGCGAAGAGATACGTCGGAAGAGGGATGCAGTTCCTCGACCTCATCCAGGAGGGCAATATGGGCTTGATGAAGGCGGTGGACAAGTTTGACTACACCAAGGGATTCAAGTTTTCGACGTACGCGACTTGGTGGATAAGGCAGTCCATAACCCGCGCCATCGCTGACCAGGCAAGGACGATCCGCATCCCCGTGCATATGGTGGAAACCATCAACAAACAGGTGAGAGCGACAAGACATCTGCTTCAGCAGTTGGGAAGAGAGCCTTCGCCCGAAGAGATTGCCGACTATCTGGGTTGCCCCGTCGAACGCGTGCGCGAGATACAAAAGATCGCGCAGGATCCCGTGTCGCTTGAAACGCCTATCGGTGAGGAGGAGGACAGCCACCTTGGCGACTTCATCGAAGACAACACCGCTCTGTCGCCAAGCGACGTCGCCGAAAGCAATATGCTGAAGGAACAACTGATCCAGGTGCTCAACACCCTCACTCCGCGCGAGGAAAAGGTGCTGCGCTTGCGCTACGGCCTTGACGACAGCCACCCCCGCACGCTGGAAGAGGTGGGAAAGGAATTCAACGTGACGCGTGAGCGTATACGTCAGATCGAGGCGAAGGCGCTGAGAAAATTGCGCCATCCCAATCGCCTCAAAAAGCTGAAGGACTTCGACTGATGCCGATACGTCTGGATCAAAGACTCGCCGCCGTCGCTTCCCTCGTGAGAGCGGACAGCGCGGCGGATATTGGCTGCGACCACGGCAAACTCGCCTACTTTTTGGTCAGTACGGACAGAGTGAAAAGGGCGATCGCGACGGACATCAGCGAGGAGAGCCTCAAAAAAGCGAGAGCCCTCGCCACTGAAAACGGCGTTGAAAAGGTCATGATAACCCGTCTTGGCGACGGGCTTGACCCCGTTGAAAGCGAAGAGGTGGACGCGGTGATAATCGCGGGGCTGGGCGGAGATGTGATCGCAGGGATCCTTGACAGGGCGTTCGAGCACAAAAAACGCTTTGAAAGCTACGTCCTGTCCCCAAACACCCATCCCGAAAAAGTGAGGCGCGAACTCAAAAAGATAGGGCAGCGCGTCACGTTTGACCGCGCGGTTGAATGCGCGGGAAAGCTTTACACGGTGATAAGATCGGAGGCGGGGGAGGACGATCTTGACGAGATCCAGATCGCCTTCGGAAAGTTTTACAAAAGCGACCGCGACTTTGAAAAAAGAGCGAGGCAAGAGTTGAAATTTGTGAGGGACTTGCTTGAAGCGGGCGCGTCGTCGACGAAGTTGGAGGAGAGGGCGCAAATGCTTGAAAAGGCACTTTATAACATCGAAAATGAGGAATAAACCATGACAATTGGCGAAGTCATTGAAATTTTGGAGCGCCTCGCGCCGCCCAAACAGGCGGAGGAATGGGACAGAGTGGGGCTTATGGTCGGATCGAGAAAGGCGGAATGCACGGGCGTTTTGCTTGCTTTGGACGCGACCTCGCAAACCGTTGAAGAGGCGGAAAAGCTGGGCGTAAATCTGATCGTGTCGCACCATCCTTTCATCTGGGATCCGATGCCCCGTATAGACGAGGACGAAAAGCGGGGCGCGTTGTGCGCGAGGCTTGTGAGGGACAGAATAACGGTGTACTCCATGCATACCAATCTTGACAAGGCGGAGAGGGGGATCAACGATTACCTCGCGAGGCTGTTTGGAGGGAAGGATATCGAGACGGACGGCGTTGGCAGGATATTTGCCGCGGGAGGCGTGACGCTGGCGCAGCTGGCAAAGACGGTCGCGGAAAAACTCGGCGACGACACCGTGCTGGTCGTGGGGGATCCGAGCAGGATCATAGACAAGGCTTACGTCGTCGGAGGCGCGGGCGGCAGCGAATATGACCGCGCGAGAGAGTGCGCGGACGTGCTGATCACGGGGGAACTGAAGCACCATCAATATCTGGACGCGCAGGCGGACGGATTGGCGCTGATCGAGTTTTCGCATTACTTCAGCGAGATAATTATGCAGAATATTTTGAGCGACGCGCTTGCGCCGTGTGAAATAAAAACATTCAAGGCGGCTTCGGCTTGCCCGTTCAGGAGGATAGAGGAACTATGAATTTTGACAAGATGCTTGAGTATCAACAATACGATCAGGAGTATTACAACCGTCAGGCGGCGCTGCTTGCCAGCCCCGAAGGAAAGGCGAAGGAAAGAGCGGAAAAGGCGTATGCCGAAGCGAGGGAGGCTATCGGAAAACTTAACTCGGACGCTAGAGATCTACTGAATATCTACAACGCGTTGAAGGCGGAGTTGGATTCGAACAGGGAGGAGTTGGACGACTTCAACGGCATACTTGAGGGCACGACGGACCCTGTGGAAGTGGAGCACTACCTCAAAAAAGTGACCGCAATCAAGGGTAAACTTGAAGCGCTTGAGAAAAAGCTGTCGGAAGCCGTCGCCAGAATGGAAAAGTTGTTTCAGAACTTCACAAACGTAGTGGCGCAGGGCAAAAAGGCGGAGGCGGACAGAAAGGCTGCCGAGGCGGCATTCAACAAACTCTGCCAGCAAAACCAATCCGCGCTCGAGGAACTGAAAAGGAAGTTGGACGAGATCAAAAGCGCGATCCCGCGCGAGATGGAGGAATATTTCAAGGCAAGAAAATCCGTCAAAAAATTCCCCGTCATGAAAAGTTATGACCCAAAGAGCAAGTTTTGCACCGGGTGCGGAATGGAACTTGCGGGAGATACCGCTTCAAAACTCAAAAACCCCGGAGATTTTGCGGAGTGCCCCAACTGTAGGCGTTTGCTGTATATCCCCGAACAAAAATGAAGAGCGCATATACGACATATTGAGAGAGCGATCAAAAGGAGAGAATTTATGGAAAAGTATTTCAACGATCCCGACGTTTATCAGCTGAACGTGCAACCCAAACACGGCGCGGGCTTCCCGCTTGACCCCGACGGAAAGGCGAGGATCTCGCTGCTGAACGGAGAATGGAACTTCAAATATTTTGTTTCTACGGAGTTGCTGGATCTTGAGCCGGAAAGCTGGGATACCATCCGCGTGCCGTCAAATTGGCAGATCGAGGGATATGACAAACCGATATACACCAATATCAGATATCCCAAACCCATCGACAGCAAGCATCCCAACAAGCCGCATATCGACGAAAACGCCAACACTTGCGGGCTGTATATGCGCAAGTTTACGCTGGACAAGACGGAGGGGAGCGTGCACGTCAACTTTGGCGCGAACAGCAGCGCTCAGCTGTACGTCAACGGCAAGTTTGTGGGATACAGCGAATCCACTTTCGACTATCAGGAGTACGACATCACGCCGTTTGTGAAGACGGGCGAAAACGAGATCAAGATCGTGGTGTTCAGATACTCGATAGGCAGTTATCTTGAGGATCAGGACATGTGGAGGCTGTCTGGGCTTTTCCGCGACGTGACGCTCATATTCGAGCCGAAGATCAGGATCGCGGACATCTTCGCAAGATCGAAGTTTGAGGGCGGATATGACAGGGCGACTCTTTTGTTGGACGCGAAGATAGAAAACGCGCTGGGAGAGGACGATGTGGACGTGGCGCTCAAGGTCGCGCTGTTGAAGGCGGACGGAGAGCAGGTCGGACAATACGTCTTTAATATCGTGGGTATGGACAGAGAACAGAAGTCCGTCGCGATCGAGGAAACCGTGGACGCACCCCGCCTGTGGAGCAGTGAGGATCCCTATCTGTATACGCTGCGCGTCACTCTGTGCACGCTGAAAAACGGCAAAGAGGGATTTGCGGATATGCGCGAGATCAAGTTTGGATTCCGCGAGGTGAAGATCGTCCCGATGATAGACGGAAAACAGCCCCATATCCTGCTGAACGGCAAAAAATTGAAGATAAGAGGCGTGAATCGTCACGAATTCCATCCCGAATTTGGGCACGCCGTCCCCGCGGAGTATACGGAGAGGGACATAATTTTGCTGAAGCGCAACAACGTCAACTCCATCCGCACCTGCCACTATCCGAACAGTCGCGCGTTTTACGATCTGTGCGACAAGTACGGCATAATGGTGATGTGCGAAAACAATCTCGAAACTCACGGCATCGCCGCAAAAGCGCCCAAAAACAACAAGAGATGGACGCAACGCATATGCTGGCGTATGCAAAATATGGTGGCGACATATCGCAATCATCCCTGCATACTGTTCTGGTCGCTGGGCAACGAGAGCGGCTACGGCAAGGCGTTTGTCGCCGCCAAAAAAGCGGCGTTGGAACTTGATACGACAAGACCTATCCACTACGAGCCGGACTTTTATATCAAGACATCGGACATCATGAGCGAGATGTATACAAAGGAAGATCAGATGGAGGAGATCGCGCTGAACAAGTGCCACATCCATTCCATGGCGACGTGGGCGCCGCTTGGACACCTGCTTACGCCGAGGATGTACAAGGACAAGCCCTTCATACAGTGCGAGTACGCGCATTGCATGGGCAACAGCTTGGGCAACTTTGCGGACTATTGGGAGCACTTCCGTCGTCACGATCGCCTGTGCGGAGGATACATATGGGACTTTGCGGATCAGGCGATAAAACGCACGCTGCCCGACGGCACGATAGAGTATACCTACGGCGGCGATTGGGGGGACGAGCCAAACGACGGAACGTTTGCATTCAACGGCATCCTCCGCGCGGACCGCACGCCCAATCCCGCGTTTTATGAGGTCAAAAAGGTGCATCAACAGGTGCAATTTGCGCTTGAGGGAAGTACGCTGCGCCTGACAAACGAATTTATGTTCACAGATCTGGACAAGTTTGGGCTGACGCTGGAACTTGTGCACAACGGGTTGCCCGTCAAGACGTTTACGTTGCAGACTCCGTCCATTCCTCCGCTGTCGGAAGGGACGATAGAGTTGCCCTATGACCTGACGCACGAGGCGGAAAAACTCGACGGCGAAACGGCGATCAACTGCTATATGATCTGCCTGCATGCGGAAAACGCGTTTGAAGAGGGCGACGTTGTGGCGGAAGAACAGCTGGAATTGAAAGGCTATCAACCCAAAACTTTCGAGGTCGCCGAAGGGAAAACCGTTTTTCAGGAGGACGGGCAGATATTGCTGGAGCACGGCGATATCAAAGCTACCGTCAACCGCAACAGCGGCTTTGTAACATCGCTGATCATAAACGGCGAGGAAAAACTTGCCGCGCCCATTCGTCCCAACTTCTGGAGAGCGCAGATAGACAACGACGCGACTCCGCAAGTGCCAAAATTTGTGCGCCGTATTTTGGGAAAACTGTTCTTCAAAGCGTGCTCTGAAAGGCTGGTCAAATCAAATATGGTGTGCTCGGATAAAGCGGTGGAAATAGACTGGTCGTGCATGCCGCAACTGTATTCGCTGAAAACCGTGTACGAGATAGGCGAGGACGGCCTGCACATCAAAATGCGCGTCAAAAACGCGCTGTTCAGCCTGCCGCGCTACGGATTCCGCATGCAACTCAAAACCTCCGACAGCGTGAAATTTTTTGCAAGAGGCCCGCACGAGAACTATTGCGATCGCAAAACTTCCGCAAAACTCGGCGTGTATGAGGGCACGATCGCGGACTTTGAGCACAACTACCTCGTGCCGCAGGAAAACGGCAATCACTGCGACGCGCGTTTCGTCCGCGTGGGCGGGGAGCGCGGAGTGACTTTCGCCGCTGTGGAAAAACCCTTTGAGTTCAGCGTGCACGACTACACTCAGGAGGCGCTGGATGAGGCGACTCACGCACATGAACTTGCTCACGGCGACGCCGTGGAAGTGTGCATAGACGGCGCTCAACGCGGCGTGGGCGGCGACGTGCCCGCTTTGGCGTGCACCAAAAAGAGATATAAGATCTTGCCGAATCGGGCGCACGAGTTCAGCTTTACGATAAAGTGATTCTGGCAAAAACAGAACGAAAAACCGCGGCAACTCAAACCGCGGTTTTTTTTGTGGCGAGAAACAGGCGGGGTGCCTCTGCAAAGGGGATTCTTTGACAGGCTCGGAATGACACAAGGGACAATCCCCTCAGTCCGCGCCATGAGCGCGGACAGCTCCCATTACTAAAGGGAGCCTTGAGTGGAAAAGCGGCGGCTTTTGGGCGAGGAACAGGTGTAAAACCTCTATAAAGGGAATGTTTCGACTGCGCGCAACATGACAGCAGGGGCGAGGAATGGGTGTAAAACCTCTATAAAGGGGATCAATAGGATTTGGCGAAGTAGAGGACTTTGGTGGCGGGCTTGCCACAGCAGACGCATACGTCGCCGACGGGGGTTTGGTCGAAGGGGAGCACGCGGGAGGTGGCGGCGAGATCCGCTTTGATCTTGTCCTCGCACTCGCGGCAGCCGCACCACATGGCTTTGACGAAGTTGTGGTTGTCAAGGGCGGACGACATCTCGTCCATATTGTGGCAGACGGCGATGTGCGAATGCAAAAAGTCGTGCGATTGGGCGAACATGTTTTGGTGGATGTCGTCAAGTAGCGCGGGGATGGAGGTCGTCAGCTCCGCGAGAGGAAGCAGTTGCTTTTCATGAGTGTCGCGGCGGGCGACCATGGCGGTGCCGTTTTCCAAATCGCGAGGGCCTATTTCAATGCGAACGGGAACGCCTTTCATCTCCCACTCGTTGAACTTCCAGCCCGGGGATTGATCGCGGTCGTCGAGTTCGACGCGGACGCCTGCGGCTTTGAGCGAGGAATAGATCTCCTCCGCTTTTTGGGATACGCCCTCCTTGTGGACGGCGATGGGGACGATCACGGCTTGGATGGGCGCGACGCGAGGCGGCAATTTGAGGCCGCGCTGGTCGCCGTGCGCCATGATGAGCGCTCCTATCAGCCTGGTGGATACGCCCCAACTGGTCTGGTAGGGGTTTTTGAGTTGGCCGTCGCGGTCGAGATATTTGATTTCAAACGCGGAGGCAAAATTGTTGCCGAGATAGTGCGAAGTGCCCGCTTGAAGGGATTTGCCGTCGAGCATCATCGCCTCCATCGAATATGTTTCAACTGCGCCCGCGAATTTTTCCTTTTCGGTTTTTACGCCGGTGAGCACATCTATCGCCAACACGTCCTGCATGAAAGAACGGTAGATCTCAAGCATGCGGAGGGTTTCCTCGCGAGCCTCCTGCTCCGTGGCGTGCAGAGTGTGCCCCTCCTGCCACAAAAATTCGCTTGTGCGAAGGAAGGGACGGGTGGTCTTTTCCCACCTCACGACGTTCGCCCACTGGTTGATGAGCACGGGCAGATCGCGATAGCTTTGCACCCACTTGGCGTACATGGAGCAGATGATGGTTTCAGACGTGGGGCGCACCACAAGAGGCTCCTCAAGTTCGTTTTTGCCGACGTGCGTGACAAGCGCGACTTCCGGCGCGAAACCCTCAACATGCTCCGCCTCTTTTGTGAGGAAGGAATAGGGGATGAGCATAGGGAAATAGGCGTTTTTGTGCCCCGTCGCCTTGAAGCGTGCGTCGAGTTCCGCCTGTATGCGTTCCCAGATCTCGTAGCCGTAGGGGCGGATCACCATGGTGCCCTTGACGGGACCGTAGTCAACAAGCTGGGTTTTGAGCACAACGTCGGTGTACCATTGGGGAAAATCCACCGTCATGTCGGCGATGTCTTTGACAAATTGCTTATCGTTTTGATCTTTTGCCATAAACGTCCTTTTTGCGGGCTTGCCGCGACAAATTTGTGCATACATTATATATCTGCGACAACATTTAAGCAACAAATTTTTTGCGCATATTCAAACTTACTTTTGAAGCGGAGGGGATTTTGGAGGGCGAGATGGCTCGCGTGGGCGGACACAAATATTCTTTACAAGCGTTTGAAAAAAGAATATAATGTTGGCAGCGCCGATGATCCTGCCGCGATACGTCGAGGGCAAGCGTCGGGGCGAAAAAATAAAAGCGTTTGAAAATACGGAGGCAGTATGACGGAGAACGGCGGGATGACGGAAGAGGCAAGACAAATGTTTGAAACGGGTATGAAATTTTACGACGGGGACGGCGTGGAACAGGACTATGATCAAGCGGCGGAGTGCTTTA
Organism: uncultured Clostridia bacterium; assembly: GCA_947624885.1. Taxonomy (GTDB): domain Bacteria; phylum Bacillota; class Clostridia; order Christensenellales; family CAG-917; genus CAG-475. Next base: position 15,424 of record CANQMD010000018.1, read on the forward strand.
AGAAAGCCGCGGAGCATGGGCTGACGGAAGCGCAATATAAGCTGGGAGTGTGCCTGTTTAACGGGCAAGGTGTGGAAAAGGACGAGAAGAGGGCGGCGGACCTTTGGCAGTGCGCCGCAGACAAAGGATATGCCGCCGCGCAAAACAATCTGGGCGCTTGCTACGACAGAGGACAAGGAAGGGAGAGGGACGTCGCTAAAGCCGTTGAATGGTATATAAAAGCGGCGGAAAAAGGCTACGCGATCGCGCAATGGAATTTGGCGCGGTGCTACGCGAGCGGGCAAGGCGTTGAAAAAGACGATGAAAGGGCGGCGTTTTGGTATGCGCAAGCCGCGGAGCAGGAATACGCAAAGGCGCAGTGCGATCTGGGCTGGTGCTACGGCGTTGGGTCGGGCGTGGAACAGGACTTTGAAAAGGCGATATATTGGTATCAAAAAGCCGCGGAACAGGGAAATGCCCCCGCACAATACAATTTGGGGTTGTGCTATGAGAACGGGCAAGGCGTGGAGCAAGATTTTGTGAAGTCGGCGGAATGGTACGCAAAGGCGGCGGAACAGGGATACGCGGACGCGCAATGCAACCTGGGGTACTGCTTCGAGTACGGACAAGGCGTGGAAAAAGATCCGGCGAAAGCGATAGAGTGGTACAAAAAGGCGGCGGATCAGGACGACGCTACGGCGGAGCGCAATCTGGCGAACTGCCATCTGCACGGAGTGGGCGTGGAAAAAGACGAAAAAGCGGCGATCTATTGGTATGAAAGAGCGGCAGAGCACGGCAATGTGGACGCGCAATTCGATTTGGGCAATTTTTACGGCTCGGGAAGACATGTGAGCAAGAACGAGAAGAAAGCGGCATATTGGCATACGCTTGCCGCGGAACAAGGACATGCAAAGGCGCAATTTCTTTTGGCGGCGTACTACCATAGCGGAAAGGGCGTGGAGGCGGATATAGACAAAGCGGCGTACTGGTATGAAAAGGCGGCGGAGCAGGGCGATGTGAAGGCGCAATTTTTTATCGGGAGCCTGTATCTCCTCGGTCGTGGCGTGCAAAAGGACCCGACAAAGGCGGAATATTGGCTTGAAAGCGCCGCGAAACAGGGACACGTGGACGCTCAATATCGCTTGGGGATCAGCTGCCTTGACGGCAACGGCGTGGAACAAAACTTTGAGAAGGCGGCATATTGGCTGAAAAAGGCGGCGGAGCAGGGCGACGCAAAGGCGCAAAACGGCTTGGGCGTTTGCTACAACAGGGGCGCGGGCGTGGAACAGGACTTTGCCAAAGCGGTTTGGTGGTATCAAAAAGCGGCGGAGGAGGACTGCGCGGACGCGCAATACAACCTGGGCATTTGCTACGGGATCGGTCAGGGCGTGGAGCAGAGCACGATGTTGGCGGTGTATTGGTTGCAGAGAGCGGAGAGAAACGGGCACGCCGGCGCGAAGGAATTTTTGAAAAAACTTGAATGAGCGCGGCGAGGCATTATTGTAGCGGCGCGAAGATAAAAAGATAGGAAAAGACGGTCGGAAGAGAGTTTTCGACAGGAAAATCATAAAAGAGGATGAAATATGGGACCTGAGGACGGCAAAGGCAATATGGACAACATGACCCCCGAAACGGAGGATCTGTACGTCAAGGCGCAGGAGGGGAACGCGGAGGCGCAATTTCAACTTGCGCAGAGGTATTTCAGGGGCGTAGACGTGAATTTGGACCGCATAAAGGCGACGTTTTGGTTTCAGGCGGCGGCGGAACAGGGGCATAGAGAGGCGCAATGCGCGTTGGGATATTGCTACTTTTACGGATACGGAACGGTGAAGGACAGCGTCAGGGCGGCGAGGTGGTATACAAGATCCGCGGAGCAGGGCTGCGCAATGGCGCAATACAATCTGGGCGCGTGCTACGAGCGGGGCAACGGCGTGGAACAGGACACGCGCAAGGCGATATATTGGTATACGCAGGCGGCGGAGCAGGGGTTTGGCGCGGCGCAGTGCAAACTTGGCACGCTGTACTACCTCGGCGAGGTTGTGCGAGAGGATATGGAGAAGGCGGCATACTGGCTTGAAAAGGCGGCGGAACAGGGCATTTCGGAGGCAAGATATTACTTCGGCTTATGCAAACAGTACGGTTTGGGTACGCAAAAGGACATCAAAAAGGCGTTCGATCTGTTCTCTGCGGCGGCAAACGGAGGGTATGCGCAGGCGCAATTGTATCTGGGGCTCTGGTACTACTACGGCGATCGCGTGCTGAAGGACCAACGACGTGCGGTGGAACTGTTTGTCAAGGCGGCGGAACAGGGCAATGTGGCGGCGCAATTTCAGCTGGGCAAATGCTACGAAAAAGGGGAAGGCGTGAGCAAAAACGTGGGTATGGCGATAAGGTGGTACAAAGAGGCAGCCGCAAGGGGCGACATAGGCGCAAAAGAAAAATTGAGAAAATTGGGCGTGATCCAGTGAAACTCGCCGAAGCAAAATTTTGAGAAGGCCCCATTGAGTGAGATCTTGCCTAATAACGGGCGAGATCTTAAACTTTTTTAAATGGATATTGCAAATTTGGCTTTTTTGAATGAAGATTTTGCTTGTTTAAATAGAGATTTTACTTTATAATACAAAATGTGACAGCATACGCGCGGGAAGGGTGCGAACGGTTGAAGGGTTTGCGATATCGCGCTGCGCGGAGAAGAAAAAATAAAGTACAAACAAAGGATAGATTAATCGGAAGGAGGCAAAGGGAAGATGAACAGCGCAAACATAATGGGAAACAACAATCGGGT
>CANQMD010000019.1 GCA_947624885.1 uncultured Clostridia bacterium
TGTTCATCAAAACTCCCTTCCATGTCGTCAAAATCAAACTCGTCCTCCATCCTTTTTGCAGGCGCGGGACGCTCCGATTTCTTCAGTTTTGTCCCGCAAAATGGGCACTTCACCCAGTCGGACTGAAGTTCCTTGCCGCACGACGGGCACAGATTTTTTTCCACTTTCTCTCCGCAAAACGGGCATTTGACCCATGAGGGATCCAACGCGTTTCCACATTTAGGGCAATTCATACGATGTTTTCTCCTTTTTTATCCTTTAAATTTCCAGAGCACATGAGGCTTGCGAGTCTTATATTCTTTGTTCCAATGCTTGTCCCACCCCTCGGGTCGCTTTGCCGCGCGGCAGTACACTGCCTTGCAACCTCCAAACGCCCCCATAGCGACATATTTTACGCTGTCGGGTATTATCGCGGTAAGTCCTTTGCAACAGAAAAACGCGTCTTCGCCGATAGATGTCACGCTGTCGGGTATCGTCACGCTCAAAAGGGCTTCGCAATAGAAGAACGCCCCTTTGCCGATAGATCTCACGCTGTCGGGTATCGTCACGCTCGCCAAGCATTCGCAACTGCTGAACGCACGTTCTTCAACAGAAGTCACGCCGTCCGGTATGGTCACGCTACTCAAGTATTTGCACGTTTGGAACGTCCCTTTTTCAATAGCGGTCACACCTTTCGGTATCTCTATGTTGTATATGCTTTCGCATTGATTAAATGCAAATTCGCCGATAGACGTCACGCCGTTTGGTATTGTTACGTCCGCCAAGCAATGGCAACCGGAAAACGCAAAACTGTCGATCACAGTCAAGCCGGACGGCATTTTTACGCTCCGCAAAACGTCGCACCCTGCAAACGCCTTACTGCCGATAGACGTCACGCCGTTTGGTATGATCACGCTTTTAAGATTTTTATTATTATTAAACGCGTATTCGCCAATGGACTTTATCCCGTCCGGGATCACCACATTTTCATCTACGCCTTTATACTTTTTGAGGACGTTCCCCACGATCGTAAAATTCGCCTCGAGCCACCTGGCTTCCGCTTCGACTTTACGTTTTGCCTCTTCTTCGGCTTTGCGCCTCGCTTCTTCCTCCGCCCTGCGCTTTGCCTCCGCCGCTTCCCTTTCCGCTCTTTCTTTGGCAAGGCGAGCGTCCTCGGCGGCTTTCTTTTTCGCTTCCTCCGCCTTGCGTTTCGCTTCCTCTTCCGCTTCGCGCTTGGCTTCCTCTTCTGCCCTGCGCTTTGCCTCGGCAGCTTCCTTCTCCGCTTTTTCCTTGGCAAGACGGGCTTCCTCCGCGGCTTCCTCCGCCTTGCGTTTCGCCTCATCTTCCGCCTTACGTTTGGCTTCTTCCTCGGCTATGCGTTTTTCTTCTTTCGCCTTGCGTCTGGCTTCTGCGTCCGCCTTTCTCTTCTCTATCGCGGCAAAATGTTTCCGCCTCGCCTCCAGATACTTGTTATATTCTTTATCCTGCGTGGGCATAAATTTGTTGATTTTGTCCACGATATTTATGTCGTTTTCGATCTGCTCTCCCTCGTATATGGTGTAATCCTCGCTGTGCGCTCGCACAATGCCGATATATCCATCAACTTGGTCGTAGTGCAAGTCCGCATACGCCTTAAAAAATTTGTATGCCTCCTCAAATTCGCCGCGCACACACATATATTCGCCGCGGCGCAACTCCTCTCGGTCTTCAAGCTGTTCATCAAAACTCCCTTCCATGTCGTCAAAATCAAACTCGTCCTCCATCCTTTTTGCAGGCGCGGGACGCTCCGACTTCTTCAGTTTTGTCCCGCAAAATGGACACTTCACCCAGTCGGGCTGAAGTTCCTTGCCGCACGACGGGCACAGATTTTTTTCCACTTTCTCTCCGCAAAACGGACATTTTACCCATGAGGGATCCAATGCGTTTCCACATTTAGGGCAATTCATAAGGCGTTCTCCTTGTGCTTAAATCTAAACCTATTATCATAGTTATATTATATAATATAGTTATAGGTCATACCTATATCATATTTATATTAGCTTCAGCGTCTTCCGTTTCCGTCTGTTTTTATCTATCTTCTTATTGAAATCGAAACATATTTTTCCACCGCTTCTTTGGCACGCTGCGCCTGCGAATTGGCTGATTCCGCCATAGTCGCAATTTGTCTGATTTTGGCTCGCTGTTCTCCCGCCATGCTCTGTATGCTTGTCGCTATCCCTGAAATTTGCGACTTCTTTTGTTCGTAAGCGGAGAGTGCGGAACGCACTTTTTCCACAAGCGCGTGGGCTTGTCTTGCCGCCTGCGCCGCTTGATTTGCCTGAGCCTGCGCCGCCGCGTATTGAGGGTTTGGCACGGATTTTGTAGCTTGGTTGCCATTCGAATCGGTATATGTTTGTTTGATGGTGGACGGCACCGAGGCGGCCTGTGATCTTGCCGCCGCCGCCTGTCTGTCCGCGGCGCTTGCCCGCGACCTTGCCTTATCCAAAAGCGTCTGCAATCGCGAAACCATATCTTTATACTTGTCAAGTTTTGCGTTCGCCTCCGCGATCAGCGAGTCTGTTTGCGACTCAAAAGCGCTTGCAAAAGAGTTTATTTCCGAAATAAAATTGCTGTTTGCGGAAACAAATCTGCTTATGGCATTGATAGATACGCAATACACCGCCATTTATCGCACCTCCGCTTCCAAGCCGGAAATATATGCTCTGTCCCTTTCCGCGTCGAAAGAATTGAGATTTCTTGCGGCGGCGTCGATTTGTCCGCAAACATCGGCAAGACCACGTGCGTATCTGCTGATATTTTCGGCGTAGACAAGATATGATTCTCCCACGCTGTCCGTCCAATCGCCGCCGTAAACTTCGCTTGACACATTTTCATACACGCGCTGAGCGCAGTCCGCAAGGTCAACGGCTTTTTCTCTCAAATTATATGCCATACGTCACCCCTTAAACGCACTGGCGGCGTAATCCCGCGTGCAGTACTCCAGCTCGTTGAAAAACCTTTTCATATTGTCCATAACGTCAATAGCGTGCGCGAGGTCCGACTGTATCCCGCTTATCACGTCGCGAGCGTTATAGAAGTTTACGGACGTAAATTGCTCGTTGACGCGCACAAGGTTTCGTGACATTGCGTCCGAAAGGCGTGAAAGTTCCTCGCATCTTCTGCGGATCTTCCCCGAAATGCTGTTGAACGCGGCAGTATCTACGCTCATATCGTTGGATTTCATCTTACAACCTCTTCAATTCGTGTTCTTCCACCTTATCGGCGCAGTCGTACAACGCCCTGGTCTTGTCCACAAGGCTGCTCGTAAGTTCTTCGATGAGCCTCAAAAAGTTCTGATATTGGGTGTCGTTCCAATATGAATTCAGACTTTGCGCCTCGTCCATCATTTTGCCGCTGTCCTCCTTTACGGAATCCGCGAAATATCTGATATACTCCACCATTTGTTTGACTACCGCTTTTGTAGCTTTACCGCTGTTTGCCATGATCTCTTACCTCCTCATCACCAATCTTGCCACGCTCGGCGTATTTTTTCTTCAAACTCCTCCACCGAGCCCGTAAGTTCGGTGAGTTCGGTTTGTGCGTTTGAAAGGATCTCGATATATTTTTGAATGATCTCCTTCGCCCGCGCCATATTGACCGAAGTGAAACTTTGTTCCACTTTGGTTATGTTGTTCACCATCGCTTCCGCCATAGTTTCGAGGGCGCTGACCTTCTTTTGGATGTCGCTTATCCCCGTAGCAATGGCGTTCAGATCTTTAATATCGTAATCTTCGATATCTTGATTGATCTTCATCTTCTCCGTATACCTCCTTAACCGTTAATATATTACACGTTTATACATTTTTTTACAAAGACGTTTGTTTTTCTACAAATTTCCCGTCCGCAATGCGCTCAGTCATCGTTATGATCGGGGACTTGGTCAAAATACAGTTTTCTCGTTTCTTCGTCGTTGTCGTAGCTGATATGGCGTATCTTTTCGGCAAGCGTCCCGCCCTTGAACAACAGCGACAAGTGTTCGTTGCAAAAATCTTTATCTGTATAAGCCCTAAATCCGACCGATGCGTTGACCAAACTGCCCATGGAGTAGGTGATCTCGTTGTGCAAAATTTTGTAGCGCACGGTTTGGGACGCGTCGCTGCGCCGCAACACTTCGGGCGAATCCACCGAAAACACCACAAAGAAGTTGTTCGCGCGGCCTAGTTTGCGCAGCATATCGTTGAATGAATCGCTCCCGTATATCCTTACGTCTTCCTCCTGCCGCGGGGTTTTCTTTTTGTTTTTTGACGAAGATCTGCCCGACGAGCCTTCTCGCATGGCAAAAATATCGTCCAGACCAAAAGCGTCCGTCGGTGCGTCCTCTTCGTCCTCCTCGTCATCCTCTTCGGGGATATACAGGTCGTTTGTCGTAAACAGCGTGTTTTGCAGGCAGTTGACGATGAAGAAGTAAGGGTGATGCACGTTGTCCATATCCTTTATGCGGCGGGTCTGTTCGGCGCAGGCGTCGGCAAGCGCCTTCATATATCCGCTTGCAAGGGCTATGTCTATGCCCTTTTTGCCCTTAAACATATTGTAAAGCGGGCGTTCGTGCAGTTTTTGCGATATCTTCGTGCCGTCCACAAAGTTGATCTGCGCGCCTATCTTCAATGCATAAAGTATGACCGACGTCATATAGTCCATCTGCGTTTTCTGATCGCTTCCGACAATAAGCATTGAGTGGTTGGTGTCGTCAAACGGCAAGCGAACGACATTATGGGTATAGTAGCTCTCGCCCACAGCCGCGCCCGAAAGGTCTGACAGCGCGCTTTCGCGCGACGCGATATCCTTGAAGTTGAGCCTGGAGTTGTCGCCTATGACCACAGTGTTGATTGGGTATTCGCTCCAGCGTTCGCACACCTGCTTTGCATAGTAACTGCCGCCGTTTTTCCCGACATATGCAAATTTTACTTTATCAAACGTAACGCCCAGATCTACGCTTACAAGCGCAACGCCGTTTGTACACTCCGGCATAAGGCGAGCGGCGTCTTTATTCAAAAAGTCCGTTGCCTTATCTTTATCTGTTTTAAAACAGCATCTGCCCGGTATCAGTTCGACAACGCGCTTGATCTTGTTTTCTATCCTCAAAAAACTCAACACGATGTGCACGCCGCTGGAACGCCCCTGTTCGACTATCTTTCCGCACTTTTCGATTATCCTTTCCACGCGGGCCGGATCTCCGCCGTCCTTCAACATCTCCACCGTTTCGTCAATGATCACGATGAGTCTTGGCAGGTGCGGCTTGCCCTGCTTGTCCATCAACGCGTTGAATTTTGCAAGGGATTTGCAATTGTCGTAGTTTTTGAAGAGCTCCAAACGTTTCTTTTGCTCGTTCAAAATATTGTCCAAAATTACGTCTGCCTCTTCCGGACGGCTGTGCGAGGCCACCATTTTTATGTGCGGCATACGCGCGTTCTTCACATACTCATCGCTCGACGCGCCCTCCTTGAAGTCGATTAGATAAAAATTCAGATCGTCGGGCGAATACTTTATGCAGCCGCTGTATATCATGCTGTCAATGAGCGAGGATTTGCCCGCGCCCGAATTGCCCAACACCGCGTAAGACGTAGCCCCGTCGCCGTCTGTCACAAACTCCAGGAAATAGTCTTTGTTCTGACTTTTACCCACGCAGAATGAAAGTTTTGCGCCCACTTGCGCCCTTTCCTCGCGGGAGTCGCCAAACCCTATCTCTTCATAAGTCACATACGACCTTCCCGCCTTTTTCGCGTCGTAGATCTTTGCGACGCATTTGTCCACAACGTCGCGATCCGGGACGTCAAAATCATATTCGCGCCCTCCGCAGCGGAATTTCCCGTCGTCCACGCACTCTATGATCACATCGGCATAAGCCTTTGCGTCGGGCTGTTTTACGCCGGAATAAGATTCGCGTTCCTTTCCGCCCTCAGTCACCACAAAATACACGCCGTACTTCGCGCCGTTCTTGAAGAGATATTCTATATTGCCGCAATTTTCAAATCCGTTGGGATAATCCTGAAAAATCACCAAAATCGGCGATTGGATATCCTTTGGCGTGGCGGCGTTATAATTCAGGACCGTGTCCGTCCTATTGCGGTTCAAAAGCGAGGTGCGCAGCTTATACAACTGCTTTATGCCGTCCACCTCCTCGCCCATCTTCGACGAATTGTTTATATCTCCCGCTGACGACAGATCGTCATAAAAGACCTCCGCCGTGTTCAGCATATCCAAGAAGCTGTTCACCGCGTCGTCCATATGGCTGCTGCAATACATGATTTGCGCCGCCGCTCCGGGAAACGCAAACAAAAATCTCAACACGGCGGATTTCAACGCGTCCGCGACAGAATATTCGCCGTTGCGCTTTATATACAAAATGCCGTTATTGAAATTCCAATTGCACACAAGGCGATTTTGAACATCTATGCCCAAATTTATGGAAGCGACGTCGTCATAGCTTTTGGGGAAATCCAGGTTGGCAAGCCTCGCCTCGCTTTGCTTTCCCAGGAAGGATCTGAAAGACTCGTCCCTCCGCTTTTCGATGGCGGCGATCTTTTTTAGCGCTTGCTCCCGCTTCTCACGCAGCGAAACCGCAAGTTTATTTTGCGCGTCGGCGCACGACTTTCTGACTTTCGCCAACAGTTCCTCTTCGCGGTCGTAAATATCGTACAGCGTACACAGCGACTTGTTCAACTCTGCTATATATCTGCCGTTTATTCCCTTTTCCGCCATGACTTTCAGACAAAAACTCACTCTCTTTTGCTGTTCGTCTATGACGGAGATCGCTTCGCCGTCGTCGTAACTGAAGATCGCCATACCGCGCGGAGCCACAACTCTGCCGCCCGATACGTTCAACATCCCGCGACTCAATTTTGCCAACTTAAAAATTATCGGGTTTACGCGACTCAAAAAACTGCCTATGCCGCGTATGGCGGAGCGCAACGCCTCCTCTTCAGCGCCGTCGCTCCCTTTTGACATCTGCCTGTCTATTTCGGCGAGTTCGCTTTGCAACTTTTCGTATTCTTCGTCAAGATTTACTGTCCTGTCTTCCAAAAATTTGTCCTCCGGTCAAATATTCCAATTTGTTTTCACAATAATATACTAGATTTATATTATAACATATACAACCCACTCTGCCAAGAAATTTTTTCACACCCGCGCAAAAAAACCGCCAAATAATTTGCGCCCCGCCCCTTTCAACTCCGCTCTTCCCAACGTTTAATTTTCTAAAATCCTTTTTCCCCCTCCTCTCGATTACGCTCTGCATTTGCGATATGAGTCAATTCGATCATCGATTCAGCAGTGTTTATGAAGAGAAACCTATTATGCCCGATGTCCTATACCCGCAACCGACCACTTTGTCAGAAGAAAGTCAAATCAGCGCATACGACGCCATTTTTGATTTGGAATCCATTCCTTGTCGCGAAGATGCGCTCTATCAAAACGGTTATTCATCTACACTGATAAAATACTTGCGAGGAGAACTCACTGCGGAGCAATATGGATCTTTGATCAAAAAATGAAACATTCTGTATCAGGAAAATGGTGGTTTGACATCACTCTCCTGAAACCCAATTAAACAATTGAAATTCAATTTCCGTTAAGCCGTTAACAGCTTCCGCAAAATCGGTTATTATATGGATAATTCATGAATTACTGTTGTACTGCAGCAGGGCCGATATGCAAGGTCGGGTCCGGGTAGCGCCGGCCAAGATGGTAGCGGGAACGAAGTTGAGAATATGGATACCGACCTCCATCTTTTTTTTGTCTTTTTTGCCCTCATCAAAAGTTGCAGTTCTCTGACTTTGTTGATGGCTTGAACATATGACTTTATTTTTGTTTTCCAAATCTTGCGCCTCAGCACTATTTTCATGATAGCCCGACATCTCAAATTTGTTTTTTTATTTGATGGTTATGGTTTTATCACCCAATGTAAGAAAATTTGGAATATATTTTCCACCCTGTTTATCATAGGAATTAGGCGTGCCCACACCCTCTCAGCGCGCGTTTTCAGAACACGCAAGTCCAAATCCCACAAGAAAAGAAAATCCCAACCTATCAGTTCAAGATAGGCTGGGATTGGCGTGCCATGAGGGATTCGAACCCCCGACCTTCTGGTCCGTAGCCAGACGCTCTATCCAGCTGGGCTAATGGCACAATTGAGCATTACTCATTATAGATGTCTGATGAAGATTTGTCAATTGATTGCGGCGAGAATTTTACGGCTTTACCGAAGCTTTTTTCTCCATCGAAACGCATAGTACGGGGACTTGAGCCGCGCCTGAAAAACCGTTATAACGGGACTTGGCCTTAAATCCCGCTTTTTCATAGAGCGCGATCGCCGAAGAGTTGTCGGCAAGCACGTCGAGGGTCACTGCCTCGCCCGAATGTTCTGCGAGCAATTGTTCAAGCAAAGCGGCGCCTATGCCCATATGCCTGTATGCGGGATCCACGCACAAATTGCTAATATACAGACTTTTGTCATGAGTTCGAGCGTTTTTATAATATCCTTCCCAAACCAAAGCGTATTTGTCCGCTACTTTCTCGTCCACAGGTTGTAAAAACACTCTATCTGACGGCACGGAATAGGCACAGATAAGTCCTACTATATTATCGTCGAGCGTTGCCAACAACATATTCCCCGCAAAGTGCACGTGGTCTGCGCATTTAAGCGCTCTACGCACGAAATCCACCCATGTCGCGTCGCTAAAATCGTCGCATAGGAAAGGATAGATATACGGGTCGGTGAGATAAAGCAGTTTTGCGATCTGCGCCGCATCATCCGTCATAAATGCACGACGTATCTTTATATCATTTGAATTGCGCATAGTTTTCCACCAGCTTTGGATGTTTTTTTATCAGCGGCAGATCGGGCAGCGGAATGAAGCGCAAACTGTAGATCTTGCCGAATACTTTGTTGTCCGCCACATATTTGAAGCCGAGTTTTCTGATCATAGCCTCCACCTCTCGTGAAAAGACGTTTATGCAGATCTCGTCGAAAAATATTTCATTTTGGCTGTAATCCCCGAGTTGTTCGACAAAAGAATCCACAAGTTTGATGTGGTTTTGCATGGTGCGATATTCCGGCAAAAGCGACATCGACAAAATGTAAAGTTTGTACGTCCCCGGGAAGTATAGGGGCTCGGTGTTGTCCATTCCTATATCCTTTTCAAGCAACTCGCCTTTTAGCGCCTGTTTAAAACTCTCCTCGGTGAGCGCGACAATAGACCAGTCCCCCACGATCTTCCCCTCTCCGTTTACCAAATAGCGGAATGTGTCGCTGTCGTTTTGCAAAAATTCTTCCCACTGCGCCGCGGATCCTTCATTCTCGTCCGATATGCCGTTGCAGTTGATATAGTCATTTTCGACAAGCTGTATCGCTATGGATGACGGAGTATGTCCCGCCGCGATAAGCTCCTGCAAAGTCATCATCTTGCACTCGTTGCCTACCGCGCCTCGTCCGCGAGGAGCGGACGGCATAGGTCTTGCGGGAGAATTTTTTGCGTTGCCGTTTTCGGAATAAGATCCAAGCGTCGCGACAAGTTCTTTTATATGCGCCTCCATAGGCGGGGTTATAGCCTCAAGCCAATGCGTCTTTCCCACGTAATATTCCATACTGTCGGAGATCTCTGCCTCGTCGATCTTGAAAGGCACTATGGTTTTCGACGCGGTCACCGCGGAATTGACTTCGTTGATCACGTGCTGAGAAGCGCTGCTGTTTGCGGAAAGCAAAAGTACGAAAAATTTGCACTCCTTGATTGCGCGAACTATGGACGCAGCATAATCTTTTCCCACGATTGCGTCGCGATAATCGATCCAACACTTTATTCCGTTCTGTTCGAGTATGCCAAGCACCATAGTGGCGATCTGTTTGTCTTTATGCGAATACGATATAAAAATGTCGTGCATCTCAACTGCCCTCGTTTATCCAAAACTTTACCGTTTACGATTTTAACATCAAAAGCCGGCAAATTCAATACTTTAAAAAAATTTATGCCCCGCCTTCTCAAATACCAAAGCCCTGTCCGAGCGCCCTTTGTTTCTTCTGTCATTCCGAACTTGTCGAAGAATGACACGAGAGATTTGAGAACTTTGAGAAGTTGGCGCGGAGAATAAAAATGCCTGAAAGTGCAAAAACGCAAGATCAGGCGAATGAAATGTGGCGATAAAATGCCGATTTGGTGAAATCGGCAAAATATTGAGGATCACTTGAGGGGACGCATCGTCGGGAAGAGGAGCACGTCGCGAATGGAGGCGGAGTCCGTGAGGAACATCACCATGCGGTCGATGCCGATGCCGAGGCCGCCCGTGGGGGGCATGCCGTACTCAAGCGCGGTGCAGAAATCCTCGTCGTAGGGTTGAGCCTCCTCGTCACCCTTTGCCTTTGCCAACATCTGGGCTTCGAAACGCTTGCGCTGATCGAGGGGATCGTTGAGCTCGCTGAAAGCGTTGCCGCCCTCGGTGGCGCACAGGAAGAACTCGAAACGCTCGGTGAGGCGAGGGTCGGAGGGTTTGCGCTTGGCAAGCGGACTGACCTCGACGGGATAATCCAGAATGAACACGGGGCCCGTCAGTTGCGACTCGACGCAAACGTCGAAAATTTTGTAAAGCGCGTTGCCCCAGCTTATGTCCGCGGGGAGTTCGAGATCGAGTTCCTTTTTGGCGCGGGCAAGCAGAATGTCAAGCGGCTCATTGTCAAAGTCAAGCCCGGTGTACTTTTTGACCGCCTCGATCATGGTGAGGCGCTGCCAGGGGGATTGCAGGTGCAAAGGCGTACCCTGATAGGAAATGTCCAGCGTGCCCAAAACTTCCTTTGCGGCGGTTGTGTACAAAAGTTCCGTGATGTCCATCATCGCCTTGTAGTCAACGTAAGCCTGATACAACTCGATGGTGGTGAACTCCGGATTGTGCTTGGGGTCCATGCCCTCGTTGCGGAACTGTCTGCCTATCTCATACACCTTTTCAAAGCCGCCGACGATGAGGCGCTTCAAGTGCAACTCCGTAGCGATGCGCATGTACATGTCGATGTCCAACGTGTTGTGGTGAGTGATGAAGGGTCGCGCGTTCGCTCCGCCCGCAAGCGTGTTGAGGATCGGCGTTTCCACCTCGATGAAGCCGAGGTCGTCGAGCACGCGGCGTATGACGGATATGATGCGGCTGCGCTTGACAAAGACCTCTTTCACCTCGGGATTGGCAATGAGATCAACGTAACGCTGACGATATCTGAGTTCCGTATCCCTCAACCCGTGGAATTTTTCCGGAAGGGGCAAAAGCGACTTTGCAAGCAGCGTCGCCGAATGAACATGCACGGACACCTCGCCCGTCTTGGTTTTGAAAACTACGCCGCGGACGCCGATGATGTCGCCTACGTCGTACTTTTTGAAATCCTGATAGGCGCTTTCGCCCATGTCGTCGCGGCTGAAATAGCCTTGCAGCTTGGCGTCGCTGTCCATGATATGGCCGAAACTCGCCTTGCCCATGATACGCTTTGACACAAGCCTGCCCGCGACGGACACTTCCTTGCCCTCGTAGGCGGAGTAATCCGCCAAAATCGCGCCCGCGGTGGCGGTGCGTTCGTAAGAAGTCTGCTCAAAGGGATCTGCCCCGCGAGCGGACAACTCGCCCAGCTTTTCTATCCTGACCTTGCGCACCTCGTTTGCGTCAAGCTGAGGCGCGGAATTGTTGATGTTGTCCATATGCGATTAAAATTTGCCGCGGGGATCGCCCGCGGCGTGAAAATTCAATTGATGGAAAGGATCTTGTACTGTTCCTCGCTGTGCGGCGTGGCAAACTTTGCGATGTCGCCGCTCTTTTTGCCTATAAGCGCCTTGCCCAGAGGAGATTCGTTGCTTATCTTGCCCTTGGAAAAATCCGCTTCCGTTTCGCCGACGATCTGCACCTGCATGATCGCGTCCTCGCCCTCGTCCAACTCGCCGAGATACTCGATTGTGACGGTGTTGCCCATCGCGACCTTGTGATTGTCGCTCTTTTTGATGATAACGGCGTTTTTGATGCGCTCCTCGATGTCCTTGATCTCCTGCGCGACCTGCCCTTCCTCCTGCTTTGCCGCGTCGTACTCGGCATTTTCGCTGAGGTCGCCCAACTCACGCGCATGCTGCAACTTTTTTGCTACGTCGCCGCGCAGATAGCGGACGAGAAAATCCAATCTCTGACGGAGCTCGTCAAGCCCCTCTTGGGTCAAATAAACTTCCTTCATATTTACTCCTCTATACGGGCAAAATTGCGCCCATTGGGCGCATTTGCCTGTTTATATTTTTGATGTTGCAAAAATCAAGCGTTTGCGGGATCCGACTTTTTGTCGCTCTCCTCAAAAGCCTCTTCCTCCGCGGGAGGAATGACCTCGGCAGGCTCCGCGGGGAGTTCGCCGTCAAGCGTGAGCGCGGGGATATCCTCTGCGGGAAGCGGCTCGTCGGCAGGCTGCTCATCTTTGGGTTGCTCCGGAGCAAGTTGCTCCTCTTTGGGTTGTTCCTCAAGCGCCTTGTCCTCGGGATCGCTATCGTCCTTGGGGAGTTGCGCCTCAAGAGCGGCCTCCTCGAGATGCTTTTGCTCAAGCTGCTTTGCGACTTCCGCGTTGATCTCCTCCGCGTTTGCCTTGTACTTGGGCACAAGCTGCATGATGTTGATGTCTATCGCCGTGAAATGATAGCCGAACGTCTTTGCCATGCAATCCTCGATGTAGCACCTGGTTGCGATCTCGACCTCGTCGAGGTCCTTGTCCTCAACTTTGATGCTGAGTTTGAGCGTAACTCCGAATCCGTCGCCGATCAGAGCGATCTTTTTGAACTTCACGCCCTGGATCATGTGGCATGCCTTTTTGACTTCCTTCTTGACAACGCCGACGCTGACGCGAACGCTTTCGCCCTTGCCGTTTTTAATGATGATCTCGTGCAAAGCCTCGCCCTGTATGAACAGGAGCGCGATGGTCGTGCCTGCGATCACAAGATACAAAACGGAAATGGCAAGAAGCAGACCGTGCACCAAACCGTTGTCAAAATCCTCCGCCTTGATGCCGCCGAACGCCGCGACAAGCAGGATCACGATGAGGATGAGCGCCACGACAAAACTTGCCGACGCCAACACTTTCGCAAGATTTTTTCTCATAAAGCCTCCGTGCGCGAAAACGCGCGACTATAAAATTTGTTTCCGCCCTATAATATATACCTTTGAACGAATTAAGTCAATTCTATGCCGCAAAATATTTGTTGGGAATATTGTGTTATTTTGCAAGCGGGTCACTGCTCAAACGGGACGAACACGGGCTTGTGCTGAACAAAATAGTTGTAGCCCTCAAATCCTACGCCTTGCGCGATACGCTTGAACTCGTCAAAGCGCTCGCCGATCTCGCCTCGGTGGCTGTCCCCGCCGTAGGAGATCGCCCTGCCCCCAAGCTGATAATAGCGCGTGAGAATATCCGTGCCCGGCATCATGTCGTGATGAAAGTTGACCTCAAGCGTCTTGCCAAGTTGTATGATCCCCTTGAGGATCTCGTCAAACTTGTCGGGGAACTCCTCATACAAAAACGCCTTGTCGCGATATGGCGCTCCGTGCTTGATGTAGCCGATGTGCGCCACAATGTCGTAGGGATAGGGCGCGTCGAGGCTTTTGAGAACCGCGTCAAGATAGTCGCCGTACGCCTTCTTTTTGCTTTTGAAAGCGAAATAATCTCTGAAATACGCCTCCCTCCCCAGCACGCAATGGGTGGAGTTGACGACCTCGTCGAAGGGGTAAGCGGAGATGAGTTGGGCATACTTCTGATTGGCGACGCCTTTTTCGGAAAAACCTGCCTCTACGCCGAAAAGCAGGGTTAAAGCGCCGTTTTGGGAGTCTTTAAGTGCCTGTTGTGCGGAAAGATAGCTTTGATAATACTTTTCCGCGTCAAGTTTTTTCCACACGAAAGCGGAAGTGCATTCGCCCCACTCAAGATCGTAATCGCAATGGTCGGTGACGCAAAATCCGTCGATCCCGCGCGATATCGCCTGAGTGGCAAGATCCTGAATGGAATACTTGCCGTCGTGAGAATGGTTGCTGTGAACGTGCGCGTCAAACTTTTTCATCTTGCCCTCTGCGTGTACGCGTACGCACGCGCATACGCGTCAATATATGGTTGTGCTTTTATATTTCGTTTGCGTTTTGGCGCATACTCGTCAATGTATATCGCCACAGTTGCGTATCAATGCTCCTGTTCTGCAGACGCACGCGCAAACGCGTCAATATATACTGCCTGCGGCGCGGGTCGCAAAAGCGACCCTGCCGTGAAGATCATTCGAGGACCGCCTTGATGCGGCGCACTCCCGCGGAGGAACTTTGCTCCTTGATGATCCTGAATTTGCCGAGTTCGCCCGTGCGCTTTGCGTGCGGTCCGCCGCAGATCTCCTTTGAAAAACCTATGGTGTAGACCTTGACGACTTCGCCGTATTTGGACGCGAATACGCCAACCGCGCCCTGCGCCTTTGCCTCGTCGACGGACATCTCCTCAAGTTTGACGGGAACGTCAAGCGCGATCTGTTGGTTGACGAGTTTTTCCACCTCGGCGATCTCCTCCGCGGTGAGCGGACGAGGAAAGTTGAAGTCAAAACGCAGTCTTTCGGAGGTGATGTTGCTGCCCTTTTGCTGAATAGAATCGTCGTGCAACACCAACTTGAGCGCCGCGTTGAGAAGGTGAGTCGCGCTGTGAAGTCTGGCGGTGAGTTCGCCTCCGTCGGCAAGTCCGCCCTTGAACTTCTGCTCCGCGCCCGCCTTGCTGAGCGCCTGGTGCTCCTGAAGCGCCTTGTCGTAGCCCTGCCTGTCAAGCGTGAAGCCGCGCTCCTTTGCCAATTCCGCAGTCATTTCGATGGGAAAACCGAATGTGTCGTAAAGCCTGAACGCCGTCTTCCCCGGGAAAACCTGCATGTCCGCGGGAAGGTGGGACACTATCTTGTCGAACTCCTTCAGCCCCTGCTCTATCGTCTTGGCGAATTTGTCCTTTTCAAGCGTGAGTTCGTTGACGACGCGCTCCTCGTTGTCCTTGATGTAGGGATAGGCGGTCTTGTACTTGTCGACATACAGCCTCGCAAGTTCGGTGAGGGCGCTGTCGTCCACGCCGAGTGTGCGGCAATACCTCATGGCGCGGCGGATGAGCCTGCGCAACACGTAGCCTTGGTCCACGTTGGAGGGAGAAATGCCGTTGATGTCGCCGATGAGGAAGGTCGCCGTCCTGGTGTGATCCGCAATGATGCGCATGGCGACGGTGTCCTTTTCGTCATTGCCGTACTGCTTGCCGCTGAGTTGCTCAAGTTTTTTGATGGCAAAATCGAACAGATCCGTTTCGTATACGGAAGTGTAGCCGTTGAGGATGCAGAGCATGCGCTCAAGCCCCATGCCTTGGTCGACGTTTTTCTGCGCGAGGGGAGAGAATGTGCCGTCCGCATTTTTGAAATATTGCATGAACACGTTGTTGCCTATCTCAAGATACTTGCCGCAGTCGCATGCGGGCGAGCAGGATTCTGAGCACTTGGGCTTGCCTGTGTCGATAAACATCTCCGTGTCCGGACCACAGGGACCCGTCACGCCGGCGGGGCCCCACCAATTGTGCTTTTTGTCGAGATAGAAGATCCTGTCCTCCGGGACGCCGAGGCTGCGCCATACGGACGCGCTCTCCTCGTCGCGGGGGCAATCCTCGTTGCCGGCGAAGACCGTCACGGCAAATTTGTCCGCGTCAAAGCCCAATTTGTCGAGCAACAACTCCCTTGCCCACTCTATCGCCTCTTTTTTGAAGTAGTCGCCAAGCGACCAGCTGCCCAACATCTCGAAAAACGTGCAATGCGAAGCGTCGCCGACTTCGTCGATGTCGCCCGTGCGCACGCAGATCTGCACGTCCGTCAGCCGCTTGCCCGCAGGATGCTTTTCGCCAAGCAGATAGGGCACCAGCGGATGCATACCCGCCGTGGTGAACAGCACCGTGGGATCGTTTTCCGGAATGAGCGACGCGGACGCGATGACGGCGTGCCGCTTGGAATGATAAAAATCAAGATAGAGCCTTCTCAGCTCGTCGGAAGTAAGTTGTTTCATAATTGAGTCCTCTATTTTTCCGCAGAGTGCGGTTTGTTTTTTTGTTGTCGCAAGGATATACCTTGCAGTTACGCCTTTTGCAGGCGTTCGGTTGCGGATATCTGCCGCGATACGCCTCCGTGCCTTTGCGGACTGTCGCGATCCCGTTTCCGTGCCTTATGTGAGCGTTTGGTTGCGGAGTGCGGGCGGGATGAAGCGATCCGCCCTATTTTTGCCAAAAACCGCGCTCAGTCGTCAGAGCGAACGACGTTCAGCCCGCGGGAAGCGAGCGCCTCCGCAAATTTGTTTTGAAGGTCCTCCTCCTCGATGGCGCTTGTGAAGGAGAATGTCGTTTGGTCACGATAGGTGGTCACTGCCATGTTCTGAACGTTGTTTTTGGACACGTTGAGGTTGAAACATACGCTTTGCACGCCGCAATCGTCTGGGATCTGCAACCTGCCGAGATTGCTGAGGATCATGGTTTGGCGCGAACGCATAAACAGCCTGCCGACGCGCGCGCCCGCCTTTTTGACGAACAGCGGCACGACGCTCATCAGCGCGTTGGTCATGCCCTTGACGGTGGTGGACAGCTGAGCAAGCAGCCTGTCCTTTTGCAGCCCCGTCGCCAGCTGCGCCTTTGCCTCGCAGATGTAGTCGGCAAGCGTCGCGCACTTGGACGGGTGGATCACTATGCGGGCGAAAAGTACGAAGTTCCGTTGCGTTTGGGAGGGGAAATACAGCCTGAGATTGACGGGGATCATGAGCACGATGGGCTTTTTGCCGCCGTCCAAAGCCTCCACGCAACTTGCCGTCAACCCCGCGAGATACGCCGTGAAGGAAGCGTCATTTGCCTTGACGTCGCTCATCAATGCGGGGCTTGACACAGTGTAACGCGCGTGACCGTAGCCGCCGTCCGCGAAAGTGCCGACGCGCCTGTGCGGCGCAATGCCCGCCATGCCCTTGAGATCGAGATCGCGGAGTTTGATGGGTTTGTAATAGCGAAGAAACGCGTCCTCGCTTTTTTCGACGGAGAGCGCGGGATCGTCGGATGGAGGAAGAGCGCAGTGCGGGTCGCGCATGAGTTGGCGCAAACGCGCCACTGTCGCAAGCATAAACGAGAGCGCTCCGTTGCCGTCCGTTAGCCCGTGGAACATGTCGAGATGAAGATCCCTGCCGTCAACGCTCATGCGGAAGAGATAGCCGCCGGTGAGCCGCTTGTCGAGAGGGGCAAGAATGTTGCCGTCGTAGGCGAAGACGGGGACGGGCGCGTCGTTTGGAAGCAGTTTGTACCACGCGTAACCCGCTTTCAGCTTGGTTTTGAAGGTGGGAAACTGCAAAAGCACGTCCTCAAGCGCGGCGCGAAGAAGCCGTTGGTCTATCTCGCAGTCAAGCCGCATCGAGATATGGAAAAGACTCTGCGAACGGCGCGTGGCTATGATGGGATAAAATCTTGCCGAACAATCAAGCTGCGTGGCGCATTTTTTCAAGTCTTTTGCCCTCCATGTCCCGAAATAATGAATATATTTTATTCTCTTTTAATATTATTGTCAATGAAAAGGAGCGTATATGGACAAAACTTACACCATGAAAGACAAAGCGTACACCCTGTCGCAGGATGAGAAGTCAAAACAGACGCAAACCGCGTTTCACGGGCATAAACTCGAACTCGATCACCACCGCATGTTCAGCATGACGGGCGTGAAGGACGTGCCCGTGTTTACGGATAAGAATATCACCGTTACTCTCGACGGGGAAACGCTGAACATCGCGGGACAGGATCTGGCGGTCAAAAATCTCGACATCGAAAACGGAAAACTGAGCGTGACGGGCAGCGTGCACAGCCTGAAATACTCCTCGCAAGGATCCGCGTCGCTTGAAAAAC
>CANQMD010000020.1 GCA_947624885.1 uncultured Clostridia bacterium
CAAGAAACAGCCCCGCCGTGCCGCCGCCTATTATGATAACGTCATATTTTTGATTGTCCATACAACACACTCCATCATTCGCCGCCTGCCGCGCTTTGCAACGACAAGCGACGCTTGGCGTGAACGCACTTTTGTGGACGCGCATGCCGTTGAGGCGCTGTCCACTCGTCGCAAAAAGGCTGTCGCCACGTCTGTTTTTGTATAGTTTACCATAAAAAGTCGCACAATGCAAATTTTTTATAATTTCTTGCAAAACTATAAAAAAATTGCTTGTCAAACTGCGCAAATTAGTGTATCATAACAATGCTTTGGAGGCATAGCCCAGTTGGTTAGAGCGCTACGTTGACATCGTAGAGGTCATAAGTTCGAGCCTTATTGTCTCCACCAAAAGAGGTCTAATTCGAACACGAACAAGACCTCTTTTTTTTGCGCCGAATGAAAATTTCGCTATGCTCAATTTTGCGCAATCGTATGCCGCGTTAAAGTGTCATGTCAGATAGTTATACTTGATCAAATCGAAAATTTATAAGTCCTCTGCGTCATATAATATTGCATTTTTGAAATTTTGTGTGTTATAGCAAAGCCACGGAGGCCTAATATGAGCAATTTTGACGCAATAGTTGAAAATAATGATGAAATATCCGCATGGATC
Source organism: uncultured Clostridia bacterium (assembly GCA_947624885.1). Taxonomy (GTDB): domain Bacteria; phylum Bacillota; class Clostridia; order Christensenellales; family CAG-917; genus CAG-475. The sequence continues at coordinate 653 of CANQMD010000020.1, forward strand.
AAGTGGATACACTTCGGAGTTCCCGACGAAGAAAGCAAAAAAAGAGAGAATAAACGGAATGAGCTGGTAACATTTCTACATTGCAAAATTTGTACGGTTTTGTCCGGATGTTGCTTTGTTACAAATAAAATGCCGGGACATTTGCCACCCGAAATATTGCACCCTCGCTGCGATTGTACATATAAATTTGTTGCCGCTTCACAAGTAAAACGGCAAGCACGAGCAATTTGCCCTATCGGTAAATTCAACAGCTATATGTTCAAAGAAAAAGGAATAAAAGGCGGAAAAGACATACCATATTTGGATTTGGGTTTTGATATAGAAGATTCTGCATTTTTGGCAATGGAATATGAGAGGCAAGCGAAAGAGAAATATACGCATGGGTAATATGTTTTGAATAAATTGGATGAATATGGACAAAGGATTGATATCGTGATAGAATTGACGGGGAATGGGAAAACGAGAAAAATGATAAGCGGCTGGATGGTGCATCCGCTTGGCTTGATAACTTCGGCAACACCGTTTTCGGGATATGCGAGGTGAAATATGCGCAAACACGATCATGTAATATTAAAAAATGAGAATGATATGCTTACCAAAAGAGGTATTTACAAAAATTGCCGAGGCGAGGTCGTGGATATCAATGGTGATAAATTGAAAATCTTATTTGATCATCCTCGTATCCATGGCAATTATGCCTTTGTATGGATAAACGAAAGCGATGTTGAGTTTGATTATAGGGCTTCAGAATATGCAGATCAACTGACAGATGAACTTTTGTCCAAAACGGACGAAACAAAGCACACTTCGCTCATTGAGGCGGATGTGCACGAATACGATTGGGTGGAACTTATTGTTGAAGAAGAGAAATATACAAAGTATGGCGTACACAAGGGCGCGGTTGGATGTGTGATATTTGACGATAGTTATGATAATAAGTGGGATATCGCATTTGTAAAACCAGACGGATCCGGCGAAGACCTTGCGGAAATATGCGTCGCGAGAGAGGACTTTGTAATAATAGAACACGCAAATATACAATAATAAGCTGCCGAATTTGTCCCGGTGTTGCCCGCCAAAAAAGGTCTGAGTTGTGTTCAAATCAGACCATTTTTTGCGCGAATGAAAATTTCGCACGCTCAATTTTGCGAAAATGCATGCAGTCTATTTCAAATTTATAGCAAAATCGAATCTAACGTTTCGTCAAATATTTCGCACAGGCGAGCGAGCAACGCAAAGCTAGGTTCGCATATTTCGTTTTCCCATGCGCTGATAGTTCGCTGATTTACACCCAATATCTGCCCGAGTTGCGCTTGCGACAGCCCGTGCTCTATCCTAATTTCTTTCAAGTTTTGGGCAAATTTGATTTCCATAGTAAAAGTTTTACCAGAAATTGTGGTAAAACGCTTGACTTACCAAAAAATTTGGTATATTCTTGTCGTAATATATAATATTTTATAGGAAGGTACTTCTATGGGATTTTGTAAAGATTGTGCTTATTTTTATGAAACAGACAATATTCTTTTAAACAAATATGCGTGCAAACACTTCAATCGATATGTGAAATTGAATGACTCCTGCCCCGATTTTATTCCAAAACCTTCCGGCGGGAGCGGATGCTTTTTAACTTCCGCTTGCGTCGATTATATGGGCAAAGCAGACGATTGTGAAGAACTTACAGCCTTGCGCAATTTCCGCGACAAATATATGCGTTCCACTGAAAGCGGCAAGACTCTTGTGGACGAATATTATGCAGTTGCTCCTGCAATTGTAGAAAATATCAACAAGTCAGAAAACAAAGATATATTCTATCAATACATTTATGCTGTTGTAAAATATTGCGTCATTCTGATAAAACAAGAAAAATACGAAGAAACTCTTGCGGAATATAAGAATATGGTCGTGACGCTGAAAAACCAATTTGAATAATTCTTAACGATCACACGCAAGAAAAGTAATTTAAAACACCTTTGATTGAGCAGACGCGGAAGCGTCTGCATTTTTTTGATGTCAAAAATTCAGAATATGCAAAATTTTTATAAACCAAAATGTTTTTGATGAACAAATCAACTGTTTACAAAAGATAATGCTTATGATAATATTATTATACATAATTAAATTTAAACAAAGGAGCGATGGCTTATTATGCAAGAGCAAAAATTCGGCATAGAATTTGACGAGTATTATCTGGACGAAAAAACTCCGCGATATAAAGAGTTGGCATTTGACTTTATTCAAAGAAACTTCTTTTATGCTGTAAAGGCTTTGAATGCGCTTGTGCTTACAACTCAAGATATTAAATTTGGCGGGCATGAAAAACATGAGGAAATCGGCGGCGAATACAGAGAGGCGCTTTTAAGCGGAAGGCTTCCCGTACCGGACAGAGCCACAAACTTTTACTCGAACAGACTTGCTGAAAAATTGCGATATATGACAACAAAATTTTCCGAAGATTCAGAAAATATTGATAAATTTAAAAATTCATACTTCTATCGATACGTTCTTGTTCCACTTTACGCAGGCTATGTATACAACAAAGACGAAGCATGGTATAATTATAGATTTAAAGACGACGGCAATCCCGAATTGAAAAGATTTAATGTGTTTGCCGCTGCGCTATATAGCAAATATAGATTGGACGACAACAGAGAGCGCCCTGTGGGGATCAACTTTGCGAAACTCATCGACACATTTGTTCAAATTGACGATAAGGATAATTTCCATCTTGTAAATGGGATGCCCGATGATGATACGTTGGGTAAAATCGACATCGCCATACAAAAACAATTGACGGAATGGAAAACAAATAAGTGGTTTGCGGCAAGTTTTGAAAACCCACGCGCGACAAGCCTGACGAAAAAATATTGAAAACGCGCGATTTGGATATGCAAACAACAAAACATGCTTTGGACAGTTGCAATTGTGTTGTTTCACTCACGATACTGTTCAAGCTACGTTGACCGCATTTCTGCGGAAAGCGAAATCGGACGAATATGCACAGGAAAAGACCGACGGAGATGCGTCGGTCTTTTGATTTTGCGAGATATTGTGCGCCGTGCAAATCGGCGCTTACATTTTACGCCTCGACTTTCTGTTCCTTTTTGCTGTCAAGCAAATTGTAAGCGAACGCGGCGAGCGCTCCGCCTGCAAGCGGCCCTATGAGGAAGATCCAGATCTGCTCGATCGCGGCGGTGTTGCCATCTTTGACGAGCGCCATAAGAGCGGGGCCGAATGAACGAGCGGGATTGACGGAAGTGCCCGTAAGTCCGATGCCGATGAGGTGCACAAGCGTGAGCGACAGCCCTATCACGACGCCGACGACAGCCTTGTTGTCCGTCTTTGAGGTCACGCCCAGAATTGCGAACACAAAGATGAACGTGAGCACTATCTCAACGAGCAAAGCAATGCCAAGCGCGCCGCCCTCGCCGTAGCCCGCGACAAGAATGGGTTGCGCCATGTTCTGCCCGAACGAGCCGAATGCGGGAGATTCGCTGATGAAGGAGCCGCAAAGCACGCCTACGAGAATAGCGCCGACAATGCCGCCGAGGAATTGCGCGATCACATAGCCGATGAAGTCCTTGAGGGACATCTTTTTGCTGATGAGCATCGCCAGCGAAACCGCGGGATTGATGTGGCAGCCGGAAATGTTGCCAACCGAGTACGCCATTGCGACGATCACAAGACCAAATGCCAGCGCAGTGCCAACATAGCCTGCGGGAGTGTCGCAACCAAGCACGACAGCAACGCCGCAAGCAACCGTAACGAGCACACATGTGCCGATAAACTCTGCAAGATACTTTTTGATGCTTTCCATGTTTCACCTCGTTAATTTTTTTCTAATTATATTCTTCGCCGCAAAAATAGTCAAACATTCAAAACAACAATTTGCAGACAGTTGTCGCCGCTGTGCGTAAATATTGACAAATTGCGTCGAATCATAAAAAAAGAAACAGCACGGCAAGCGTGTTGCAAACCGTGCTTTGTCGCTTTTTGTCGCCTCTGCGCTCAGTCCTCGCGGACGTCCACGCCCTTTGAGAGCACGCGCTGTTCGTCCACAAACTCCTTGGCATCCTTTTCCTCCTGCGCGGTCGCTTCCGGGTGGAAAACTGCGGGCTTGTTGACGACGATCTGCGGGAATGGGATATTGATGTTGTTTTCGTCGAAGATGAGTTTCAACTCCCTGTTGAGATCCCTCTGCACCTGATATATATCGTCCTCGTGGCACTTTGCCGTGAACAACAGGTTGACGCTGCTGTCGCCAAGCGAATCCACGCCCTTGTAAAACGGCCCGTCGATGATGCCGCAGACGTTTTGCTTGATCCTGTCCAGATTGGCTTTGACCACCGCCTCCACGCGCGGAATGGACTCGCCGTACTCGATGGACATATAGCACTTCGCGACGGAAGCGTCCTGAGTTTGGTTGACGATGGTGGAGATCTGCGAATTGTTGACGATGTTGATGTTGCCGCCCGCGTCTACGATCTTTGTCGTCCTGATGCCTATCTCAAGCACCTTGCCTCGCCAGCCGTTGATGATCACGATGTCGCCCACTTGATACTCGCCTTCAAACACGATGAATATTCCCGCGACGATATCAGCCACCAAACTCTGCGCGCCAAGTCCTATGACCAGCGTCAAGATGCCCGCGCTTGCGAGCAATGTGCTTGTGTCAACGCCCCATGCCTTCAGCACAGCCAAAACCGCGACGATCGCGATGACCCATTTGATGAAACTTTCAAGCAGCTTTACGACCGTTATGCCCTTGTTGGTCTTGGTGAACACCTTGCGCATAACAAACTTCAAAACGATGTTGATCAGCATGGCGATCGAGATCACCTGCACCGTCTTGATGATCTTGGGCACCATGTGGTAAAGATCGTTGACGGTCTTGTTGGCGCTGACAGCCTTGTTGAACACCGAGTTCGCGCCGAACAGCTTGTCCGCAAACACGTAAGCGACTACGGTGCAGCATATGCCGATAAGCGTGACGACCCACAGCCATGCGGGGATCTTTTTGAAATTGAGTTCAAGTTTTTGTTTTTGTTGCGAATCGAACATCATAGCCTCCTAGATGATGATATATTCGTTTTTGTACAATGTGATCTGCTTGTTTTCGCCGTGCTCGGCGGTGGTGCAGAAGATCTCAAGCGTTGCGGGTCGATCCTTTCCGCCAAAGAACGGGGAGGTCCCGCCCCTGACAAGTATGCGCCGGGCGCGATTTGGATCGTCAAAGGAGATCTCCCTTGCGTTGCCCTCGAAGTCGGTCAAAACCGCTCTGAAATTGCTGTAGTAGCCGTTTTCATCAACGAGATCCATGCTGAAGTAAAAATAGCCGTCCACAGCGCACTTGCATTCGGTTTCCACTCCGTTCAGCTTTGTGACTTTGGCGGGAGAGGTGGGAGAGGTGGATATCGTCTGCTCCTCCAACTTGGTCTTGCCGCCCAGACCGGACTTTTTGTACACCGTCAGAGTGTACTCCATATTGGGGGTGAGGTTGTCAAACGTGCCGACGTTTTCGCCATCCTGCAGGTCTTGCACGTAAGACTCAAAATAGTTGGACAACTCGATCTTGCAATCCTCGTCGGACACGTTGACGCTGTAGCCAACATTGTAATAATCCGCCCATACGCTGTTGACGCGCACGTCGGGTTGCGTAACGCCCGTGAGCAAACTGCCCCCAAAAATGATCACCGCCGCGGACGATGTCATGATCGCAGTCAGCTTTGCTGCGGAACTGCCCGCCTTTGCGCCTCTTTTTTGCGGTCCATCCGAAAAATACTCTCCGCCCTCGCTGTCGTTGACAAGCGGCGCGTCGTTTTTAAGCGCAGCGTCGCCCAACTCCGGAGCGTTGATCGCGTCGAAATTTGTCGGGGACGGATTTGAGGACGGGACCTCATTGAATTCGTTTTTGCCTCTCTTTTTCATTTACACCTCGTTCGCGACGATCGTGCGCGGGTCGCCCCGCTGTCGATGCCGGGTGCCCGCAGTCGTCGGAACTGTTTTTGAGTTTTTTTGAGCGCCTTGTGCGCCGCGTTGCGCCCGCGCCGTTCTGTCGGAAAGCGGGCATAGATATTGTGCGCCTAACCTACCCTTGCATACGTTTTGAGGCAGCGCGATCGAATGTTTTGTGCGTGCGCCCCGCGATCGCGGACGATTTTGGGCGCAGAGGCTTATGCCTCCGCCTCGCCTTTTTGCTCGTCGCCCTCGCTCTGCCCGTCTTGAGGGGCTTGCTCGGTTTGGGAAGACGCTCCCTTTTGCTCGTCGCCGGGCTGTTTGCCATCCTGCTCGCCCTGCTGTTCGTCCTCATCGTCCTTGTCGGACTTCCTTTTTGCAAGCAGGACGATTATGCCAACGATCTCCACAAACAGGATCACCGAAAGCAGAATTATCAGCCATGTGAGATCAAGCGTCGGCTCCGAAAGCAGATAGAAATCGGACAGGTGCGTTGTTGTGAAGCGGATCGCATACGCCTTGCCGCTGTCGTCATACACGTAGTCAGTCTTGAACACCTCCACTCCGCCGTCCTTGTCGATGTAGACGATCTGCGGGTTGGTGATGTCGCCGAGATCCTTGAGTTTGAGCGTGATGGTGTAGGTGCCGCTTTCGACGTTGACGCGCACGCCGTCAAGCTCGAGATACACGTCGAATGTGCGAGCGACTTTTTTGCCGTCAAGCAATTGTTTGACCTCTTCGGGAGAGATATCGTTGCCCGCCGCGGCGTGGACTTTGCCCGCCTTCATCGCCTGCTCGATGGTTTTCATGCCATCATCCGACTTGCGGTCTATCTTGAGTTGCGCAAACGGATCGAAGCCTTCGTCGCCCTCGCTGACGATGGATCCTCCCTCGTTTTGAGCGCCGTCCTGATCCTCAGCCGCGTCGACTCTGCACACCTGCACGTCGTCAAGACTTTCAACGGCTTCGTCAAAGACGCTGTCCACCGCGGCTTTTGCCTCGTCAACGCCGCCTGCCGTCGAGGGAGTGATTGCCATGATGTCGCTCTTTGCCCTGTCGACTATGTCGTTGAGTTGCGCCTTTTGATTGTCGTTGTATCTGCCGCCGGCCTGCTTTGCCGCGACGTTTGCGTCAAGTTGCGCCATCTTTTGCTGTTGGTAGATCGCGTAATCGATATTTTCCGAGGCGGAATCCGCTTTGGCGTTGAGTTGCGCGATCAATTGATCGTAATATTGCTGTCTGTCTGCTTCGCTGTGCGGCTCGTACTCGACGCTGTCTATATCCGCAAGATTCTGTGCGAGCGCTTCCCTGACGTAGTCGCCGTCGCAGGCGTTCAGCTTTGCTTCGAGCGCATCCTTTTTGGCTTGCTTTGCGTCCTCAAAATCCGCCTCTTTCACCTTGTCGGCGATCATGTCCTTGAAACCGTCGTATGGCGTATCATTGCTTGCCTCGGCGTCGAGGACGGACTGCACATCGCTCGGCAGATCGTCATAGTCGGTCGCCGCCGCGGCAAGATCGTCCTTGCCGCCCTTGGTCTTGTCGCGCAAAACGGGGTGATCGTCCTTGAATCTTTCGGCTTCCGCCCTGTTTTTGCAATCTTCGATCATGCCGTCAAGTTCGCGCTCGTACTCTTCCGCTGTCTTGCCGTCCTGAGTCGCTCCGTTGACCTGTTGCTTTGCGTTTTCGACAACGGATTGCACAAAGTCGGAATCGCCGTCCTTCATCACGCCGTTCAACTCCGCAATGGCAAAGGAACGATACATGTTTTTGCGACCCTTGTCAACCGCCGCGCTTCTTGCCTCCTGTTTAGTGTGCTCGTCGCCCGCGCAATCGGTATCATTCTTGCCTGTATCTGCGCTTGGCGTGATGTTGCCGAGTTCCGCAAGCGCCTTGTCGCGCTCCGCATAAACTTCGTCCGCAGGGACTCCTTGTGTCCGCTTTGCGGCGAATTCGTCGGCGTATTTGAGCAGATCGAGCATATCCGCAAATCTCTTTTGATAGAACGCGTAGTCGTCGTACTGCCCGTCGTCTATCGCCGCTTTCGCCTCGTCGGCAAGCGCTTGTGCCTTACTCTTTGCCTCCTGCGTTATGCCGGGCGTGGCGTTGAAAGCGTCAAGTTGTTGCTGAATGGAATTGCCTCCCTGCTGAGTCCCTTGCTTAGCGGTGAGTTTTTCGTCATAGCGCTTTGCCTCAACGCCGGTCTTGCAATTTTTGACATCCTGCAGGAAACTCGCGACTTCGCCGTTGGTGTTTGCGGTTGTTTTGCCACTGTCTACAGCGGTCTTGGCGTTTGCAACGAGCGCCTCGGTTGCGTCGGAATCCTTGCCGCCGCCGAACTCCGTCGTCAATTTGTCAAGCAACTTCTTTGTAGCCTCGGCAAGCGCGTCGTTGATGTCCGAAAGCGTTTCCTTTGAGTCTATGCCCGAAAGCACGTCTTTGAAATCGTTGTCCGCGGCGATGTCGTCGGCGGTCTTGTCCGCGCCGTACACAGCCTTGTAGCTTGCGACAAAGTCCGCCTTTGCGGAGTCCTTTTGCTCTTTGAGTTTTGCGTTTGCCAACAGTTCTTCGGCGAGATCGTCAAGCTGTTGAAGTTTTTGATCAAGTTCGGCTTGATTGGTCTTGCCGTCCTCCGCCGCCATAGTGCCCGCGTTGTCGTCGTAGGCGATGGCGTTGATCGCGGCGATCGCGTCCTCTACAAACTGTTTGAGCGCGGCGCTCACAGCCTTGTCGCTGCCGTCGGCGTTCTTAATGAATTTTTCAAGCGCGGCGATGTCCTCATCCTTTGCGGCTTGAAGCGCAAGCGCCTTGAGCGCGTCGTCAAGCGTTTCGGACAGTTGCTCGCTTATCCCCGCGTCAAAGGTGTTTTCCGTCCAATCGCCGTACCCATTGTCAAGCGTTGCGACTGCGTCGTCGATCAACTTTTTGTATTTGTCTGCGAGCGCGGTCGCGCTTTCGCTTGCGGTTTGAGGAATACTTGCTTTTGCTGCTTGCACCTTTTTGAGGAGTAAGTCGTTGCGCAGATCGTTCATCTCAAGCTGCGAAGTCGCCGAGAAGTTGTCGCTCAAAAAGTCGAGAGCGCCGTCGATGTCCGCGAGGTCGCTTGCTCCGATTTCTTCCGTCTTTTTGCCGTTGAACGTGAAGCCCGCGCTGTCCTGCATGATGGAAGGACGTTCGGAGTATGTCCCGTCGGCGTTCATGAAATACGTTCTGTCGTATTCCGCTAACTCTTTTTCCGCCGCGGCGGTCGCCTTTGCTATCTCATCGGATATCTTTTCAGGCTTGTCCGCGGGAGAGTCGCTTGAATCGACGATCGCGGAAATTCTGTCATTAAGTGACTTTGCCTCCGCCTCGTCGTCAAGCGAATATGCATCGTCAAAATATTTTGCGACTATGTCCGCTTTGTCGTTCTTGTTGGAATCGTCCGAGTTGATGTTTTGCAACAGTTCAAGCCTAGCGAACTCCTTTTGAATAATCGCGCACGCGATACGAGCCTGCAAAAACGCGTCGTCAGCGCTTGCCGCGGAGTCAATCTTGCCGCTATATTCGCCTGCGGTCGCTTGCGCTTGTGTGAAGTGAGGATCGCTTTCCGCTTCCGCGCCGATCTTGGTTTTGAGTTCATCAAGCGCGTCGGCAATGAACTGTTTTGCGCGTTCCTTGTTGAGGGACAGGATAAGTTCGTCAGTTTTGGTCTGAAGTGTGGATTTCTCGTCGGCAGTCGTTCTGCCCGCGTAGCCGTCCGCTTCGCCGCCTTTGCCGTTTTCGCCGAAGAACGCGGTGAACTTTTCAGCCATCGCGGGGTTGCCGTCTATCTCGTCCTTGGGGAACTCGGAGTAAACTTGAGCGGTCGCCTCGGTGATCTCCATTGCCTTGATATGCTCTGCCAGCTTGTCGCCGACTGCTGTTTTGAACTGCTCAAAATCGGTTTCCTCGATCTCGTCGTACTCCGCCTTGTAGGCGTTGAGAGTCGTGTAACCGCCGTTTTCATCCGCGCCGCCGAACGCTTTGATCAACTCTTCCGCAAATCCATTTTCCGCCGCGTTGCTCATGATCGCCACGCTTGCTGAGTCAATGGCAGCCTTTGCAAAGTCCTTTTGCAGTTGCTTTTGCGCCGCTATGCTCGCGCTTTCAATATCTGCTGCGTTCGCTTTGCCTATATTGTCGTAGCCGTCGGCGAGGTCGCCCGCCAATGTCGCCTCAAACGCGGAAACGAGGTCCTCGCTATCCGTGTAGAAGGGAGCAAGCTGTTGAGTGTACTGCTTCACGATGTCGTCGTATGCAACTCGCAGATCCATCGCCGCCTTGGCGCGGGCAAGATATGCGTCAATGTCGTCCGCGGCATAGCTTTGATAATTGCCCTTGCCGTCGTCCTCGGCGACGTTCTCCTTGAACTTGTCGCGAGCGTCGTTGATGAGCGCCGCGTAATTTGTTTGTATATCGTTCAGCGCGGTTTCGTCCCCGCCCTTCTCTATTGCCTCTGCCTTGTATGCGCCAAGTTCTGCCGTCGTCAATGTTTTGTATGCGGCAAGCAACTCGGCATACTTGTCGACAACCAACGTCTTGCCCTCTTCGACGAGGTCCTTATATGCGTCTAACGCTAGTTTAACGTTCGATTTTGTCGCATGATTGTCGGATTTTGACGTTTGATACAAATTTTCCCACTCCGCGATCGTGAGGACTTTGCGGGTCATTTCAAGCGCCTCGTACTGCGCCGCGACTGCGGGCAGATCCTTCATCTCCTGCGGGAGAGCCTCGTATGCGGAAGCGGCTGTTTCGTATGCCTCTTGCAAAGCGGAAATGTCAATGCCTTCCGTGTTGAGATTTTCCACATATTCCGCGACGGTCATGCCGAAGGTATACTGCGATATGCCCGCGCTCTTTGCGGTGGCAAACGCCGAGTCGTGCGCGTCTTTGAGATCAAGCTGTGCCGCTGTGGGCGAAGTAAACGCGCAAACTTGATCGTCCGAATACTTGCCGGGCAACAGCCCCTCTGCGGAGGCTCTGCGCACTTTGAGAGTGTAGGTCGCGTTCGCTTCTGTCGCGGGTTGAATAGAATCAAACGTTATGATGCCGTCTGTGCACTTTGCCCAATCCGAAACCATGTTTCCGTCTTTGTCAAAGAGGGCGTACTCAAAGCCGTCCTTGCCGTTTGCGGTCAATGTGTAGGACTCGCCGCTCTTTGTGATGTCGTACAGCGACGGAGCGGCACCCTCGCCCACGGCTATGTCCTCGCCGCGTGTGCCGATCTGTATGCTTCTGATATCCGTGCTGCCCCCTTCGCCGAATCTGAACGTCGCCACGCCACCGTCAAGTTTGAGGTCGTTGGGCAGATATTTGTTGCCGTCAAGCGACTTGTAAGAGTCGTCCTCGGCAAGATAATACGCTTTTGCAGGCGCGGTGAATGTGCCGTCCGCAACTGTGACAAACAGTACGCCGTAGGTCGCGTAGGCTTGAACGTCTTGCGTGCTCGCCGCTCCTGTGGGGTAGTCCGCGGTGAGTTGCGCTTGGAAACCGTTCGTCTTGTTGTCCTCATCGGCGCTTTGATCGCTCAAGTCGATATCCTGCGCCGCAATCACGCCGTTTTCAACCGAAAGCGTGACGGTTTTTGTGCCGATCTTGATTTGGATGTTGCTCAAAGCGGGATCCGCATAACCGCTGACGGACACCTTGCCCGCCTCGGTCTGCGCTATGTTGATGTCAAAGCCCGTGTAGCCGAGCGACCAAGCATCGCCGTCCTGCTTTGCGATGAATTGTCTGAGGGAGAGTTGGCTCGCCTCGTCGGGGACGGCGCTTTCATTGAGTTTGTCGAGGTCGATCTTGGCGTTTGCCTCCTCGATGTCCTGTTGATTGTCTGTCGTGACAATCGCGCCGTAGCCGCGCTGTTCGGACAAAACCACGGTGAGTTTGTCCCCCATATAGGTTTCAAGTTTGATCACAGGCGCAAAATGCAGATCGGCGCCGTTGCAGATCACGTCCTTGTCAAGATATATTTCATCATTGATCGTGGGGATCGAGCTGATGATGAGTTCCGCCGCTTTTGTGCCTTCCACGTAAGGGGTGGTCTTGGCGGAAGTCACGTCCTCCTGCGAATAGCGGTTGTAGACGTAAACGGAGTAGCGATTTTTGCCTTGCCCGTCGCCATTGCCGCTTCCTGCGGATATAATGCCGCCCTCGATCGTGACGCTGCCGCCCTCCTCAATCGATACGCTGCCGAGATCGTTGAGGGAGAAGTTGTCCCGAATGCTCACATCGCCGCCAATGGTCGTTTTGGCTCCTCCGTAGATGGTCTGCACCGCCGCGCCCTTCATTTGCGAAACGTTGTTTGTTATCTTGCCGCCCATGATGTTGACGGTGGGATGTTCACTCTCTTTGCCGCCGCCGACCGAATCGGTGCGGTTGATGTTCATGATCCCCGCGCCCTCACGGCAATAATTGTAAGATATCTCGCCATTTGCGTACAGCTTGCCGCCATGCTCGTTGCGCACGCCGCCGCCGTAGTTGTGCGAGCCGAAACCTACGCCGGGAGCGGCATAGTTGTTGTCGTTGTTGGTGACAACGGATCCCTCCTCCAAAATCAGCGTGCCTTGGTTGACGATCGCGGGAGCATGCGCGGTTACGCCTGTGTTGTTGGTGATGACAGTGCCCGCGCCGCCCTGACCGTCGTCGGATATCTTGATGGAGCCGCCCTCCCAAACTGCGCCGCCGTCTATGATCACGTCGTAAATTTGTGCGGATACGCCAGATTCAATCTTGAGCATCTCAGCTGTGAAGCCGTCGCCCCTTTTCACAGTGGCTTTGATTTTCCCGTCAAATCGTCCCGTAAGAAGCGTCAGCAAGTCGAGATCCTTTACCGCCATTTCGCTGATATTGAACGTTTCGTCGCCAAGGTTGGTTTTGTCCGCGTCGTCGGCGATGTAATAACGCGTTTGATCGTTGTCGCCGACCCTGATCACGGTGCGGAACTCTATGGTTGCTTTGCCCAAGACGGCTTGACTCAAAACTATGGAAGAGGTGATCTCGTGCACCGCCTGAGCGATCGTGTATGCGTCGTCCGCCTTTGTGACAGTGATGGGAACAAAGACGATGCGTTGGGCGGACTCTGCCGCTTTTGTTATAGCGGTTTCAAAAGTGAAACATTTTTCGTAAGCACTCCCATTGTAGACATACGCGACCACGTCCTCGGTTGCGCCGAGCACCAAGCCGTCGCTTTGACTTGAGAAAGTGTAGCCGGGGTTGCTGACCCTGAAATTGTTGTTTACCGCGGTTAGATCTGCGCCGTCGCTTGCTTTCACAAAGGTGATCAATTTGCCACTGTCCGCGATTTGCGTGATTATTTCATCCGTGAAGGACACTGAAAAACGATGCGTGGAGGCTTGCTTGACGGTGATGACAGCATCCAAATCCGCAACGCCTATCGTATCCTTGAATTGACGAGTGCCGTCGCCGCCGTTTATGGAAAGATCGCCAACAAGATACGCGCCGTTGCCAAACTCGGAGCCGACGTTGTTCTCAAAACTTGCGTTGTCGATGGATACGCTCGCGGTTTTGGCGACGTAAATGCCGGCACCTCCGGTCGCCGCGTTGGATGTGAATGCCGAAGTGGTTTTTGCGCCTATGGTCGCGTTGCCGCCCTCGTCAAAGTAGACGGCGCCGCCTTCCTCTGCGGAGTTGAGTTCAAAGGTGGTATTGTCAAAGGTAGCTATGCCGTTTTTGACGTATAAAGCGCCGCCCTTTTGCGCGTTGTTGCTCTCAAACGCGGAATTTGAAACGGTAAGCGTGCAAGCGCCGCCCGCCGTGCCGTCAACGCCTACCGCGCCGCCATTGGTCGCTGTGAAGTTTGAAAATTCGCAATCGGAAATGTTGAGCGTGCCGTTGGTGAGCGCTATCGCGGAGTTTGTTGCGGCAAGCGAAGCGCCGTCAAAGTTTACGCCGCTTATCGAAACCTGTATGCCCTCGCCGTTTACGGCGATAAATTCATCTTTGAAATCCTCTGCCCTGACAAGTCTTGCGTCGCCGCCTTCGTGCGCCTCAATGGTCAGATTTTTGTCTATCGTCGTACTTTCATCAACGGAAATTTCGCCGTTGACATACAGCGTATCGCCGTCGCTTGCATTCGCTACGGCATCCGCAAGCGTGGGATATATCTTTGTTTTGTAGCCCTCGAAACCGATGTAGATTCCCTCTTCAAAAACGACGGGGATCTCGGCGATCACTGCGCCTGCTTTATAGTTTTGAGATTCGGACACAGTGAGTTGGACCTTGACCGTTTCTTCTCTGTCGCCGGACGTGAAAGCGACGGACTTGCCTGCGCTGTCGATCGTTCCAAGACCGCCGTCAATTATCTCCCATTTGTAGCTGTCCGCCTCGAATGCGCTTGTGAGAGTCAGGGTTTTGCCGAGTGCGCCGACTGTTTGCACGCCGTCTATCGCGCCCTCCGCGTCTATGGGGAGATCGGCTTTGGCGATGTCAAATCGTATGTCGACGGAAACGCCCGTAAAGTCCTCGGTTTTGCCGTTGAAAGTGGCTTTTGCCAAGGCTTTGTTGTCCTCTCTTGTGGCGTTGACGTTGTCGTAATATGTAAAATCGAAATATTTGCTGAAATCATCGTCGCTGCCATCGATCTTTGCGGTGAAAGTCGGGGTTTGCGCCTCGCCGCTGTACACGCACTCCGCTGTCGGCTCAAATTTGAGTTGGCTGATATCCAACGGCTTTATGTCAAAGGTGAGTTCGATCTTGCCGTCCGCGATTTTCGGATGATCCTTGAAAACAACGTAAATTTGACCTTTGCCCGCGTGAATGTTTTCGCCATACTCGATGTGGAAATCATCGCCCGCCTTAAGTTCCTCGCCCTCCGCATTTGTGACGCTCAGCGCGAATGGGTTGGGAAAGTGCGGCTTGTTGTTGAATGTGTAATCAAGCGATTGGGTGAGTTCCGCGTTGATTTGGCTCAGCGGCGTCCTGTCTGCCTTGCCCGTGAGCGTTGCGCTGCCTGCGACGTTTGTCCCGCTGCCTTGGACAGTCACGGTGTAGGTGCCGTCATTGTTGTTCTGTGTGGAAACTGTGTAGTCGGACGTCGGCAACTCATAGCTGCCCGACTTCACGGATATATCGGCGGCAGTCCAAGTCAGATCCTCCGCCCAAGGCTTTGCGTCCTTGCCCGCTTTGAAATCTACGGAAAGGCCGCTCATATCCGCCTTGTTGACAGTCATAACGCCATATTTTGCGTCTGTGGTGCCGTCGGGCCATTCATATTGCGTTTTGGGCGTGACTATGAAGGGATATGTGCCGGCGTTTGTTCCGGTGTAAGTGCCGCTCCATGTAGAATTGCTAGATGTCAAAAGGAAATTTGCGCCTTCTCTTCTTGCGTCGTGTTGCTGTCCGTCATAAGTTATAGTGGCGCCGGATAGCGCGGTCACCGGGAGTTTTGTCCTGGAAACGGTTTTATCCGCAGATGTGAAGAAAACCGCGAAGCACTCGCCGGCTTGATAATTGTAGGTGAATGTCTGATTGTAGGTATCGCTTCCCTTCTTTGCCGTAAAAGTGATCTTACCCGCCTGAGTGAGGCCTCCTATATGCCATGTGCCGGTCGGCTGTTTGCCAGAAAAATCTGCGCGTGTTCCATTGTTTGTTACGGCGCCGCCCGTGGCGGGAGCGCTGATGGTCCCCGATATCCAAGTGAATGTCGTTTGCACGCTTCCGTTTGACGAGCCGTTGACCTGCCCCCAATTTGTCGTAAAATCAAGCGTATAGCCGTACAACTCAGCATAATCTTGGGACAATTCCGTATTGTCAACGTAGATAAATACGCGAAGATCGCCGGCTATGGCTTGAGCCGCGTCGTGCGTGCCGAAACTTAACGTAAGCGCAAATGAAAGCGCAAACACCGCCACCAGCGCCAAAGCAACGATCGTCAACGAAACTTGTCTTTTTGTTTTCATAGCGTCACCACCAAATTTTCACATGAGCGTCCGCCCGCTTTGTCAAACGCGACAAAACGTCGCCGATTGCCCAAGATCGTAATCATATTTTGCAAGCAGATCCTCTAACAGGAGGAGTTGCCATCCGCTACGCGCACGCTTTTTTGACATACAAAAACCTCGCGCTTCACGCGCAAACAAATTATAAGACAAAAATTTTAACATTGTCAAACATTAACATATATAAATATATTTATTTGTATAAAAGCAGATAGATTCCATAAATTATCCCAAAATTACCCGATTTGTCAACGCCGAGGTCGATCATCCATCGCCAAATGCCGGCAGAGGATAGTTTTGGAAACTGCCGACAAGCGATTCTTCCAAACTGCCCGGTCGATCTTTTCAAACTGCTTGCGGGAGGCATCTTCAAAACTGCATGCGGGCAATTTTATACGCGCAAAAAAATCGGGGAACTGATCCCCGATTTTTGCTGTTTCAAATGCAATTGTTTTAGGTGTTTTTGCTCGATTTTGGTGCAAGTCCGCCAAAGCGTCACTGCTCTGTTTGCTCCACGCGCTCGGTGCGATTGAGCGTGAACACATCGTCGTCGCAACGCACTGTTTCGCAGGCGGTTTGCCGCTCGTTGACCATCACAAAGTACTGCCCGCGCAATGCGCGAACGTCGCTGTCGCTCATCCTCGCCGTGGGGACGGTCTTGCCCTGCACGGTGGGCGCGGCATACAAAATGGAACTGAGATACCACTCCCTCACAGGGTTGTGCCCGTCAAACGCGACAAATCCGCTCACAGCCGCAAAGTATGGGCGAACGACGACGATGGGGCAAAGTTCCAAAATTTTGTTGGCGAGTTCGGCATTTGCACCGTCAAACCCTTGCAGATCGTCAACATAGTAGGTGTCGGTGATGCCCTCTACGCAGAGGAAAGGCACCGTAAAGCCCTCGTTGCATATGAACTCCGCAACGAGGGC
>CANQMD010000021.1 GCA_947624885.1 uncultured Clostridia bacterium
TAAAATTGCGGTGCGCCCATAACGCTTTCCTCAAAAAAAGCGTCGGGCGCTGAGCAATTTTGAGCGTGTCATTCTGAACTTGTCGAAGAATCCCCCTGTCCGAGCCTTGCTATACCACGCAATCCCCTCTGTCCAAGCCTGCCAAAGAAATCCCTTTTTCACCGGCAAAAGTCCGCTTTACTTAACCGCGCCGCTGTGCTATAATATTGCGTATGGACATCGAAGGGCTCACAACACAAACGGTTTCCGACGAGAGTTTGGCGGACGCGGTGCAATTCACGGCGGACTTTGCGCCGCAGTTGCAGCGATATGTCGGCAGGCTGACGGGCAGTGACGGCGAAACGGCGTGTGCGCGGCAGATCCGCTCTCGGCTGGAGCGAGAAACCGACATCCCCGTGCGCATGGAGGCGTTCAAGGCGCGGCCGTCGCTTGGCAGGGGCAGTTTTTACATGCTTGGGCTGTGGTTTATTTTGTCCTACGCGCTGTATTTCATCTCGTTTGCGGGCGGAAAAACGGCGGGCATATTGCTTACGCTTGTCGCGCTGCTCAACTTTCTTGTGGGCGGCACGGTGATCATGTTCATGTTTTTCGGAGGCAGACGCGTATCGCGGCTGTTGAGGGAGAGCGTGTCCTACAACGTCGTCAGCGAGTATTCCAAAAATCGCGATCGCGACGTGCGCGAAAGGGTGATCGTCATTGCCGACAATCACGACGCGCAACCGGGCAGCGCATTGCGCGACTACGGCTTATTGCGCAAACTCACGGTGTGGATCTGTCCCATATCAGCGGCGATATTCATTCTGTTTTGCATTGTCAAGATGGCGGTTGGCACGTCCGCGCCGTCCGCTTCCGCAAAGATCACGCTTCTCACGGTGATACCGTCCGTAGCGGGCGTATGCGGCACGGTGGTCACGTTGTTGCATTATTCGCCTTTGCCCAGGCACGCCAAAGTGCCAAACGGCGTATCCACCTGCGTAGCCATGGCGACCTACGCCTATTTTGCGGAACAGCCGGAGTTGTTGCCCGACGACGTGCGCATAGTGTACGCCTCGTTTGGTGCGGAAAATTCCGCGCACTGCGGCGAGGAGGCGTTTTTGAAGGCGCATCCGGAGTACGCCGAGGGTTGCGTGCTTTGCTTTGGCGACGTGACGGGGGCGCAGTTCAAACTTGCGGATTACGACCCCATCAGGCGCAAGGGCTGTTCCACCATACTCACATCCGCGTTGAGCGGCGCGGCGCACGACCTTGACGAGTCGCTGTCCGTCCTGCCGCATGCAACCATATCTCAAAAAATTTCGCAGCT
This sequence comes from uncultured Clostridia bacterium, assembly GCA_947624885.1. GTDB lineage: Bacteria > Bacillota > Clostridia > Christensenellales > CAG-917 > CAG-475. The sequence goes on from CANQMD010000021.1 coordinate 1,304, forward strand.
GCACGGTTGCGCAAGCACGGTGTTTTGGGCAAACGGCGTGCAAAGCGCAACGCTTCTGACTGAGGGCGAGCGCCTTGACGACGACGTGATCAAGCGTCTGTTTTTGCTGTCTGTGAATTCCGTATTCAGACTCTTCAAAGATATTCCCGTGCGCAAAGCGGATTCACAGTCCCCGTCGTCCCCATCCGCCGACGCGCAGATGCGTCCGATCTCAAGCAAATGACGCTGCTTTGGCGTTCAAAATACAAAATTCGTACTTTAAGTGCGCTTTTATGCGAGGTAAAGTATGCAAAATGAAGATATTCAAATCAATGACGCTCCCGACGAGGTGAGCGAGCAACCTTCCTCTCAGGAGCCGCGGAGCGAGCAAGCGGACGTCGCCGCAAATTCTTCATGCCCCAACAGCGAAGGCCCTCTTGCCTATCTCAGCCGAACAAAAAAGAAGAGTTCGGCAGCGCAAGTCGTCAAAAAATATTGCAAGCGATATTTCATCGACGCGTTTACGGGCATGGCGCAGGGGCTGTTCTGCACGCTCATTGCGGGCACCATCCTCGCGCAGATCGCAAGTTGGTGTGGGCACAATGGATTTGCGATGGCGCTAGATTACATTTCCCGCATTGCCAAGGCGCTTATGGGCGCGGGCATAGGCGTGGGTATCGCGCACAAACTCGGCGCAAAGCCTCTGGTCATATTTTCCGCGGCGGTCACGGGACTTGTGGGCGCGTTCGCGGGGAACATAGTTTCCACGTTTGTCGGCGGAACGCCGTTTGACATCGTAGTGCTTGACTTTTTGAAGACGGAAGCCGTGGAAACCGTCACCGTCGGCAACCCGATCGGCGCTTACGTCGTTTCGCTATTCACCATCGAGATCGCGGGGCTGTACGCGGGCAAAACCAAACTCGACATAGTTCTCATACCGCTGGGCATGATGGCGCTCACTCTCGCGGGCGTATTTCTCGCATGGCCCTTCATCAAACTCATCGATCTGTTTGCGCAGGCGATCGTGTTGCTCATCCGGGCGGGCGTGGCTGTCAAAGTGATCACGGGCATAGTCGTCGCGGTGGTCATGGGCATATTGCTGACCATGCCTACGTCCTCTGCGGCGATCTGGGTGGCGATCGCAACGTCGTCCATCGCGCTTGAAAACCCCGAGGCGTTCGCCATAGCGGGCGGCGCGGCGGTCGCGGGCTGTTCCGCGCACATGATAGGGTTTGCCGTCGCCACCATACGCGAAAACAAGCTGAGCGGCCTCATATCGCAGGGCATAGGCACGTCTATGTTACAGATCCCCAACATAATGAAAAAGCCGATCATAATGGTCCCGGAGATCGTCGCAAGCGCAGTTTCGGGGCTTGTCGCGGTGCTCATCGGGCTGAGGTGCGACGCGTCCGGCGGCGGCATGGGCACAAGCGGTCTCGTCGGCGTGTTCAGGACCATCGACGTATCTCTTCAGGCGGGTCTGCCTCAATGGAAGGTCGCTCTCGGAGTGATCCTGTGCCTGTTTGTCCTGCCCGCGCTTGTGAGTTTCCTTGTGGATCTGCTTTTCAGAAAGCTGGGCAAGATCGCGCCCGCCGACGTTACGCTTGACTGACCCCGTTTTCGCCTCTGCCGCATTCGGCGGAGGATCAACGAGGCTGCAAGAGGTACATAGAGGCTGCAAATTGACAAAAGTATTCCGCGGACGTCAAATTTTGTCCGCAATCGCCGCCTGTCGCGGCAAGCAGGGAGGAAGCCTATGCGCCACACCATCTCGCCAAAAGCAAAACGCCTCACCTATGGCGTTGCGCTCATGTTTGCGCTCACCGTAGGGGCTTTTGCCATGGCGTTCATCCTTTTCTTCAGCAAATGGTGGGCGGGGCTGATATGCCTTGCGGCGAGTTTTGCTTGCGGCGGCGGCATGGCGATCCTCTTTTTCGCATATCGCGCGGAGAGGCGCAGATGCGATCGGCTCGCGCAGGAGGCGGAAGAAGAGGAACAACTTGAGGCGATCATGCTTCGCAATGGCGAAAATCCCAACCTCAACGGAAGTTACAACGCCGCCCGTCCCTCCCGCACTTCGCAACCCCAACCCCCAACGGAAGCAAGCCCGCGCTTCGACTCGGCGGACAATTCGCCCGCCACTGCCGCAGAGGACAACCTGTCTGCCACTAACACAGAGGGCAGTACGTCCACCATTGCCGCGGATGGCAGTTCGTCCACCGTTGTTGTAGTAGACAATTCGCCTGTCATTGACATGGAGGGCAGCACGTCCACCATTGCTACAGAGGACGATCCCTCGTCCAAACCAACCACGCTGGAGATGAAACCTCCGCTTCGCTTGATGAGTGTTGAGGAGGCAAAACAGCACGCGCCTCGCTCGGATGAAAATTCCAAAGAACAAGGCGATCCCTCGTCCAAACCCGCCACGTTGGAGATGAAACCTCCGCTCCGCATGATGAGTGTTGAGGAGGCAGAGCGGCACACGCCGAGTTCGGATGAAAAATCCAAAAAACAGGACGAAAATAACGAAAACTAGGTTTTAAACTCGCGTTTTTGCAACATAAAAGCGCGATCAAGTCATATACAAGGAGGATCAACTCATGTTGGATGTCGCTCTCAAAAGGATGTCTACCGCGGCAAGAGTGTCGCTCAAAGCGGTCGTTGCCGTCATTCTCGCACTGTTGGCAGTTGCTCTGCCGCAGATCACGCACATTGTCGGAGGCGCACAGGCCGGGTCGCTTTGGATGCCAATGTATCTCCCCGTTCTGCTTGCGGGCTGTCTGCTTGGCTGGCATTGGGGATTGCTTGTCGGCGTGCTGTCGCCCATCATCAGCTTTGGCTTCACGTCGCTCGCCCTCAACAGCGCAATGCCCGCGCTTGAACGCTTGCCTTATATGACGCTGGAACTCGCCGCGTTTGGCGCAGTGGGAGGAGCATTTTCCAAACTCATGCAACGCAACGCGCTGTTCGCATTCCCCGCCGTCCTCACCGCGCAGGTCGCCGGCAGGGCAGTCTATGTCGTCTACAACCTCATCGCCGGCAGAAGCGTCCAAACGCTGTGGGAGTCCGTGCAGACAGGCATGACCGGGCTTTACTTGCAACTCATCATCGTCCCCCTCGTCGTCATTGCCGTCTTTGCCCTCGCCCGCCGCGAACAAAAGGAGTGATCACACTCCTTCTCGCGAAGAGATCATTCCCGTGAATTCCCGCGAAGTGTTCATTCCCGCGAAGTGTTCATTCCCGCGAAGAGATCATTGTCAGCTAGTGGACTCTGCACCAACCACCGATGAAGTGTTTATTCACGCGCCCGCGAAGAGATCATTGCGGCAGCATTGTGCTGTTCCGGTCGATTTTCAAGGTGGTCATTCCCGTGCCCGCGAAGAGATCAAGCATCTTCCCGCGAGCAAAACAAGCGATCGCCTCATTTTCCGCAAACAGAAGGAGTACGGTGCTTTTTCCGCGAGCAGTGGAGTCTGACCGACTCGCTTCCCATGACCAGAGGGAGTAGTGGCACTTTTGCCGGCGGGAAAAAGGAGTGCAACTTGCTGTGCGCAAAATGCATGCCCGCGTCATTACCTCGCGAACAAAGGGCACCGACAATTCAGCTTCCAATGGGCAAAGGAGTGACTGTTCCACATAGCGAGCGCAAAATGCATGACAACTTTGCTTGCCGCATGCAATAGAGTATCTTGTTTCGCTTGTTGCATAGGGCAAAACGCCCAAAATTTGGCGGAATAGACGTGAAATCATGCGAGTTTGACATGTATTCAGTAAGTTTTGACGTGGATATTGTCGGTTTTTGGCGGCAAAACGGAGGTTATTATGCAAAATCAATATGAGGGCAGCTATCTCATCATTCACAGCCCTTCGGCAACATATCGCTATTTTGAAAGGGGCATAAAGCGCCTTTGGCTTGCCGCGACAAGCGACGAAAAGATCCTTTTGGGCGCCACTGTTGAGGACAGCGTTGTGGGCAGAGCCGCCGCGCTGCTGATGGTGTACGGCGGCGTAAAAGAGGTGCACGCGGGCATGCTCAGCGAGGGCGGAAAAGCCGTTTTGGAGGAATATAACGTGCCTTTCACCTGCAAACAGCTTGTCGACCGCATCCTCAATCGCGCCCGCACCGACTCCTGCCCCATGGAAAAAGCTGTCGAGGGTTGCACTCCCGCCCTCAGCGTAGCCGCAATCCGAAGCAAATTGCTTGAACTTGGCATACTTTGATGTACGTTTTGTTTGACTTTAAACACGTTGAGTCGCAAATAGCTTGATCTTGGCACATTTAGATGTTCATTTTGCTTAATTTGACACTCTTTAATTTTCATTTTGTTTGATTGCACATACTTTGATTTTTATTATGCTTGATTTTGGCATGCTTTAATTTGCAAACCGATGAAAAACAGAAGAGATATTTTGATGAATTTTTGGGGAGGAAACCGATAAAAAATCAAAGAGGAATTTTGGAAAAATTTTGAGGTTGCGATCATGCAATATGGGACGGCGGACGAGGGTGGTAGCGGGGGATGCGCTGAAAAGGCTTTGAAACAAAAAAAGTTGCATAAAATTTGGGTCAAAGATCGAATTGTCAACCAAAAATTGAACTTTTGGTTGACAATTTGAAATTTTTGCCCGTTTTATTTATACTTTCCAAACAGAAAGCATACCAAACAGCGGCTTTTTTGCGATGAGAAAGGAGAAAATTTGCAGTGAGAGAAAAACAAGAAATCTCGCGCCGATCCTTTCCGATTTTCGGGTGGAAAATTTTGCCGAAATTTGTCGATGAAAAACGTCGGGACCCGACGAAGAAAAACGCTGGGACCGGCGATGAAAAAATTTGATATCCGTCGGTGAAAAATTTTGAGATCCTTTGGTGACGACCTCGGGATCTGTTGGCGGAAACTTTGGGAAAGGTTGAGAACAACCTTGGATGGATCGGGGTCAACTTTGGATAAGCCGCGGACAACCACGGATAGATCAGGGGCAACCACGGATAGGTTGGGGACAACCTAGTGATAAGCTGGGGACAACTCTAGGAAAGGTCGATGGAATTGTTGGAGGCAATTTTGAAAAGCAGGATAAAATTTGCCACGGGGAAATCTTTGAGGAAAAATGTCAAAGGGCAAATTTGATGAGCGCTTCAAACCTGTTTTGATCTTCAGGCAGCAAACAGAGTGAAGGTCAGCGGAAGTCGCAATGCTCCCAGTGGTCGTTGATGATTCCTATGCCTTGAAGATAGGAGTACACGATGGTGGAGCCGACAAATTTGAAGCCTCGCTTTTTCAATTGGCGGCTGACCTCTTCGGAAAGCGCGTCTTTGGCGGGCATATCGCGGATGTCAGACAGGTGATGGTCGATGGTATTGCCGTTTGTGAAACTCCAGATGAACTTGTCGAAGCTGCCAAACTCCTCCTGCACCTTGAGAAATGCTTGCGCGTTGCTGATGGCGGCGGCAATTTTGTTGCGATTGCGAATGACGCCTTTGTTCTGCATAAGCTGCTCCACCTTGCAAGAGTCGTATTTTGCGACGATCTGCGGGTCAAAATCGTCAAAGGCGGCGCGAAAATTGGCCTCCTTGTTGAGGATCAGATCCCAGCTTACGCCGGCTTGCATGCCCTCAAGCACAAGCATAGCAAACAACTCTTGATCGCGATGCTCCGGCTTGCACCACCGCGTATCGTGATACAACAGCGCCTTTTGTGACGCGTGAGCGCTTGCGCCAAGACAGAAATCGCACCTTTTTTTGTCCATATTCACTCCTTTTTGACCTGCGCCGCCACGGTGACGAGCGTTTGCTGATTTGATATGAGTATACCACAAAATTCAAGAAATGGGGAGAAAAAAGGGATTTTTTGTGTGAAGAAGAAGGATAGTGGGCATAAGAGCGCTTGGGCATGGATAAAGGATAGTAAGAGGGACGGCGCGGACAGATGTTGCGTTATTTGCTCGGACAAGGCTGGTGTGTATAGTAGCGCTCGGACAAGGCAGGGTGCGTTATGGCAAAGCTAGGTCGGAGGGATATCATGGTAGCATGCGAGGCGGGGAAAATGCAAAAAATTACGCAAGGAACGGCGAAAATAAATTGGAATAATGTGTGCAAATAAAGTTGCGAGCATATGGACAAATGCGGGAAAATTTGGTATAGTAGGGGAAAGAATACTCAAGGAGCGGCAAAACGCCGCGAAATAAGCGCGAAAGGAGGAAGATATGCTGGACAAAGAGGATAAAAAATTTGTGGAGTATTTGCAAGGTAAGAGGAGCACGACTGTTCCGCTGTTGCAAGAGCAGTTTGGGTTGGGCTACGCCGAGGCGAAAAAGGCGATGGATAAGCTGTGCGAGTTGGGCGCGGTGGAGTTTGACGCGGGAATAGAATATAGAGTGCTGGACGAGAATGTGCAGGACTTGTTGTATGAGGCCGCGAAAGAGGAGAAGTTGGACGCGCGCATGGTCGCGGAATTGCGGGACAGGCTGCAGCTTGAAAAGCATAGGAGTTCGGTTTTGGCGAGGCTACGGGAGATGCGAGGAGATAGGAGCCAGGACGACGAGGACATCCTAATCGCGCTGAAGAAAGAGGATCTGAGTTTGAAAGACCTCGTTTCCGCTCTTGAAAAGGGCATCGAGGCGAGAGGCAGAAGAGCGGCATGCGCGGTCACGGCTATCGCGGAGTTGGGACTGTCGTATGACAAGACGCTGGCGCTGCTTTGCATTATGCAGAGGAAAGGGTATCTTGAAGAGTGCGAGCACGACAGTTCGCGCTACCGCGTGGTCGTCCCGCCCGAAGAACTGCGAAGATTGAAAAAATTGGCGGATAAGATCAAATAAGGAGTGGGAGAGGCGCATATGTTTGAGAAAGAGGGGAAAGATTTGGTGGATATCCTTTTGGACGAGGATAATCACGATACGATAATTTTGGAGGTCGGCAATGGCAGAAGCGTCGAATTTGAGCAAGTCGCGGTCATTCCGTACGGCGAATTTGACGACGATCTGTACTGCATCCTCAAGCCGATCACCCCGATGGAGGGCGTGAAAGACGACGAGGCGATCGTGTTTAAGGTGATGTTGAACGAAAACCGGGAGTTTGTGCCCGTTGTGGAAAAGGATCGCAAGATCGCCATCGAGGTGTTCAACATATACTACGACATGCTGGAGCAGCGCCTGAAAGACGACGAGGATTGAGCGGGCTTTTTTGGCGAGAAGGCTGTAGGGATATCGAATTGCGGGCTGAGGCTCGCGATTTTTTTGTTGGCGCAAAACAAAAAAAGGCAGGTTGAAGGGGAATAATAAAAAATGCGGGCGGAGCCCGCAAAATTGTGTTTTTGAAAATGCGAAAGGTGGATATGTTACAAACCTATTTAAGTAGGACGGTGGCGTATGCCGCAATGGCGTTGCCCGCGCCGATGTTGCCGACTTGCTCGTTGGTGGTGGCGCTGATCCCTATCCGCTCGATGGATATGCCGAGAATTGGGGAGAGCGCCTTTTTCATGCTCAGAATGTGCGGCGCAAGCATGGGCTGTTCCGCGATGATCGTGACGGATACGTTGCCGACTTGCTTGCCGCTTTGCCGCGCGACGCACATGACTTTGCGGAGCAGGTCGAGGCTGTTTGCGCCATCATATGCGGGATCGTCCGTGGGGAAGAAGTGCCCGATGTCGCGCTCGCCTACGGCGGTGAGGATCGCGTCCATGATCGCGTGCACGGGAACGTCGCCGTCGCTGTGCGCGATGGTTTTGTAGGCGCAGGGAATGAACACTCCGCCAAGCGTCACGCCCTCGCCCGCCTCAAGCCGATGAATGTCGTAACCGCAACCTGTAAGGGGTTGCACAAGGTCGCCGGGGTAGGTGATCTTGATGTTTTGAGGATCGCCGTCAACATGCGCGATTTTGACGTTTCCGAGGGTTTTTATGACCGAAACGTCGTCATAAAACGCATTTTTTGCATTTTTGTAGGCTTTTTCAAGCACGTCGCGCTTCGCCGCAAACGGCGTTTGCACAAGCCCGAACTTCGATCTGTCGAGGGGTTGAGAATCCTTGAGGCGAAGAATGGAATCCCTGGACGGGACTGTCACGACCGCCGCGTCTGCGCCGTCCAGCGCCGCTAGCGTCCGCAGGATCAGATCTTGCGTGACGAATGGTCGCGCTCCGTCGTGAATGAGCACGATTTCTACGTCGTTGGGGAGCGCGGAGATCGCGTTGCGGACGGTTTGGGTGCGGGAATCGCCGCCTACGACAAGCGCGATGCGCGGATCCTCTATCCTCTCGCTGTCAAGAGCGGCAAGCAACTCGTCCGAAAAGGAGGGGTGCACGCCGATGAGGACTCGGCTGACTCCGTCTATGCCTAAAAACGGCTTGATCGCCTCCACCAAAACGCAACTTGTGCCCGCGGGCGCAAATAGCTTGTTGTCTACGCCGTAACGCTGGCTCTGCCCGCCAGCCGCAATGATGACGCCGATGTTCATAACTCCTCCCCCTCGATGAGCCGATACATGCTCTCCGCCGATTGTTTGGTTTGGCGCTCGTCAACGCTGAGGATCTCGAACGTGGTGGATCGCGACCCAAGCGTCACCTTCACCCGATCGCCGACTTTTACGTCCTTGGCGGGCTTTGCAGGCTTGCCGTTCACCTCGATGTGGCCGCCTTCGCACGCCTCTTGCGCGACTGTGCGCCGCTTGATCACTCGCGATACTTTCAAAAATTTGTCAATTCTCATGGCTAAATTATAACCGAAACGCGACGCGTTGTAAAGGGGGAATGTGAGAGGGGGCGCAGACAAGGCTTTGGGCGGAGGATAGCTAATAAACGTTGTCACTCAGACAAAGTTAATGGACAACCCAACCCCTCCCTTCGTTACGGTCGTCTTTACCCATAACGCTGGTCTGAGCAAAACGGGGTCCCCATAGCGGGTCCCAAAAAAAATCACAAAGTGAGTTTTGTTGGGTGCAGATATGAACGTAGCGAATTTTATGGGGTGCAGACACGCCCTCACTGCGTACGTTGACGAAACCGTTTGCTCCGCATTATTGCTCGGACACGGCTGAGGGATAGTAAGAGGACGGCTCGGACAGAGCGTTGTACTATCCGCCCAGACAAGGGGATGTTTCGACTGCGCTCAACATGACAGCGGGGAACGAGGGGCGCTTGGACAGGGGGATTCTTCGACTGCGCTCAGAATGACAACTGAGAGGGGGGACGCTCGGACAGGGAGATTCTTTGACAGGCTCAGAATGACAGTGGGGAATGAGGACTCTATGGCGGTGGGAAGGAGGGGTGAAACATGGAGGGACGAAAAAAAGCGCATATCGCTTGACAGGGGCTGTTATTTTTTTTATAATATCTAGGCAATTTTATATTGTGTAGTGTTGTCAATATAGGGAATAAGCCGATCGGGCGGATGTGAAAAACGGCGGGTCGGCGGAATTGTGAGCGGGCGGTCGGAAAGGAAGATCGGGCGGGAACAATGTGAGAACGGAAAGTGTAGTGTTGTCAATATAGGGAGTAGGCCGATCGAGCGGATGTGAAAACGGCGGATCGGCGGGAACAATGTGAGGACGGAAAATCGAAATATTGATGATACGACGGTGACGGCATAGTCAGGCGATCAAAGCGTAGGCGACGGCGGGCATGGAAAACAGACGCGGTTGCCGAATAAAAATAAAAAATAAGTCTTTAAGACGGAGGGATAACATCATGAAACAAACGTATCAGCCCAAGAAAAGACAGAGAAGCAAGGTGCACGGATTCCGCAAGAGAATGAGCACAAAGTCCGGTAGAAACGTTTTGAAGCGTCGTCGCAATCGCGGCCGCAAGAAAATTTCTGCGTAAGGCGAATGAAAAGACAACTGAGGCTCAAAAAGAGGGCTAGCTTTCAGTACGTGTTTCGCAAGGGCGAAAAGGCGGGCGCGCCCGACCTTTTGTTGCTCAGCGCACGGTCGAGAGAGGGCTTGAAGATCGGGCTTTCGGTTTCCAAACGAGTGGGGAACGCCGTCACGCGCAATCGGGTGAAAAGGCTGTTGCGCGAGGCGATACTTCCGCTTGAAAACAACATCGAAAAGAAGTTTATGTACGTGATCGTGGCGCATCCTTCGCTGGCGGGCAAAAGCTACGCGGAGGTGTGCAGGCAGGTGCGCCTCGTTTTTGAGCGCGCCGGGAGGTTGACGTGCTGAAAAAGTTTTGTCACGCGTTGCTGAATTGGTACAAGCGGGCGCTTTCGCCCATCATCGGCAGGCACTGCGCGTATACGCCGACCTGCTCGATGTACAGTTACGACGCGATCGCAAAATACGGCGCGGCGGTGGGGATCGCGCTCACCGCGTGCAGACTTTTGAGATGCAATCCCTTTGCGAAGGGAGGCTTTGATCCCGTCAGGGAAAATTATCGAGGACGTATCAAATGGTTGATCTGAGTTTTATGCGCAGACGCAAGGTGCAGATTTATCTGTTGGCGGCGCTCATCGCGTTGTGTTGCCTTATGCTTGTTGCCTGCAACAACGACATTTCGTACAGCGTGACGGGCGAAAACGTGTCCGAGCCGACGCATTTTATGGCGAAGTTTATGCTTACGCTGAACAACGCCATAGAGGGCGGCAGCGGCAGTTTTGGCTGGACGGTCATTCTGTTTACGGTCATTTTGCGCCTCATTTTGAGCCCTCTTGACATCTGGCAAAAGGTGATTGCCCGCAAAAACAGCAAGGCAATGGAACGTATGCGCCCGCAACTTGAGTCGTTGCAGGCAAAATACGGCGACGACAAACAGCGCTTGCAACAGGAACAGATGGCGCTGTACAAAAAAGAGAAGTACTCCACAATGGGCATGTGCCTGCCGACCATAATCACGCTGGTGGTGTTTTTCATCGTGTTTGCGGGATTCAGGCAGATGGTGGGATACCAATTTGCAAAGGACTACCGCGCGAGCCTCAACACCTTCAACCAATCCATCGAATTGCAGATAGAGAAAGCGGGCTATGCCGACGCGGACGGCAACGGCAAACTTGACGCTTATGACGTGCCCAACGAACCCGAAGATATAGCGTTTTTGGCAAACGCGCTTGACAAGGCGCAGACCGATGTGCTGAATTCATACAACTCGGACGAGCAGAAAAATATGCGCAAGTGGCTGTGGATACACAACATCTTTGTGGGCGACAACTGGTCGAAGGCGGTGCCCGATTTTGCGACAGTTACGGGGCAAAAGGGCTGGGCAACGTCAAGACTGACAGGCATCACAAAGGACGAGTATGAGCGAGTCATGGCAAAGGTGCTTGACAACAAAGCGGCGGGCGGCTACGGAAAAAACGGAAGCTGGAACGGTTTGTTGATCCTGCCCGTGCTGTCCATCGCGCTGAGTTTTTTGTCAACCAAACTGCTGAGCGGCTCGCAAGGTCAACCGCCCACTCCATCGGGGGACGATCCCGCAAAGGCGGCGCAAGGGCAATCCATGAAGGCGATGCAGTGGGTCATGCCCGTCATGATGGGCGTGTTTGGCTTGCTGTACTCAGGCGCGTTTGCGCTGTATATGTTTACGAGTTCGCTGACGGCGATAGTGTTTCAGCTGGTGTTTACGCTTGTCGGCAAGATCGTGGACAGATCAAAACAGAAAAAAATCAATCCAAATATCGCTGTCAGATGACGGAGGAGTGAATAATGGGAAAATTTGTTGAAACTCAAGCCACCAGCGTGGAACTCGCGATAGAAAAAGCCTTGCTCGAACTTGGAATATCGAGAGATCGCGCGGAAATAGAAGTGCTGTCAAAAGGAGGGTTGTTTTCAAGAGCGTCGGTCAGAGTCACCGTCAAGGACAACCTTGCCGAACAGCTGGGAGAATTTGTCAACGGCACGCTTGAACGCATGGGCTTAATGTCGCGAGCACAAATAAGAGAGGAAAGCGACACAATATTTATCGACATTCAGGGCGAGGACAGCAGCGTTGCAATCGGATATCGCGGCGAGGCGTTGGACGCGTTTCAGTATCTGGCGCTGACATTCCTCAACGAGCGCAAGGGCGACTTCAAAAAGGTGGTCGTGGATTGCGAGGGATATCGCGAAAAGCGCAGGGAAACCCTCACGGAGCTCGCGCTGCGCCTGGCGGACAAGGCGACCCGCCTCAGAAGAAAGATAGCGCTGGAGCCTATGAATCCGTTTGAAAGACGCATCATACACAGCGCTCTCGCGGACAGCGCCATCGCGCATACCGAAAGCGAAGGCGAGGAGCCGAACAGATATGTGGTGATCACGCCGATCGGCGTGGAACTTAAGGATAAGCGCCCCATCAAAAACGGCGAACGCGACCACGATCGCAGGGGCAGGGACAACAGAGGCGACCGCCGCGACAGATCGCGCTTTAATAAGGGCGACCGCCGCGAACGTAGACCCAAAACCGAGGAACAGGAAGCGCCGGACGGCAAAGTGTATCGCGGATATATCACGTCGGACGAGCAGTTTGTCAAACCCGCGGCTCCGCAAGGTCCCCCCAAGTACAAGAGTTTCGGAGGCAAAAAGAGATTCTGAATATGAGTACGATCGCAGCTATCTCATCGCCGATAGGCGTTGGTGGTATCGGCATAGTGCGTGTTTCGGGCGACGAGGCATTGCGCATTGCGGATGCCATTTTCAATTTTGAGCGCAAAGGGCAGTGGCAACCGCTGCATATGCACTTCGGCACATTCGTCGCGCGGGACTTCAAGGACAGGGGCTATGCCGTGTACTTCCCCGCAAAACAGGCGTATACGGGCGAAGATACCGTGGAATTTTATCTGCACGGCGGCGTGCGTATCATGCAGGGAGCGCTGGAAACCATACTTGCGGAAGGGGCGCAACTTGCGGGCAGGGGCGAGTTTACAAAACGCGCGTTTTTGGCGGGCAGGCTGTCGCTGGCGGACGCGGAAGGCGTGATGGATATGATAAGCGCGGAGAGCGCCGCGGGCATACGCGCCGCGTATGCGCTGATGGAGGGCGCGGTGTCAGAACGCATAAACTCCATAATAGACGGCCTGGGCGCGACCATTGCGGGGCTGGAGGCTACGCTGGATTACCCCGACGAGATGGAGGACGAAGTGCTTCCGTCGCTGCCCGACGCGATAAACGCCGCATTGGCGGAAATCGACGCGCTGCTGGCGACGGCAAGACAGGGCAAAATTGCCAAATACGGCGTGACGTGCGCGTTGGTGGGCGCTCCGAACGTGGGAAAATCCTCGCTGCTCAACGCCATGCTGGGGCAGAAGAGGGCTATTGTGACGGACGTTGCGGGGACGACGAGGGATACCGTGGAAGGCAGTTTGGAATATAACGGCGTGAAAATAAATTTGATCGATACCGCAGGGCTGAGAGATGGCTCTGAGGACGGTATAGAGCGCGAAGGCATGCAAAGAGCGAGGATCGCCGCTGAGAGCGCGGATATAATTTTGCACGTCATAGACAGGGGCGCGGAGTCCCCCGACGGATTGGAGTTCGGCGAAAAAAAAGTGTTCAGCGTTTTCAACAAGTGCGACGTTTTTGGATTTGCGATTCCGCGAATGATGTACGCTTATGCCGTGAGCGCCGTGACGGCGCAAGGGGTGGACGACCTTCTTGAAGCGATTGCCTCGGAATATAAGGAGCACGGCGGCGCGGGCGGAGAAGTTTTGACCAATGAACGGCACATATCGGCGCTTTATCGTGCAAAACGTGCGCTTAAACAGGCGATTGCGTCAATTGACGGCACTGTGGATCTGACGCTTGTCGACCTGAGAGAGGCATACGACGCGCTGGGTGAAATTACCGGGAAGACCGCGACGGAGGACGTGGTGAACGCCATCTTCGACAGGTTTTGCGTGGGAAAATAGTATGGAAAAGTACGACGTGATCGTGATAGGAGCAGGTCATGCGGGCGTGGAAGCCGCTCTTGCCGCGGCAAGGTTGGGGGTGCGCACGCTGATTTTGTGTACGGATCTGCGAACGGTCGCGAATATGCCGTGCAATCCTTCGATAGGCGGCACGGCGAAGGGACATCTCGTGCGCGAGGTGGACGCGCTGGGCGGACAGATGGGATTGACCGCGGACAAAGCCCTGCTGCAGATCAAACAACTTAACCTCACAAAGGGTCCCGCGGTGTACTCGCTGCGAGGGCAGGAGGACAAGGCGCTGTATCATCGCCTTATGCTTGAACAGCTGAACGCGCAACCCGATCTTACTTTGAAAGCGGAGGAGGCGATAAGGATCGTCGTCAAGGACGGAGCGGTGCGCGGCGTGGAAGTCGCGAACGGAAAGGCGTATGAGTGCGAGGCGGCGGTGCTTGCCACGGGCGTTTATCTTCGCAGTCGGATCATCATCGGCGACGACATCAAAACGCAGGGGCCGAGCGGCTACAAGGGCGCGGATCTGTTGACGAAAAACCTGCTGGAACTTGGGCTGCCTATGCGGCGGTTTAAGACGGGAACTCCCGCGCGGATATATCGAGATAGCATAGATTTTGCCAAAATGCAGGCGGAATGGGGCGGCGCAACGGACAGATTTTCGTTTATGTCGCCGTCGTCTACGTTTGAGGAGGAGCCGTGCTATCTGACATATACGAACGCGCGCACGCACGAGATTATCGAGCGGAATATAGAACGTAGCCCGCTGTACAACGGGACGATCACGGGAGTGGGGCCGAGATATTGCCCGTCGATCGAAACCAAAGTCATGCGCTTCCGCGATAAGGAGCGCCATCAGGTGTTTGTTGAGCCGGAAGGCCCGAACAGCGAGGAAATGTACATACAGGGAATGTCCACTTCGCTGCCGCGCGACGTGCAGGAACAGATGTACCGCACTATCCCCGGCCTTGAAAATTGCCGATTTGCAAAATACGGCTACGCAATCGAGTACGATTGCCTCGACCCGCTGTCGCTTACGCCGTCGCTTGAAAATAAATCTGTGGAAGGTTTGTTTTGCGCGGGGCAGTTCAACGGCAGCAGCGGCTACGAGGAGGCGGCGGCGCAAGGCTTGATCGCGGGGATCAACGCGACTATGAAAATTTTGGGCAGATCTCCCCTGGTGCTCAGAAGAGATCAGGCGTATATAGGCGTGCTGATCGACGACCTCGTGACAAAGGGCACCGAGGAGCCCTATCGTATGATGACTTCACGGGCGGAACACCGCATTATGCTGAGGCAGGACAACGCGGATATGAGGCTGACCGAAATAGGTTGGGAGATCGGCCTCGCGACAGAAGAGCGGATGAAGAGGCTCAACTTCAAAAAACAGCAGATGCAGGCGGTTTTTGACGCTAAAGACCGCCCCGTGCCCCGCGATAAGGCAGTCGCGTTGCTGGAAAAAATCGGCGAGGAGATCCCACCCCGAACGCCTACGCTTGCCGAATTGTGCCGCAGACCCGCCATCCGTGCCGAGGATATTGCCGAAACGCTGGACTTCGATGTGGACGAGGAAGCGCTTAAGGCGGCAGTGATCGAACTGAAGTATGAGGGATACCTCAAAAAGGAACTCGCCGCCGTGAACGAGCAAAAACGGCTGGAAAGCAAACTTATTCCAAAGGATATAGACTACCAAAAAATAACCGCGCTGCGCATCGAGGCAAGACAAAAGTTGAGCGCGTTGCGACCCACAAATCTTGGGCAGGCGTCGCGCATATCGGGCGTGTCGCCCGCGGATATCGCCGTGCTGATCGTCGCGTTGAGGGAAGCAAGCGACAAAAATTGAGCGCGGAACAACAAAATTTTCTTGCAAAAACCGAAGAATCGGCAATTTAAACGGGCGATTTTTAAAAACCCGTTTAGAATGCCGATTTTGCATTTTCAGGCGAACTATTTTGAAAGATCCGCCAAAAAAATCACCGAAAAACGAGGTGCGGAGGAAATAAAATCGACAAATTTGCAAATTTACAAGAAAAGAATTTGCGGGATTTGTAGGCAAATTTTGAAAAACTTAAAAATTTTTCAAAAAAACTTACAAAAAGCAGTTGACATGCATAAAATGTAGTGATAATATGTAAGCGAAATCAGGAAAGACAGCAAATCACCTCTTGATTTCACTGACATAGCTCATAATTTTCCCCCTTATTATAGCGAGCGGCTTTGGTAGTGTTAGCACCCAGGGCCGCTTGCATTTTATACAAGCGGCAAGGACCGGGGCGGTACCAAAGCCCGCGGCAAATCAAAACGTGTTAGCACCCAGGGCCGCTTGCATTTTA
>CANQMD010000022.1 GCA_947624885.1 uncultured Clostridia bacterium
ATATATGTTGACTTCGAAGTGTACGAGAAAATATATCTTATCACAGCATATACTAAGAGTGAAAAGGATAATCTGAGCGATAGCGAGCGTAACGAGATACACAGATTAATAGATATACTCAAAGAGCAATTGGACGATAATAATAAATAAGGAGGCAGGCATATGGGCGTTTATGATGATATAAAGCTGGGGCTTGAACAAGCCATAGAATATGAAAAGGGCACTTTGAAAGCGAGAAAAACAAAGATGTCCATTGCTCCCGTTGCCAAATTTTCCGCTCAAGAGATAAAGGATATACGCCATAAAACGGGACTGTCGCAGGCGATGTTTGCAAAATACATGGGCGTATCCGTCAAGACAGTCGAGGCATGGGAAGCAGGGCGCAATCATCCCGACGGCGCGGCATCGAGATTGCTGTCACTTACAAAAGCAAATTCATCCTTTCCGATATCATCTGGAATAATCACAGTTTAAAAAACGATCCCTTGGATGAAGTTGTCCGAGGAATTATATTTTATTTTTTCATTGAAATTTCTGACTTAATTTAATGTCGTGAATGAAACAAAATATATTTATGATTTACATCCGTTGACAAAGTACGATAAAGCCAAAATTAAAGTTGTTTTTGATAAAGAAAAACCGTAATTTATTGGACTACGGTCGTGCAAACTCTTATGGCTTGCTTGCCGCTTATAAGAAGCGGCGCAATCAATATTGATGAGTTTATTATATTGATATTACTAACGTCTGTCAAACAAAATTTGCAATCTTGCAAAATATTGAATTGTACAAAAAAGTGGAGGAGGGCTGCATATTCCGCACGAAGTCGGAAACGCGAGATCAGCACGATGTTATGGGGGTGTTGATTCTTGCCGCGAGTGGAATGACATATCGGCCGCTCAAAGAACTTGAGTCTATGGTGGCTGCAGGCGCTGCGGAACTCATTGGCGAGAATTGTCAATATAAGTATTTCAGAGAAGTTGTAAAGTGAATGGGAATATCAAAAAAATTTTTGGCGGGGAAAGGCAGAAATTTCAAATTTTTGCATGGAAAAAACTATTCGCAAAAGACGAGTTTTACGTATAGAAAGTGGTAAAAAATCAAATAAATAGTAGGGTTTGGCGTGAAATTTGTTTTTTGACATGTGTTCATTATTTTTAATCGAATTGATTTTGTAACTTTATATAAATTCATATAGATCTTGAGGATTCATGTTTCATTATACTTGTTGGATGAATTTTATATAAATTCATACCATGCGGGATTTATGGGCGTATATTTATGTAATCATAATTTTGGATTAAATCGATTTTATGATTTTACATAAATCCATAGCTGCGAATCGTGGATTATGTTTGAGGATCGCGGATCTGTTTTCGGAACTGATTTTGACAGCTTTTTAATATGTTTTTGATTGTAGATTTATGACAAACGACCATTCATACGATTTGATCCTTTTGAGTCACAGACAGATCGACTGAAATTGCTGTTGTATGCATAAAAGTTGCGTCGGATCGCAAGATCGATCGGGATCGGCGGAGTTTTGGTCAGAATTTCAGAGTTGTGAGTGTATGCTCAAGCGCGATTTCGGCGTGTTCGAGGGTCAAGCCGCCTTGAAGATATACCATATACGGAGGTTTGAGAGGTCCGTCGGCGCTGAGTTCGATCGAGGAGCCTTGGACAAACGCGCCTGCAGCCATTATGACTTGATCCTGATATCCCGGCATGTCCCAAGGCATGGGTTTGACGTTGCTGTCGATCGGCGAACATTCCTGTATTGCGCCGCAAAAATCTATCAATCTGTCTGCGCTGTCGAGTTTTATGCTGGTGACGATGTCATACGGAAGCATATCGCCGCGCGGAAGCGTTTCAAAACCGAGATTTTCGTAGGCTTTTGCAAATAAAAGGCTGCTTTTCAGTGCGTTTTTGGTGACTGTGGGCGCGGAAAACAGACCTTGATAAAACGGCAGATATCCGTATGAATAGGAGCCTTCCTCCATGCCGAGCGACGGCGCGGTGAGTCTGTACGCCACCAATTGCACAAGTTCCTTTTTGCCGACGATATAGCCGCCCGTGGGCGCGATCCCTCCGCCGATGTTTTTGATGAGAGAGCCTGCGGCGAGATCTGCTCCTACAGCGGTTGGCTCCACATCCTGCACAAATTCGCCGTAACAATTGTCGATCAACACCAAAGTTTCCGGACTGATCGACTTTACAAACCGTACAAGTTCTGCAATTTGCTCGACCGAGATCGCTTGCCGCAAGCTGTAACCGCGACTGCGAGCGGCAAATATCGCTTTGACTTTTCGGGTTTTTAAAAGTGTTCCGATTGCGTCATAATCGAACATAGGCGTGAGATCATCTTTTTCTGTTTTGAGTTCGATATTGGCAAAACTTACTCCGAAATCCTTTAACGAGCCCTTTCCGTCGGCGGTGATAACGTCCGTAAGCGTGTCGTATGGCATTCCGGATACGCTGACAAGCAGATCGCTCGGCCGCAATACGCCGAACAGCATGAGCGTGAGCGCGTGCGTCCCGGACACGATGAGCGGCGATACAACGGCGGATTCCGCGCCGAATATGTCCGCATAAAGCGAGCATAGCGCGTCCCTGCCAATGTCGTCGTAACCGTAGCCCGTTGTGCCGACAAGATGCCTTGCCTGAATTTCGTGCCGTCTGAACGCGTCCAGAACTTTACGCTGGTTTTGGAGCGCTATAGCGTCAAGGCGTTCAAATTGTGCGCCGAGTTGAGATTTGCACTTGAGTATGAGTTGCGAAGCGGATGCTCTGTCCATATCAACCACCCTGTAGTTTTGATAGTTTTGCGCACCCTGTTTGAGGGCGTTTTGCATGATCTGTGATGTTTCACTAAAATGTTTCACACAGTACGGTATATGACCGATTTTGTATATTCGACGGCTTGATCGAGTTGAACTGAGTCAAACCATTTGGCAAACGCGTAACGCTTGAACCAAGTCAGTTGGCGTTTTGCGTAGTTGCGAGTGTGCTGCTTGATGAGCGCTTTGATCTTCTCCAACGAAGCTATGTTTGGGACCTTAACTCCGTCAACGACGTCAAACTCAAGCTGTTTGAACTCCTTGTAGCCGATAGCCTGCATGGATTGATAGTCAAAACTGCCCACGGACAATGCTTCGTCGACTAGTCCCTGCTCGAACATTTTGTCAACGCGCTCGTCTATGCGTTCGTAAAGCAAAGCGCGGTCGCAATTGAGCCCGATCATGGTCGCGTCAATATGCTCTTTTTGCATCGAGTCGCCGCTTTCCGCCATGGGTTTGCGCGTGGTAAGCACGATCTCAAGCGCACGGACAACGCGTTTTGAATCGTTGACGTTGAGCCTTTTTGCGCTGTCAGGATCGAAAAATCCAAGCATTTTGTGCAATGATCCTGCGCCGTTGGTGGCTAAAAAAGTCACCAAATATTCGCGGAGAGGTTGATTTTTCATCGTCGACGCGAAACTCATGGGATAGATCAGCGCTTCAAAATACAACCCGGTGCCGCCGACGACAATGGGCAATTTGTTTTGATTCTGAGCATTCTCGATTTCTATCTTTGCCATACGAGCAAACTCCGCAACGGAAAACTCCTCGTCGACGTTGAGAATGTCTATGAGTTTATGCGGGATGGCTTGGCGGACCTCTTGAGAAACCTTTGCGGTGCCTATGTCAAGACCGCGGTAGATCTGCATGCTGTCGGCGGAAATGATCACGCCGTCAAAAGCGCGAGCAAGACGTATCGCAAGTTCGGACTTGCCCGAAGCTGTGGGACCTACGATGTATATTGGCGATAAATTTTTGTTTGCCATAGACGAAAGTTTTCCAATTTGCGAGGTTTTTTGTAATACTTGATCAAACAATGCGTTTGAACAATTTTTCTATATCTGTTTTGGATATCGTTATGTACGCGGGTCTGCCGTGAGGACAAGATCTTGGCAGATTGCCCTGCTCGTCTGACAACGTTGAAAGCACGCGGGCGATCTGTCGGCGCGTGAGGGCTTCTCCGCCCTTGATTGCCGCCTTGCATGCCTGCTGGCACAAACTTTCCCTCATCAGATCTGCAAGCGACACGTCCTCAGCATGCGCCGTATTGAGCAACTCGGAGAAGAATTTGCTGAAGTTGACGCGGGAAATTGCGTCGGGGACTGCGTTTATAACATAGTTTCCCCCGTTGAACTCTAACTCAAACCCCATTGCCTCGAGCGGCTGAATCAAGCGCTCGAATTGTTCGGTTTCCTCGCCTGTGAGCATAAGTTTGTACGGAATGAGCAACGACTGCGTGTATTCCGGGGTCATGCGAGCGTATATTTTGTCATACAGCACCCTTTCATGCGCGGCATGCTGGTCGATGATGTAGACGACCTCATCCTGCTCGACAACGAGATACGTTGCGAAGATCTGCCCTATGATCTTCCCCTCAAAAGATGGAGAATCAAATTCCTCGCCGTCGATGTGTCCGCTTTCATCGCTTTCGGAAGCGGAAAAAGGAACGTCGTCGCTTCTTAAAGAAGATCCATTGTCGCCCGCGGGAACTTCGCCGAAGCCTTTGTATGCGGGAATGGCGCTCTCCATGAAGGAAGCCGGACGTTTGGGTGGAGTGGCATAAAATCTTGATGAATCTATGCGCGGTTGAATGACGCGCGGGGTCGGATTGTCCGGAGCGGCCTGCTCTTCCTGCAACTCATAATTGTCGTTATGGGAGTCGTTTGCGGAGGAAACGGAAGGTTTTTGATCCAACGCGTTGCGCACGGCGTGATATACGGCGCTGAATATTGCCTGTTTGTCCGCAAACCTGACCTCAGTTTTGGAAGGATGTACGTTGACGTCGACAAGATCGAACGGCAACACTATGTCGAGCACGAATATGGGGAAAGTGCGCTTCATAAGCAGATTTCCGTACGCTCTTTCCGCGGCGGTGGTGACGGTCTGATCCTGAACTGTCCTGCCGTTGACGACGATGTTTTGGAACGCGCGAGTTGATCTTGTGCAGTCGGGCGAAGAGATGTAGCCGCAAACGCGAACGCCTTTGCTCTCAAAATTTGAGATCTCGATCAATCCGTCGGCATTTTTTGCGCCGTAGACGGAAACGATCGCGTCAAAAAGCGTTCCTCCGCTGTGGGACAAGACTTCCTCGCCGTCGGCATAGAGAGATATGCTGAGTTGCGGATTGGCGAGAATGAGATGTCTGACAACATCCTCGCAATACTTTTGCTCTAGCTGAGGCCGTTTGAGAAACTTCAAACGCGCGGGAGTGTTGAAAAACAGATTTTCAACCGTGATAGCAGTACCCTCTCGCCTGCTTGCGATACCCTCGGAAACCACTTTGCCTGCGCTGAGCGAAATTGTGTACGCCTCGCCCTTTTGCGCGGACACGGCGGTGACTTCGCTTACGGAAGCGATGGAAGCGAGCGCCTCGCCTCTGAATCCCAAAGTGGAAAGACTGTCAAGATCGATGATTTCCTTGAGTTTGCTGGTGGCGTGCGGCAAAAATGCGGCGCGGATGTCCTCGCGGGCTATTCCGACTCCGTTGTCGCTGACCTCGATGAGGCGCGTGCCCCCCTCCTGCAAAGAGATGTCTATGACGGTTGCGCCCGCGTCGATGGAATTTTCGATAAGTTCCTTGACGACGGACGAAGGTCTTTCGACAACTTCGCCGGCGGCGAGCATATTGAACACCGAAGCGTCAAGCACATTGATTTTTCCCATATGACCTCGTTTGGCGCATTTTGCGCCCGATTTGTGTTTTTTTGCGTCAAAAACGTCGATTTGATGAACACTTGTTCGATTACTCATACAAATATGATGAACAACTGTTCGATATTTTGCGATTTCAGTCGGTTTCGAGCTGTTTTTTCAGGTCAGAAAGCATGGTCAGCGCCTGCAAAGGCGTGAGGCTGTCGACGTTGATGTCGAGGATCTGTCGCTTGAGTTTTTCCGACTCGCTGTCAAAAAGACTGACCTGCTCCGTTTTGCTGCTTTCGCCCGCAGATAGAAGCATTTGGTTGGTATCTCGGTTTTTGCTGTCCTCTTCGAGCCGCCGCATGATGCGTTTGGCGTGCTCTATGACGGGTTTTGCCACACCCGCGAGCGACGCGACCTCTATGCCGAAACTTTGAAGCGCTCCGCCTCGCGCGATTTTGTGCAAAAAGACGATACTGCCGCCCTGTTCGGACACCAGCACGCGATAGTTTTTTACGCCGTCAAGGTCCTCAAGCTCGGTCAACTCATGGAAATGCGTGGCGAATAACGTTTTTGCTTTGACGTTTTTTGTGATGTGCTCAAGCACTGCCCATGCGATGGATAACCCGTCGAAAGTGGACGTGCCCCTGCCTATCTCGTCCAAAATAAGCAAACTGTCGGACGTTGCGTAGTTGAGAATGGTGGCAACTTCGATCATTTCCACCATAAATGTGCTCTGCCCGCCGCTCAGATCGTCGCTGGCGCCTATGCGAGTGAAAATCCTGTCCGTGAGCGAGATATCCGCGCTCTTTGCGGGCACAAAACAGCCGATGTGCGCCATGAGCACTATCAGCGCGACCTGCCGCATGTAGGTGCTTTTGCCCGCCATGTTGGGCCCTGTGATGATCATTGTGCGATTGTCTTTGCCGTCAAGCAACGTGTCGTTTGATACGTAAGCGCCCTTTGGCAGAAGCGTTTCAACCACGGGATGCCTGCCCTCGACGATGTTGATGGTTTTGACCTTTTCGCCTATTGTGGGACGAACGTAACGCTGCGCCGCCGATACGTTTGCAAACGACAAAAGCGCGTCCAACGCGCCAAGCGCGAGCGCCGTGGATCTGAGGTCGCCAAGACTTTGATAGGCAAGCTGTTTGATCTCGACAAATATTCGCTCCTCGACCGCCAAGGAACTTGCCTCCGCGCCGAGGATCTTCTCCTCCATCTGCTTGAGTTCGTCGGTGATGTAGCGCTCGCCGCCAACAAGCGTTTGCTTGCGTTGATAGCGATACGGAACTTTGTCGACAAAAGACTTGGACACCTCGATGTAGTAACCGAAAACTTTGTTGTAGCCGATTTTGAGCGTGCGGATGCCCGTGGCTTCCCTCTCGCTCTCCTCAAGATCGGACAGCCACTGCTTGGCGTTGTCGCGCACGGAACGCAATTCGTCGAGTTCGCTGCTGAAACCTTTCAAAATGTAATTGCCGTTGCGGAAGTTGCTGACTCCCTCCCTGTCAAACGCTGACAGCAGCACTCCGCGAAGTTTGTCAAGCGGCACGATGTTTTTGTTGATTTCCTTTAACAGAGCGGATCCGGCGCTTTTGAGGGCGGATTTGATTGAAGGTAGCGTTTCGAGAGTGTCGCCGATGGACAACAAGTCGCGCGGGCTTGCCGAGCCGTATGCCAATCTGCCGCAAAGGCGCTCCAGATCGCGGACTCCGCCGAGAGCCTCGGTGAGTTTTTCCCTGAGCAGCTTGGATTTGACCATCTCGTCGACAGCGTCAAGGCGTTTGTTGATCCTGTTGGGGTCCTGAAGAGGCTGTTCGATGTATTTTTTGATCGTCCTTGCGCCCATTGCGGTGCAAGTTTTGTCAAGCACGTTCAACAGCGAGCCTTGTCGCTTGCCGTCGCGCGCCCTGCTTGTCAACTCAAGATTGCGACGAGTCGCCGAGTCAAGCATCATGAACGACTTGTCGCGCAGATAGGTGAGCCTTGTGAGCTGCGCAAGATCCCGCTTTTGCGTCTGCGCGAGATATTCAAGCAATCCGCCCGCCGCGGAGATCGCATACGGCTTGTCCTCGCACTCGAACGCCGCGAGCGACGCTACGTTGAAGGCGGACAGTATCTTTTTTGTCGCGGTCTGCACGCCGTAAGCAAAGTCGTGATAGCAATGCGCCCTCTTTTCCGAAGTTTTGAAATATTGAATGGTTTGATACTTGCTTACAAAATCCGCGTTGCAGATGATCTCGATAGGGTCAACGCTGCCGAGCAGATCGGACAGACGATCAAGGTAGTTGGGCTTTTCAAACTCGTAGACGTTGAATTCGCCCGTGGAAATGTCTGTCCACGCCAGACCGAACGCGCCGTCCTTGGTGTAAACGGAGGCGAGATAATTGCTGGAACGCTCGTCAAGAATGTCCTCCTCCATGACGGTGCCGCCAGAAACCACTCTGACCACGTCCCTGTCAAGCATCCCCTTGGATGTGGCGGGATCGCTGAGTTGCTCGCATATGGCGACCCGATAGCCCGCCTCTATAAGCCGACGAATGTAATTGTCTACGGCATGATAAGGAACTCCGCACATCGGCGCACGTTCCTCAAGGCCGCAATCCCTGCCCGTGAGCGTGAGATCGAGAACGCGGGAAGCCGTCTGCGCGTCGTCGAAAAACATCTCGTAAAAGTCGCCCAGCCTGAAAAACAGCAAACAATCCTTGTATTGCTCTTTGATCTCGAAATATCTCTTCATCATGGGAGAGAGTTTGCTTTGATCGACGATCATTTTTCCTCCTTATGACCAAACAGCGAGGCGGATTTGGACGCTGTGATCCTGACGTTGAAAAACTTGCCTATGTCGCTTGGCTCGCCCTCAAAAGTCACGAGCCTGCCGCTGTCCGTCCTGCCGCATACCATATTGTCGAATTTTGGCGCGACGTCCTCGCACAGCACTTCGAACACTCCGCCTGTGTACAGATCGGAAAGCTGTTTGGTGATCGCGTTTTGCTGTTTGATGAGTCTTGAGATTCTCTCCTGCTTGATTGCGTAAGGGATCTGTTCCATCTTCGCGGCGGGAGTGCCCTTTCGCGGAGAATAGATGAACGTGAACGCGTTTGAAAACCGCACGCGACGCACAATGTCCATCGTGTCAAGAAAGTCCTCCTCCGTTTCGGTGGGAAAACCTACCATGATGTCGGTAGTTATGCCTATGTCGGGCATGCGGGAGCGCAACGCCTCGATCAAGCAGAGATATCTGTCGCGATCATAGCGCCTGTTCATGTCCTTCAACACCTTGTCCGAGCCGGATTGTATGGGCAGATGCAGGTTTGAACAGATCTTGCTTGACGAAGCCATCTCGTCCATGACCGCCTCGGTCAAGTCCTTGGGGTGCGAGGTCATAAAGCGAACTCTGAATTTGCCGTCCAACTTGTCGATCTCGTGCAACAGCTTTGCAAAATTTGTGCCGTCGGACAAGTCGTTGCCGTATGAATTGACGTTTTGCCCAAGCAGAGTGACCTCCTTGTAGCCGTCGTCGACGCAACGCTTGACCTCGTCGAGCACGTTGGTCATGCTGCGCGAAAGTTCCCGCCCCCTGACATACGGCACGACGCAATACGTGCAAAAATTGTTGCAGCCGTAAATTATGTTTACCCACGCGTTGGGATAGCTTGTGCGCACCGTTGGCGTGCTTTCGTCGGTGGACAGATAGTCAGGCGGCAACTGCAAGTCTATCCCGCGATAGCGTTTGCCGCCTTCGCTCTTCCTCCTTTGGGCGGATGAGAGCACGCGACGTATCTCGTCGGGCAGGCGGGAAATGTTTCTGGTGCCTAACACTATGTCGACGTAGGGATATTTTTGCCTTATCGCCTCACCCGCGCCGTCCTGCTGCGGCATGCACCCGACAACTGCGATCACAACGTTTGGATTGCGCTTTTTTTCCGCCTTGGTCACGCCTATGTTGCCTAGCGCGCGCCTTTCGGCAGTGTCGCGTATGCAACAGGTGTTGAACACGATCACGTCGGCGTGCTCGCCTTCGGGACAGGGAGAATAACCCATGCCCTCAAGCAGTCCGGCGATCTTTTCGGATTCATGCACGTTCATCTGGCAACCGTAGGTGTTGATCTTGTAATAGAGTCGCATATTTCTCCACGCGCACATATGCGCATATTTCATAGATATTTATTATACATAATTTTTTGCGAGAACACAATAATATTTTTGATGAAAAAATATAACGAACTTCACAAAAATTCAGTTTCAACCAAAAAAACCTCCAAGCGAAGAAAAATTTTGCTTGCCGCCGTCATCGCGCTGTTTGCGCTTCCCCTTGTCGCGATCGCGGTGGGAACGCTAAGTTTTGCAATATGGGCGCACGGACAGTCGATTGACGCAAACCTGCTTCCCACAGCGTCCGCCCTGCCCGTCTTTTATGATTGCAACGGCGAAAAAATAGAGATCGGATCCGACCCGTACGTGCAGAGCGACGAGGTCCCGGATTTTTTGAAAAACGCGTTTGTGGCAATAGAGGACAAGCGATTTTTTAAGCATAAAGGCTACGATATTGTCAGAATCGGGGGCGCTTTGGCAAAAAATATCAAGGCGGGAAAGATCGCCGAAGGCGCAAGCACGATCACTCAACAACTTGTCAAAAACACTCATCTGTCGGCAGAACGATCCGTGAAAAGAAAACTCATGGAAATCGCGCTTGCCGTCGATCTTGAAAAAAAATATTCCAAGGACGAAATACTAAACATGTATATGTCCGTCATTTACTTTGGCAAAGGCTCGTACGGGGTGAAGAGCGCCGCGGAAAACTTTTTTGGAAAAACGCCCGCGGAATTGACGCTTGCAGAGTGCGCTACGCTGGCGGGACTTGTCAAAAACCCCGCAGGTTACTCCCCCATCGCTCATCCGGACAGCTGTCGCAAACGAAGAGATCTGGTGCTGAAACTTATGTGCGAACAGGGATATATCACCGAAGAGGAGCGCTCCGTCGCATCGCGCGAGCCTGTCAAAACCGCCGCTGTGCGCGATGTCAAAGACCCCGGCCTCAAATTGTATGTCGAACTTGCAAAGCGTGAAGCGTGCGAAAAATTGGGCATAACAAAATATATGCTTGACAATTCGGGAGTGAAAATTTTCACGAATCTCGACCTCGCCGCGCAGCGCATTCTCGAAGCGGAACGGCTGGACTCGGACAACTTTGAAAGCGCGGATGTCGCCAGCTTTTCAACAGTGATAGACAACGCGAGCGGGGGCGTGTTGGCGATCTCGTCTACCTATCCCTACGGCATTTGCAGACAGACGGGATCGGTGCTGAAACCGCTTGCCGTCTACGCGCCCGCGCTGGACGCTCATACAGTCAGCCTCGCAACGCCCGTCGTGGATGAAAAAATCAAATTTGGGGACTTCGCGCCGGAAAACTTCGGGGGCGTTTACTACGGAGATACTACCGTCGAGGAAGGGATCAAAAAATCAATGAACAGCGTGAGCGTGAAAGTGTTGGACTACCTGGGGCTTGACAACAGCGTGAAATATCTCAATAAATTCGGACTTGAGGTGTCGGACGAGGACAAAAACTACTCGCTTGCGCTGGGCGCTTTGTCCGCCTCTCCCCTGGACGTTGCGGCGGCATACAGCGCACTTGCTCGCGGAGGCGGATATCAAAAGGCAAACTTTGTCAGATATGTCGTGATGGACGGCGCTAAATATCAATTTGAGGATGAAACGCGCCCCGCCGTGTCGCCCGCCGCGGCGGCGCTGACAAGTCGCGCGTTGATCCAGACCGTGAACGACGGAACGGCAAGAGCGCTGCGCTCGCTACCGTTTGAGGTCGCCGCAAAGACGGGGACCGCAGAACGCGGAAACGGCGCGAACAGCGACGCTTGGCTTGCAAGCTACAATTCCTCTCTCACAGTGCTCGTATGGCATGGGAGCGAAAGCGGAATGTCCGAAAGAGGCGGAGGATATCCTACCTATCACGCGCGGGAAATATGGACAAAGCTGGGCGAGGTGAAAAACTTTGACAATGCGATCGACCTTGACGGTGGAACGGTGCCTTTGAAGGTGGACGTGTACTCCTCGCAAAAACTTGGAAAAGTTGTGTTGGCAAGCAAAAATACTCCTTTAGAATACACAAAAACACAATATTTTGACAAGGCATTCCTGCCTCAGAGCGCAGCGGGATTGTTTGACAGCGTTGCGCCCTGCCCCTTGATTGTTGACGTAAAGGAAGGCAGTGTGGAGCTGAGTTTTGACACATATCCGATACACACGTACTCGCTGTATCGCACGGATCTGTTTGGAAAAGCGCTGATATTTTGCGACAACGGAACGGGCGATCGCACCACCGTCAACGACGTGCCGATAGGTTTTGGCAACTTTGTCAAATACGAACTTGTTTGCTCGCTGAAAAACGATCCCACTGTTTCTGCATCATCATACAAAAGTGTGTTTTTTGAGCCGGGAGCGCCGTTTTTTGACGCATACGGCATAGATATGAGCGTTTGAAACCTGCCGAGAAAGTGCGAAGGGTTGAGATCTTCTTAACAGGAGCAGAAAGTATCAAATGTAAACAAAACCGACGGATAGTCTGCTTGGGGGATAAACTTCACTTTTTCATTTCAAGATAATCGAGTTTTGAAAAGCCGTGTTTGAGGTACGCCTTGAGCGCGGCTTCGTTGCTTTTTTCAAGTTCCAGCCTCAAAAGCGCCCCACGATGTTTTTCCTCGACAAATTCAAAAAACTTGCCGGCATATCCCCTACCTCTGTACTGCGGTTTGAAATATATGTCCTCTATCCACACGCAAGGCTTGCCAAACTCCGTGGAGTAGGACTTGGCAAGCATGCCGTAGCCAATTATCGCGCCGTCCTCCTCAAACACATAGCCCTCGGCATAGGGGCTGTCCGAAAGGCACTCGCGCACGTTGTTTGCAAAAATCTCCTCTGAGCCGTTGGTCGACACAGCGTCGGAGGCGTAAAAAGTGCGCATCATGCATATCACTTGTTGGGCGTGTTGGCTTTCAATGGGAAGTATCCGCATAAAATTACCTGTGACAGACGGCAAATGTCAATATTTTTCTATGCCGCTCATTGCCTTTTCAACAAGCGCGTCGATGTCAAGCGCTTGCTCCGCCTGCATTACGCGCTCAAGACGCGGCTTGATGGCGGGATTTTTTGGCAAAAAGACGGTGCAACAATCCTCAAACGGCTCGATAGACGTGTCGTATGTGCCTATCTTTTTTGCGATGTCCATGGTTTCCTCCTTGTCAAACGCGATGAGCGGACGGAAAATCGGCAACCCCGCGCAACTCTCGGTGGAGGTCATGCTCTCAACAGTCTGCGACGCGACCTGCCCCAGGCTTTCTCCCGTGATTATCGCCTTGCAATCCTGCTGTTCAGCCAATTTTGTGGCGATGCGCATCATAAATCGGCGCATGATCGTGATCATATACTCCGCGGGACAGTGCTCGTGTATGGCAAGTTGTATCTCCGTGAACGGCACAACAAACAGCTTCATGCGCGACGTGTAGTCCTCCACGATGTTCCTGAGGCGCACTACCTTTTGCTTGGCAAGTTCGGATGTGTAAGGAGGCGAAGCAAAATGCACCGCGACAAGTTTCATGCCTCGTTTTGCCATCATGTAGGCGGCGACGGGGGAATCGATCCCGCCGGATAACAACAACATGCCCTTGCTTGAGCATCCCACGGGCAAGCCGCCCGCGCCCAAGATCACCTTGCTATAGACGTAAGCGTCGCCCGTTTCGCGGATGTCCACCTCAAAGTCGTAATCATAGCGCTTGAGATCCACCTTGAACGAAGTGTGCCTGAGCACAGTGCCCGCAAGTTCCGCCGCGATCTCGTAGGAAGGAATGGGAATTCGCTTGTCCGCTCTCTTTACGGTCACGCGAAATGTGGGATCTAGCAGCGTGTTTTCCTCTTCCAACTCCTCTGCAAGCGGGATCATGGCCTGTTTGATCGCTTCAAAGTTGTTTTCCGCATCGCTTGGGACCTTCATCGCAACAGAAAGCGAATGTATGCCGAATATCTTTGTGAGCCTGTCCACAATTTCCGCCTCTTTGAGTTCGCTGTAGTCCTCTATGGAGTAACGCGCCTGCGAACGCTTGAAAGCGTATCCGCCCTCGCCGAGCAATTTGTCGAGCGCAAACTTGACATTTTTGATGAGAAGGCTCTCAAAATAGCTGCGGTTTTTGCCCTTTAGAAAGATCTCGCCGTATCTGATGATAATAACTCTCTTGCCCATGTTGCCTCTTTGTGATATTTATTTGCGTTCAGCGACGCACGGTTTTGGCAAGCGCATTGACATGGTAAGCAACGCGTTCGCACACATGATCCACCTCGTTTTGATCGTTTTCGGCGGAAAAACTGAAACGTATTACGCCCTCTATGTGCTCGTCGTCAAGCCCGAACATCTGTTTGAAACGACTTTCGTGATGCGACGCGCACGCCGACCCCGTGCCGACAAGTATGTTGTCCTCCTCAAGGGAGTGCAAAAGTACCTCGCCTCTGACATTTTTGAACGCGACTCTCAAGATGTTGGGAATGGAGTTGTCAAACGGGGTGATAATCACGGTATCGGGCAGATATTGAGTTAATTTTTGCGCAAAGTATTCCCGATATTGAGTTAATTTGGAATAGTTTGCTTCAAAATTTTCATTACAATAGCGGACTGCGGCGGCAAAAGAGCGAATAAGAGGAGCGCTTTCGGTGCCGCTTCTGAAATTGGATTCCTGCCCTCCGCCAAGTATCAGGGGTTTGATCTTTGCTCCGCGCTTGACGTAAAGCGCGCCTATCCCCTTCGGCCCGTGTATCTTGTGCGCCGTGACGGTGTACGCGTCAACTCCCAATGCCGCGACGGAGAGAGGCAGTTTTAAAAACGCTTGCACTCCGTCCGAATGGAATATTGCGTTTGGGGCTACCCTTTTTGTTGCGCGTACAAATTTTGCAATGTCGTTGATCGCGCCCGTTTCGTTTGACACGTGCATAATGCTGACCAAAGACACGTTTTCGTTGAGCAATTGCTTGAATTTGTCAAAATTGACGCTGCCGTCGGTATTTATTGGCGCAACGCAAACGTCGTAGCCGTTGTTTTTGAGTTCCATTGCAGGCGCATATATCGAGTCGTGCTCGCCCTCGCCTATGATTATGCGGCTGCCCTTGCGTCCTTTTGCGCCGAATATGACGGTGTTGTTGCCCTCGGTGCCACCGGAATTGAAATATACTTCGCCAAAGGTGCCTCCGAGCGCGGCGCGAATGACCGCCCTGTCGGAATTTATCCTTTCCAGCATGCCGGTAGCCTGTTTGTAGCGAGCGGAAGGATTGAAAAACTCCGGCGACAGCGCCTCGCTCAGCGCCTGCGCCGCCTCGTCGCACATCATTGTGGTCGCCGCGTTGTCAAGATATATAAATTTTGCAGAATCGTCAGTCGTCATTTTGCCTTCTCCGCTCGATCGTTTGCGCATTTTTGTCGTCGGACGCGTCCGATTTGCGCTCCATTTGCGAAGATATGAGCGCGACAAGATACTCGTCGGGCGCAAATATCAATCGTCTGTCTATGCCATCCGCAGTGAAGATGAGTTCATACACGTCGCTTGTGCCCGGACTGTCGCAGCATATGTGGTCACTGTCGTCGGCATAGCCTTCGAGAAACCCGAAACTCTTTACGTCCGAAAACAGAATGTTCATGATCCGCCGCGTGCGATTGACTACGTCTTTGCCCGCAATCACCAGCCTTTTGGGGGAATAATCGTAGATATACTCCTTGATCGAGGCGTTGTAGAGGTGCATTTCAAGCACGCCCGCGATCATGAAAAAGCCGAATCCGAACATCATAAACCAATTGAAAAAGATGGAGGCGATCAAAAATCCCAGCGATATGAGAAAAGCTGCCACGCCTATCCATTGGCGCGACCTGCCTTTCACGCTTACGTCGACTGTCTGCGAATATTGATCGGTCATGATATCTCCCTGCCGCCGTGACAAAATTTTGACGTCCGTGCGGCGTATGTGCTCAATGCTTGCTCAATTTTTGCTCTTCACCTTGTAAAAGTCGCCCTTTTTGACCTTTACGGAAATCTTCCCCAGCGCCACCATCGCCTCGCCGCGCGAATTGAGGGACACCAACCTGCCGCGCTTGGACAGAGATTTGATCCACACATCGTCGCCCTCGGCAAGCGGAGAGGGATCGGGCGTATCCTCGATCACTGCCTCTTCCTCGTATGACGCGGACATCGTTTCGAGTTTGCGCTTTATCGCCCGCGCTTCAAACAGGTCGGACTCGGAGATCTCTGCCTCGGGCTTTGCCAATATCTGCTTGATCTGCTCGATGAGGTCTTCCGCCTCCTCCACGCTGTCCTCGATGAGGCGCTTGGTTTCCTTGCGGATGCTCTCGTCAAGTTTTTCTCGTTTTTCCTCGACTATGCGCTTTTGCTTTTCAGCCTCCTGAAGGGTTTTGGCGGCGTTTTCCCTGTCCTTTGACGCTTCGCTGACAAGCGCCGCCGCGCGTTGCCGCGTCTGCTCTGCCGCGGAAAGTACGCTGTCAAATTGCCGCTTTTCCACTGAAATTTTGCTGTACGCATTGTCGATTATCTCGCTGTTAAGACCCAATTTTGAGGCGATCGCAAGCGCGTTTGAACTGCCAATTGCCCCCATCACAAGTTTGAATGTGGGCGAAAACGTTTCCGCGTCAAACTCCATAGAAGCGGCGACCACACCTTTTGTGACAAGCGCGAACTCCTTGAGATCGTTGAAGTGCGAAGTGATCAGCGCCTTTGTCCCGCGCGAGATCAGATACTCCGCTATGCTGACGGCAAGCGCGGCGCCCTCCCCCGGATCGGTGCCGGCGCCCAACTCGTCAAAAAGCACGAGAGATCTGTCCGTTATGACATCGAGTATGCCGACGGTGTTTTTGATGTGCGCGGAAAATGTGGACAGGCTCTGCTCTATGCTCTGTTCGTCGCCGATGTCGCTGTAAACGCCGTCAAATATAGATATGTCCGCGCTTTTGGCGGGGATATAAAGCCCGCTCATCGCCATGAGCACAAACAGCCCTACCAACTTGAGCGTGACCGTTTTGCCTCCCGTGTTTGGCCCTGTGATGAGTGGAATTTCTCTGCACAATATACTA
>CANQMD010000023.1 GCA_947624885.1 uncultured Clostridia bacterium
ATCCGCGATAGCGGGATCCGCAACGCGCAGCGCGTTTTCTTTCAGCAATTCCGCGCACCCCATCGCCAACCTAGTTTCTCTCGCGCCGCCCAGATACATAGTCAGCGCTCCGTCAAATTTGATCCCCTGCTCTTTCAAGTGTTCCAACGCGATTTCCGCCTCGTCCGCGACGCTCGCCCGCGAATAG
This sequence comes from uncultured Clostridia bacterium, assembly GCA_947624885.1. Lineage (GTDB taxonomy): Bacteria > Bacillota > Clostridia > Christensenellales > CAG-917 > CAG-475. Next base: position 188 of record CANQMD010000023.1, read on the forward strand.
CCCTCAAATCCCACCGTATGCGTAGACAGCAATGCGACAGGCAACGGACACGCCTCCACGCCGCACGCCGACAGCACAGGCACCGCCGCCGCCAGCGAGCACTGCCCCACCGTGCACAGATCCGCCATCACCAACACTCTTTTGATCATAATCACATCCTCCGTCCTTTGCTTTCGCGCCATTCACTCAATATCCCTCGCCTTCCGCCGCTTATTCCGATCCTTTTCCCCTCTTGCCCGTGCTTTTCCATTCACACTTTGCCGCTTTTGTTTCATTCCGTTTGCGTTTTGCTCTGTTTCGCCGACTTCCCCTTTTTTCTTTTTTGATTATACCCGTTTTCTCCCGCTCCGTCAACATCGGCTTGCATTTGCGCCTTCTTCTCGGTCAATATTGTGTCGCTCGTCGACTGTTCCAAATATCCTCCGAAACCCACAACCATCAGTTCTTTTCCTCTCTCCTCCGCCTAAAACGCATTGAAATCGTTCCTTTTTATGGATTACCCCGCAAATTTTGTTGTAATATCGCTAATATAAGGAAAAATTAAGATAAAATCCGTTAAAAATTTTTTTCTGATGGTTTATAATGTTTAATACTGTATACTGTACGCAATATAGTATAAGACACGCGCACCGGCGTGCGCACGCGTAGAAAAACCTCTAAAGGAGAAACGTTGATGAAATGCCCAAAATGCCACAATGAAATGGACTTGTGCGACGGAGCCTATTACTACTGCCCGAACTGCGACAAAAAATTCAGGTACAAAACCGCGCCCCCGGCGCAATCATCTCAGCCCAACCGCACGCAATCCGCGCCGCAGTCCCAACAGCCTCAGGCACAGCCCGCGCCGCAGGCACAACAATATCAAGCGCCGCAACATCAACCTGCGCCGCAAGTTGCGCAGCAAGCGCCGGCGCAACCTCCTGTTCAACAGCCCGCGGCATACGCTCCCGCGCAACAGGGTCAATATATTCAACCAGCTCAATATGCGCAGCCTGCGCAACCTGTTCAGCCTGCGCAACAGACGCAGTACGCGCAACCCGCGCAATACATTCAACCGGCGCAGTACACGCCTCCCGTGCAACACGCGCCCGTGGCAAATCCGTCCGTGCCCATTCAGTTGCACGAGTGGCCCGCAATACCTGCCGACGCAAAGCCCGCGTTGCAGATCGACGGATTGACCAAACAATATCCTCAAGCGGCACGTCGCGCCGTCGACGAACTTTCTTTGATCTGCTATCCCGGCGAGATCGTCGGCTTGCTCGGTCACAACGGGGCGGGCAAATCCACCACGCTGAAGTGTCTGACGGGCATGCTCCCGTTTGAAAGCGGCACGATACGCATCAACGGTTTCGACATCAAGCAAAACCCCGTCAAGGCGAAGTACACATTCGGGTTTGTCAGCGACAAGCACGACGTATTTGTCAAAATGACGGGCGTGCAGTACGTCAACTTTATGGCGGACGCATACGGCGTGGGCAAATCCGACCGACAGGAGCGTTTGAAGCGGCTTGACGACGAAGTGTTTCAGCTTGGCGACAGGTTGCACGATCCCATCAACAGCTATTCGCACGGCATGCGGCAAAAGGTGTGCATGCTGGGCAGTCTTATCCACGAGCCGAAGCTGTGGATCATGGACGAGCCTATGATCGGTCTTGACCCCGTGACCAACGCGAGGGTGAGCGCCTACATGCTGAAGTACGCGGCGGAGGGGCATTGCATTCTGTTCTCGTCGCACAACATAAGTTCGGTGCAAAAGCTGTGCAAACGCGCCGTGATCATCAACCACGGCAAAAAGACGGACGATTTTGAATTTGCGGACTTCCTCCGCGCCAATCCGGGCGTCAATCTGGAGGACTATTTCCTGTCCCGCACGGAGGGATTGCAAAACACCGACGGAGGCGACGCACAACAATGACGCATTACGCTCTGCTCCTCAAAAAACAGCTTGGCGACATATTGCCCGCTCGCAACAAGCGCAGGTTTTCGCTCTCGGCGTTTTTGCCGTCGCTGTTGATGTTGGCGTTGAGCGCGGGGATCATTGCGGCGTTTGTGCTCATATTTTCGCGTTTCACCAACACCTACACGGCGATCAGGATCAACCGTGTGGAGGACATTCCCTCCCGACAGTTCGAACTTATGACCATCGCGTACTTTGTGCTGATCGTCATCTTCACGGTGAGCGGGATCAATCGGCTGTGCTACTCCCTGTTTGAAAACAGCGACGTAAACGTACTGATATCCATGCCGTTTTCCGCGTTCGAGTTGTTCCTTTCCAAGCTGACGGGCATCTATTTCAGGCAGCTTATGCTGTCTTTGGTGTTTGTATTGCCCGTCAACCTGACGTTTTTTGTCACCACCGACCTCGTCAACGTATACAACGTCCTCATGACGATAGTCGTGGCGGTGCTTATGCCCATACTTCCGCTTGGGATCGCTTCGGCGCTGGTGTTGCCGTACTATCTTCTCAAGCGCTTCATCAGTTCGCATTATCTGCTCTCTTTCCTCGTCATGACGCTGCTCATGGTGGCGTTTTGCGTGGCGTATTCCTTCATTTTCCGCTTTGTGGAGCAGTTGTTGGGCAAACCGGGCGGCATGGCGACGCTTTTCAACGAGCCTGTGATGAACGCCATTCGGCGCTTCACAAGTTTCGCCTATCCCGCCAATCTCATCGCAAACATCATGCTGAAGCGTTCGCTTCCCAAAAATCTCGGCATACTTGCGGCGATCATCGTCGTATCCGCGGCGATAGGTTTTGTGATCGTCCGCGCGATCTTCATCAAAGCCACGCAAAAGGGCTTTGCGCCGCACATTCCTCACGTGAAGCGCAGGCGTTTCAATCTCAGGCGCACCCCCCGCATGCTCAGTCTTATTTCAAAGGAGTTTCTCATCGTACTGCGCACGCCGGGCTATGCATATATGTATTTCACCACCGCGATCATCATGCCCATCATGGTGTATTATTCCGTCAGCCTCGGCTCCGACTTGCTTGGCAGAATGACGGGCATGAGCGTAGGCTTTGAGTTGTGCACATTCCTCGTGCTGCTTTACAGCACTCTCACCAACACATTCTGTTCAACGGGCATCAGCCGCGACGGCTACATGATTATGATGCAAAAGACATTGCCTTACTCGCCCGCGCAGATCCTCACCGCCAAGATGATCTTCGGCGCGTTCGTGTCCGAGTTGAGCGTCATAGCGTGCGCGATCATGCTTGCCGTATGCAAGATGGAAAGCGTCCCCGACGCGCTTGTGACCTGCCTCGCCGCGACGTTGCTGTCCGTTGCGCAGTTGATGTTTGCCACCAGGCTCGACCTCAACCACCCGCACTTTTCCAAGACGGACGACGGCGAGATCAAGGAGGCAAACTCCACCGTGTCCACCATCATCGTCATTGGGCTTGTCGTGTGTCTTGTGCTTGGCGTGTTGCTCATGCTGGGTCCGATCGGCGCAATGCTTGGCGACAAAGCGCCCATCAAGCTGCCCAAAGCGGCAAGCTATGTCATAGCGCTTGCCATTCCCCTTGTGCTATTGGGGCTGGCGGCGGCGTTCTTCTTCATCAATTTGAAGAAAGTTTATTCAAATATTGACGCGGAGAATTGACCATGAAAAAACTTGTAACAGCGCTTATAATTGTGTTACCTTTGATATTTGTAGTGGCGATATTCGCCATCACGTCCGTAGTGAGGCTGTCCACGTCCATTCCCGTCACATCTCTTGTCATAGGCTGGCGCGGCGACGACGGCGAGGGCACCTTCCACTACGATCTTGCCACTTTCGACCCAAACGACGAGAGCACGATCTATGAGGATCAACTTCAGATCTCCGTGCTTCCCGACGTTGCGGCAAACAAAAATTATGTCCTTGACAAAGTGGAGGACGCGCAAACGCACGAGCCCACCGACATCATCACCCGCGAGGAGGACGAGGACGGCAGATATTTCTTTGTCCCGCACGACATAGGCAACGCCATTGTCACCTACAAAAGCGAGGACGGCGGCTACACCGACAGCGTGCAATTTGTCGTCACATCAAGCGACGTGCTCTCGTTCACGCCCACTCTTGCGGACAGCGAGGGCAACGAGGTGGCGCTTTCCCCCGGCTCCCTGCCCGATTACGACTATGTTGTCGCGCAGCCCATCAAAGGCGGAAAGTACCAATTTTCCACCGTCAACTATCCAAACATAGTCGCCTCGACCGTATCATACACAACGGACAGTCCCCGCGTCGCGCTGGACGAGGGCAGCGGCGAGTTTGAAACGCGTTTCAGCGGCGACTCCTGCGTGACGATCACCGTTGGCAAGGCGACCGCGACAGTGCTCCTCTCCGTGCAAAAATCGGGCGAGGTATCCGTCAACGGCTCCGACATCTCCCTCGAATCGCATCTGACCGCGCCCGCGGATTCCACAACCTTCACTCTGTGGGTGGAAACGGACTCCGACGTTGCAATATCCGACATATCCGTGTCCGAGGCGGACGGCGGCGCTCCCCGCGTCAAGGTCATCGCCGTCGAAGGCGTAGCGCACGCCTACAAGATCGAGGTGACGCGCCTTTCTACCGACGAAGACAACGTTGACTACACCCTCACGATCAGCGGCAAAAGTTACCCATTCCACGTGAACTTTGCCCCCTATCAATTCAAAATATCTTCTCCCGCGGCAAAGGTCACTGACAAGGACGGCGACGAATGTTTCCTGTTGCTTCAAGGCGACAGGCGCAAGTTCACCATCTCCGTGGAGCCTCGCAACGACAACATCACCTACACTTGGGAGATTATCGGCAGCGGCTCGAATTCGATCGCAGGCATCTTTGATTCCAACAACAACAGTTGCACCGTCATTGCAAGAGAATCGGCGGGGAAAGTGAAACTTGTCGCCCATTGGCAGGAGGCAGTCTCCGACAAGCATGGATATTATGAGTGCAACATTCTTGTTTCCGCGCCCTACTCCTCGCTTTCCTTCAACGAGAACAGCAAGACCTACGGACTTGGCTCGTTTGCCATCGCAAGCCATCGCTACAACCAATCCAACAACACTTTGACCGTCCGCGATTACACCTTTGGCTTGAACGCGCTCGTCAAAAACGGCAGCGGCACCCAAAAGGCAACCGACATCTCCGACCTCACAATACAACTTTCCGACGATACGCTTGCGGAAATCAGGAAGGAACAACTTGCAAACGGCAAACTCGTGATCCACGCAACGGGCACGGGATTGCTTCAGATCACCGTCAGCTGGGAGTACGGCGAACAGTACGGCGTATCTCCCGCCAAATTCACGCTTCAGGTCGTCGACGGCGTTGAGATAGGCGAAGTGGTCAAAGGCGTGGATCCCCTCAGCGGCATGCCCACCGAAACGCCTACCCTCTCCAACGATGTGGCTCGCGACCAACTCACCCGCGCTATGGAGCAAAACAGAGCGGTGGTGCTTGGGCAAGACGTGTATCTCGGCGAGGACCTCTACGACCGCAACGCGGACGGCACTCGCAAAAAGAGGAAGTACAAAGACGACTCCGAGATGCTCGCCCGTCAGCAGAAATACGTCCATGAACTCCCCACCACGTGGGATTGGACCTACTACAAAAACCAGGACCAAGGTCGACCCAACGTCAAATATATTCTTGAGATCACCGCGGACGTTTACGGCAACGGGCACCAGATCAACGCGGAGTACATCACCAACACTCTTGACGACAACGACAAAACCACCTACTCCGTGTTCAAAGGTCCTCTCGACTTTGTCAGCGCGGTGGATCTTGCCTCGGTCAAGGGGCAGGACAACATCGTGTTCCTCGTGCGCAAACCCAACATCCGCATAGACAACACCGTGTTGAGCGGCTGCAACAGCAACAGTATGTTGGACAACGGCGAGTACAACCTCTCTCTGCTCAACTACATGGGCACCACGCTTGAGGTCATGAACGACCTGACTCTTGTCAATTCCCGCGTGATGAACGGCAGGACGGTCATGCGCATATACGGCAAGGATGGCATAGATCCTCTCGACAAATCAACGCCCGTGGATCCCGCCGCCGAAAAGATCAACGTGACCATCGACGGTTGCGTGCTCTCCTACGCGCGTGAATTTATCCTCAAAGTGGGCACCAATCGCTTTGTTTCCGGCACAGAGGACAACCCAGAGCCATCTCTCTTTGACGGCAGCGGACATGAGTACACGGCATACAACTCCGACGCATGCGACAACTACATCAACGACGAGTACTTCATGTCGCACTACCTGTTGACGGAAGTCACCCTCAAGGATTCCACGCTTTCCACCAGCGGACTCTTCTCCATCGGCATGGAAAGTCACTTTGCCGGCACCTATCTTGTGGGCAAAGGGCCCCTGAATTGGCACGATCTTGCGGGCACGTCCTATCCCGCTCTGCTCAGGCTTGTGGGCAACGTCGTGCTTGAGGATTGGAAGGATCTCGCGCTTGTGGACAGTTCCTCTCTCATCGAAGTCAGTGCCAACGCGGGGGACATGGCAAACCTGCTCACGCTCGACATCAACAAGATGCTGCAATACGTAGGAGAGTACGGAGGGGACGATCGCTACAAAAACATCATCGCTCCCGACAACGGCGTCAACTACGTGCACGGCGGGATCGCGCTGTACGGCGGAGGCAAAAACTACCACATGGTGGACAGGTCTTTGCACACGTTCTATCCGCTCAACTCTTACGCGATCAACATCTCGGTGCTTGCAAAAGTTCCCTCATCCGTTGATAACGGCGTACCCCGCAAGCAGGGCGAAAATTTCCCATACGCGGCGGGCACGCAGGACTTCCGCTTCCTGATGTACGACAACACAAGCGCTTACAAGCACAACGCCGCCGCGTGACGGCGACTCGCGACCGACATTCATCAAATGCTAAGGACTCCCCTTCGCATTTGCATTTTTCCCCGCCTATCAAAATAAAACGCCCTATTGAAAGATAAAACAATTTGCTGTATAATAAAATTATACGGGGTTCCGCCCGCACGCCTATCGTGCGCGGACGCTGCCCCGCGGAAGCGCTTAAGATACAGCCTTGGGGGAATATCACAATGAAAAGACACGTCGTTTTAACCTATGTTTTGCTCGCGTCTTTGTTTTTGATCTGTTGTTTGACCTTTGCGGGTTGCGGACAGTCCAAACCTACGGACGCGCAACTCACGCTGAATTTCCATTCCAACTTCGGCGCTTACGACGTTGAGGAGGCGACTCTTCTCCGCTCGCAAGTGTCCTCTTACGCACCCTTTTCTCGCGAGGGCTACACATTCACCGGCTGGTCCGATCGCGAAACGGGCGCGATCATCAGCGACAAAACCGTGCTTTCAAACGGCATGGATCTTTACGCGCAGTGGCAACTCAACGTCTACACCGTGCGCTTTGTGGCTGTTCGCGAGGGTATAACGGTGGATCTTGTTCCCCCACTCTCCGTACAACACGGCTCCGTAGCGCCCCAACCTTCGTTTTTCGATTTCTGGCGCGAGGTGCAGGGCTATCGCTTTGACGGATTCGGGCAGGAAGCGTCGCAACCCGTGACTTCCGACGTCGTATTTCAGGCGAAGTTGTCCTATGCGGAGTGCGTCGCGCGGTTTTATCTGCTTGACGAGTTGTATTTCTGCTTTGGCGGCGACGAGGGCGACCTCATCCCCTTCCCGCCCCAAGTGTCCCTTGAGCGCGACGGTTTTTCATATGACGGCTGGGTGTGCGACGGCGCAAAGTATGTCGAGGGCGAAACCGCTCTTCACGCTTCGTCGCAGACCTTCAACTCCGCTTGGACAGTCAACGTCCCGCCATCTCCCATCATTTTTGTCAACGACGAGCAAAGTGACTCTGTCAACGTCAACTTCAACGAACAAGTCACGCTTGACGCGGACGCACCCGACCCTCCCGCGGGCATATCCTACAGCTACAGCTGGTACGAAGGCGCGCTCACCGAGATCCCTCAGGATCGCTCTCCCGTCAGCGGGGATCACCTGTTCTCCTTCCGCGGCACGCAGATCCGCGAGGGAGGCTACGATTTCACCGCGGTATTGACCGCCAGGGACAGCGATCGCACCTCAACCGCCCACAGCTTCAAAACCGTGCACATCGACGTGCTCAAGCTGTCCTCGTCCGTCACCGCCGCCGCAACAAGCAACGCCTATTCCGCGGAGTGGAGCGGCGATCCCGTGACCTTCTCGTTTGTTGTCGGTCTTTCCACCCAAAATTATCAGGGCACGACGCAGTTTGAGTACTATGTCAACGGCGAAAAATGGGGCGAAGGCTCCACCCTGCCCTGCGAGATCGAAATCGACTTGACCGACGGAGGCGAGCACCTGCTTGAGGTGTTCCTGCTTGAAAACGAGTATTATCTCTCATCTCGCGCGTCGCTCTCCTTCTCAATTCGTTCCGTCAGCGCCTATGTGGTTTCGCGACAATCCGAACAAAAGTACAGATCACCCTCGATGTACACTCTTGAGCAAGCCCTGTCCCTCGATCCCGCCGCACAGCCCGACTTTGAGGACGGCGACTCGCTGTATCTCATTCCCAACGGCAACGTCTATCTCTCGGCGGGCGACTACGCCCTGCATCAAAACGCCGTGCTGTTTTTGCCGTACTCCGGCACGCGGCTTGACGCGTTTTTCGCTCACCGAGCGGATTCCATCCCTCTCTACTACCCGCACATGGCGGAGGCAAGCGCGCCGGAACATCATCTCATCATGACCGCCGACTCCCACCTGAACGCGCGGGGCAAGATCCTCGTCGGCGGAGTATCCGGCAACAAAAACAGTTCCTCTTTCCAGGGCGCAACGCAGGGGGAATATTCTCAGATCACTCTTCGTCAAACGTCCTCTCTCGCCCTCAAAGACGGCGCGATCCTCGACGTATACGGCTACATTTTGGGCGACGGCGATTTGATCGCGGAAAGCGGCTCCAAACTGACCTCCCCTCTCGTCGTGCGCGACTTCAGAGGCGGCTCCAACCTGCTTTCCACCCGACAGGCGGGGATCAGCGCTTTCAACCAATACGACCTCCCCAACATTCGTGTCCCGCAGACCATAAAGAGCGGCGCGACCGTCAACGCGCACATGTCGCTTTTTGCGGAAGGCGACAACCTCGATTGCGACGTGACGCTCATATCGTCGGCGGGCAGCGGAGCCTCGCTTTTGCACCTTCTCAGCGGCGAGCTCAAAGTCCTGAACACCGCCCGCTATGACGCTCTGGCAAATCCGAGCGGCAACAAACAAGATCTCGCCCGCCAATACGTCAACGCCACCGACATCCAACTTTACGGCGAGGCGCAAACGGGCTACATCAACTTTGACGCGTCGCGTTATTTGATACAGTTCACCACCAACACGCTGCCCTTCGCCATTCCGCACGGCTTCTCGTTCACGGTGAAAAGCGGCAGTTCTCTCGCAGTGATCAACACTTTCAAGCTGTTGCCCGGCTCCTCGCTCACGGTGGACGGCGGCGCGACTCTTTCAATAGGCAGATCCCCCGAAAGCGGCAACCTCGCGGTCTACAAAGCCTCCGATTGGACGGATTCTTCCGCCGCCGACTTCCACGTTTATCCCACGGGCTTTGCCGACGCGTTTCTCACGATCAACGGCGAAATGCGCGTTTCAAGCGGCTCAGGTTTCGGCGGCGAAATATGCTCCTCCCTCGACGGCGCAAAAGTCGTCTTCGAGCAGGGTTGCAACCTCTCCCTCACGATCAACGAGGGCAACTCCACCTCCGCCACCGCGGTCGAAAATCTCACTCCCGTCCACCTTTCCGCGTCCCTATCCAACCACGCAACGCCGCTCTCTTACGCCACCTACACCTTCGCCTCGTCGACCTGGCGACCCTGATATTCTTTGAAACATCAAAACTTCAACCATAAAGAAACTTCACAAACAACGCAAGGATCTTTGCAAACAATAAAAGAGCGGGCAGCACGTCCGCTCTTTTATTGTTAATAAGTGGTAGTATCGTTTCAGTTTTGCCACTCGATGCGTTTCGACTTCATGAAATAGTTTATCTCGCCGATCACAAACAGCAGCGAGGCAACTATAAACATCGCGATGCCAACGCCGTAGCCGACGCTGCCCGGGACAAGAAAGTAGAATGCCAGCCCTATCGACAGCGCAAGGAACGCGATCAACACAAAAAGCACCATCACGTTCATGTTTGTAAGCTGAGCGAGTTTTCTCACAATATTTTTGTCGTCCATACGTGCACCTCCTTTATGTGCTAGGGCTAGTATGTGCGACGTTTGCGATATTATACGCTCCCGCTCCCGTCAAAGCATCACGGGGTTTCGGAGGAGTCCGTCCAGCCGTACAGCTTTGCAATATCAACAACGATCTCGCCATCGCTGTTCGCGCCCAGCGCCATAAAGAAGTCCACAAGGCTTGCGGTCTGCAGAGTTTCCTTGACGCGCGGATCCACGCCCGTGATATTACTCCAGCTGAGCAACTCTCCAACGGTCATCGACGTAAACACTCTCGACAGCACGATGCCCAGATCCGATATTGTGGCGTTGCTGATCTCCTCGTTGTCAAAGATAGTGCCGGGCGTGATCTCGATCAAGTCGCCCATTTTTGCGTCCTTGATCACGTCGTTCATCTCGTTGATGGTCTTATTTGCGAGCATTCTCAGCACGCTTGAACTGCGTTGCCTCAGCAGATCCACCTTGATAGGATTGAGGTCCGTCTTCCATTCGCTGTGCTCGTCCAAATAGTACGCCTCCGCGGTCACCGCGACATAGCCTATCTTTTTGATGTACAGATCCAGCCCCGCGATGTTCGGATATTGCTCCGCTGTGCACAGGTGATATGTCGAGCCGTCAAACACATACACGTCATACTTGCCGTCCGTGCTCTTTCTTGTGTCGGGGTCAACCTGATCCTCAGTCACGCTGAAGTACACGTCGTGGCAGTATTGAGCGCCGTATTTCAACCCTTTGCTCCCATCGTATTCGTATTTTGGCTCGCCGATAGGCGCAAAGTACTTTTTCCCTTCCTCCTGATGCCTGTACAAAAAGTTCAACTTCGGGGTTTTGGTTTCTGTCCCCTCGAAGTCGCTGTTCACGGAGATGTCGTGCCACGGCTTTTCGGGGTCATATGTCACGTCCTCGCCAAGCAGATTGATATAGATGTTTCCGTCCTGCGCGTATGTGGTCAGTTCGATCGCGCCGTCGCCTTCGCCCTCCACCTTTTCGCGGTAGTACAACTCCACACTCTTTTCAAGCGTCAGCTTTTTGCCGATCAAGTACGACGCAAGCGGAATATTCCACAAATATTTGTCGCCCTGCTTGATATACATATTGCCATCTGTCGCCTTAAGCAACGCTGCCGCCTTATATGCCGTAAGTTTTGCCTGCCCTTCAAGCACGCTCACCTTAGGATCCTTCAACAATTCCGTCACAGGTTGATATTTGTACCAAATGCTTCCATTCTCCTTCAATTTTGCGTCGCCCTTCTCGATAGGCTCGTCGATGAAATCGGACAGGAAGTACTTGCCCTGCATCTCCGCGTTGTACAGATATATCGCGGGTTTGCCGTTGATCATGCTTGTCCCGTCCCATTCAAAGAAGAAGAAGTCGTTTTCCGTTATTTCCGTTTCTTCCGCGGGCAGCGACACCGCGTCGTCCGCGTACACGTCGATTATCTCGGACAACATCAAGTCCTGCATCACGGCTTCCATCGCGCCTTCCATATCGCTGACCTTGACAAACGCGAGTTTTCTGAGTATCGCGGCTCCCTCGCCGGGCGTGACTATGCTGTACAGCGTATAATCTCTGTTTTCGGGGTGTTCCTTTGCGTTTGCCATATCGTTTTGGGTCGCGATGCGATACACGCTGTTCTCTTTGTCGTAGCGGAACACCGCGTCGTAGCCCTCCACCGTGTACTCCGTTCCGCTCTGCTTGATGCTGTCTGTCGGCACGGGCGCGTAAATATCTATGGAAATGTCCATAACGTCGGACATCAACACCTCGTCAAACGCATTTGAAAAACTGTCCATTGTCGCGCTTGCAAACCGTTGCATGATCGTCGACGACGGCGCTTTTCCGTCCGCGCCCTCGTCCTTCTTGTCAAATCTCACAACCGAGTCGTCACCCTCCGACTGTATCTCGAAATCCGGGTTTCCGACGTAGTGCACGGCGGGATTGTACAGCGTGTAGTACGCCGCGTGCACAAACTCTCCGTTGTCGTCCTGCCTGTATCCGCCGGGCGCGCTGTCGTCGGAGGTATATCTCTTTCTCCATGCATGATCGGTGTTGTCCTTGTCATAGGGCACATATCCCTCCGCCGTCACATGCACATATCTTCCGCTCTCGGGGTTTTTCTCGTAGATGTTTGGCACGATCTCGATCATCTCCTCAAGCGTGAGGTCGTTCGTGATCGTCGCCATGTTTTCAAGCGTGCAATGCCTCGCCGCGAGCGATTTCATAATCTGAGAGGACTCTTCGTTGATCTCGATGATCTCGCCGATCTCCAGCGTATTCGCGTCCGCGGCGATCTCGTCCAGCGTGCTGCCCTTTCTCGCCAGCGACTTAAACAAGTATGCTGCGTCGTCCTCCACCCTCATAAGTTCGCCGATGGACAGTTCGTTGATGTGATTGCCCATTTCCAGCGCTTTTACTCCTCTCTTTGACAGGGATTGCACCGCCAGCGCCGTTTCGCCCTCTGTCAGAGTGTAGCGCTGTTGCCCCGCGTGGTATGCCTCCTCGTACAGCACGTACGAAAACACTTCCACATATTCGCCGCTTTCCCAATCCTCGGACGGCGTAAACTCCTTTGTTTCCTCGTCGTACGCGCCCCTTCTCGCGTCGGGTCCGTACATATCCCGCGCAATAGTCGCGGGGACTTCCTCGTTGTATTTGACGTATTGCGGCACTCTGACGTACGCGCCGTTGGTATCTTCCGTCGCCGTGTCAAAATCCACCTCCATCAACTCGCCCACCGTGAGGTCGTTGATCTTCGTGCCTATGTCATTCAACGTGCACCCTCTGGCGTTCAGCGCGATCAACAGTTGGGGCGTGCCCTCTTCGGTGAGGTCGATTATCTGCCCTATCGTCAGCGTGTTTATGTCGGCGGGGATTGATTCGAGCGTGCTTTCTTGCAACGCTTCAAGCAACCTGTTACCCTCCACATCGACTATCTGTCCCAACTTGAGTTCGTTGATCTTCCGGTCGATGTTTTCAAGCGTAAACTCGCTTATTGCGGTCAACAACTTGTTGTTCTCGTCATTTTTGAACATCTGCCCAAACGGAATGGTGTTGATGTCGCTGCCGATGCTGTCCAAAGTGCTGTCCTTCAACGCCTTCAGAATGTCCGCCGTGCCGGGCGCGTCCGTGTCGATGATGTCTCCTATCCTCACGCTCTTCAGCACCTCGTCCGTTTCGCTGCGAATGTAGCCTATGGTGAGGTAGTTGAGATATTGCAACAGCGGGGACGACGTGCCTTGATACACGCGCACATATTTCCCTCTTCCCTCGATATACGGGTGCTTCTCGTCCGGGATCCTGAGCAGACTGCTCTGAATGATTTCCTTGTCGAGGATGGAGTATTCTCCGCTCACTTCCGTTTTGTCCGGCTCTCCCTCTTCGCCCTTGACCGTATACGAGATCTCCACGTCTGTCAGGTCCAGCTTTCCTCCGCGCACAAGCGTTTTGTCCAGCTTTGCGCCCGTTTCGCCGACTTTTATGTCGTCAAGCGACACAAATTCCTTATGCAGCAGCGTATATTCGTTTCCGCTGAAAAACTCCACGTGGTTTGCAAATCCTTCCGCAAAGTATTCCTTTCCGCTCTCGCCGTTGCCGTCAAAGCGTTTGTACAGCCTGTGGCGCACCAAAGTCGCGCCTTCGGGCAGGACCCAATTCTCGCCGTAGCAGGAGTTGTCCACCACGGGGTCCTCTCCCTCGTATTTGTAGTAGCGGAGTTCTCTTTCAACAAGATTGCCGTCGCCGTCGCCGCCCACAATATACGTTTCGACGCCTATTTCGGGCGTATAATCGGGGTTTTGAAGGTCGCTCTCGGACACTTCTTCCCACTCTTCCTCTGTCCCCTCGGTGCTGACGTAGATCTGCACCGTCGCCTTTGGCAGATACGTATCCGTGTTCGCCTTCAGCAGCGTGCCTATCCTCAGCGCGTCGATAAGTCCGCCGATCTCCTTCAGATTCACATCCTGCAACGCCTTCAGAATGTCGTTGTTTTCCACTCCGAGGTCAAGCCCCAGCTTGTTCTTTATCAACCTTATGGACAGGTCGCCATTGACGATGTTGAGGATGTTGTCTATCGCCGTGGGGATCCCCACGTTCAAATTTTCATTGATGATGGGTATGTTATATTTCAAAAAATCCAGATCCACGATCTGCCCTATGTCCGAAAGGTACAAGTCGTTCAAAAGCAAGGACAGGTCGTTCACGATATCCGCAAGCGGCGTTGCAAAAAAGTCCTTCTTTGTGAAGTCCAGCCCGCTGATCCCTTTCAGCAGATTTATTCCGTAGTGTTCATACAGGACCTTGAGCGACAGCTTGTCAAAGTGCTGATAGTCCTCCAAAAATTGTTTTGCCGCCTCCAGCACCGTCTGATCGTAAAGGTCGCTTTCGGGGTCGATTATATCCTCGTTTGTGACGGCGGATTGGATCGTCCCCACCTTGGTCGTAAGGCCAAGCGCAAGCACCGTGCCGCCGATCGCCAGCATCAACAAAATGATGCCCAGCACAATTCCCAACACAAACGCCAAAGTCGCTTTCAAAACTTTCATATTTTTCTCCTTATCGCTTTTGTGATCGTTTTATACGGCTTCCGATCCCGCCTCTCAACCAAATATCTTTGTCAACAGCCCGGACATGATGTTGTTTTTGTACAACGCCCCCGCGATCGTCGATTCCTCAAAGAACTTCGCCACTTTGGATCCGTCCGGGACCGCCGCTTTTATGATCGCAAACACCAGGAATACGGTCAACAACGCAAGTCCCGTCGCCACAACCGCGCCAAGCACCCTGTCCAGCGCCTTCACGCCAACGCTGTCCGCGTCGTGCATCCTCTTGAACAGTTTGCGCAACAAAAAGAATATCACTCCCAACACTATGCAGTACACAACAAACAGCACGATGTCAAAGATCAGCGTGGTCAGCGCGTCCGCCGCGATCCCCGCCAGCGCCTCGCCTTCCGTGCCCTCGTCCTCTCCGCTCGCGGGTCTGATAAACCTTCTCGCCAGCCGCAGCGCGATCTTACCTTTTGCTTTGCTCACCAAATTCCCATCCGCCGCGCTCTCAAGCGCAACCGCCTTGGTTTCTCCGTTTTCATCCGCCACCATGATATAGTATGTATAGTTGTCGCCGTCCTTTATGGGCTCGCCTTCCGCCGTCCTGTTGATGTACACAGGCGACGTAAACGCCTCGCCCCAGCCCTCCGTCGAGTTTCTCAGCGTGCCGCTCAGCGACTGCCCAAGCGACGACCCAACTATCGGCGTGACCGTAGCGCCCGCCAGCAACAACCCCACAAGGATGATGCTGATCGTGGCGAATATCCCCTTGAACGCCCTCGACAAACCGCCGATAAGCCCGGCCACCAAGCCAAGCCCCAGCACAACAAGCACAATGATGTCCGCAATTTCAATTGCTCCAAGTGTTGACGTAAACATGTTTTTCCTCTTTGCGCGTGTACTCGCGCACGTTTTTTCGTATACACAGATAATTATATACGCTTTTCTCAATATATGCAAGCGTAATTTGCCTATCCGCCCCAAATGCAAATTTTTCCCATTTTCCCCTATTTTCCTCCATCCTCCGCCCCTTCCTGTCCTTCAGCGCTCAGTCAAAGCCCCCTCCCCGCTGTCATGTTGAGCGCAGTCGAAACATCCCCTTTGCAGAGAGGCACAGCCCCTTCTCCCTTCAAGGCTCCTTTCTTCCATTTAAGGCTCCCTTTAGATTTACCCCACAAAATTCGACAAGCTTATTTTGCGGGGACCCCGATGCAGAGAGCCGTCCGCCGAATATCGGCGGACTGAGGGGATTGTCCCTCTTTCTCTCCTGTCATGTTGAGCGCAGTCGAAGAATCCCCTTTACAGAGTAAAACCGCTTTTCCAATTGAGGCGCCCCTTAGTAAGGGGAGCCGTCTGCGCCTTGCGCAGACTGAGGGGATTGTCGCGGGCAACGCCCGCGCCCCCAAGCACAAAAATCGCCGAGCCATGACGAGCGTCATGCAACGCTTCTTATCGTTCTCTCACGCGAGGAATCTGCAACCAGCGATTTTCGTGCGCGGAGTAGCGATAAAATTG
>CANQMD010000024.1 GCA_947624885.1 uncultured Clostridia bacterium
CGACATTTTGGGGATATATTTTGTGCAACCGCTCAACGCCTCCCGCGGCACAAGCGTGGTGTATCAAAGGAAATATTCCGAGTTCACCCGCTTTTGCGAGACGGATGTGGATTTTGACAAAGCGTTTGACGGCGTAGACCTCTTTCATGTCAGCGGAATATCCTTCGCCCTGTCCGAAAGTTCGCGGGCGCTAGGCTTCAGACTGCTTGAGGAGGCGAACATGCGCGGCATACCCGTCAGCTTCGACTTCAACTACCGCGCGAAGCTGTGGAGCGTCGACGAGGCGCGGCCGATGCTTGTGAAAGCGGCGAGTTATGCGGACATCCTGCTTGCAAGTTCCCTCGACCTCTCAACATTTTTGCAAGCTGATCGCGAGGAAGTTCTGCAACGCTTTCCGCGCTGCAAAGTGCTCTCCATACGCGATCGCAAGGCGACCTCGCAGTCCGAACACGTCGTCACAGTGCAACTCGTCACGCCAAGCGGCGAGGCAAACGTCGCTCCGACCGCCTTTGCCGTCAGCGAAACCATAGGAGGGGGCGACGCATACGGCGGATGCCTCCTGCACGCTCTTCTCAGCGGCGCGGACTTGTCATATGCGGCGAGGTTTGCGACGGCGGGCTTTATTTTGAAACACCAACAGGAAGGAGATACCTTCTGGGCGAACGCGGACGAGATCTCCGCACTTGCCGAACGGCTTTGAGATATGAAAAAGATAGTGCTTTGTATTGACAAACAGGACGACGATTTCGCGCTTATGGCGCAAAAACTCGGCGAAGTTGCCCAAGTTTCGGTTGCGGTCGGCACCGATCCCGATCTTTCCGACTGCGACATCTTCATAGGCAAGCGCCTCAGCAAGGCTCAGCTTGACGGCGCTCCACATCTGCAAGCGGCGTTCGCCTACAAGACGGGCGTGGACGAATTTGACATGGACGAGATGCAAAAGCGAGGGATCCCCCTCTACAATTCGCACGTCAATTCGGCATGTATCGCGCAATACGCGTTTGCGCTTGCGCTCGCCATCACTGCGCGTATAGTGGAGTTTGACAAAAATCTTCGCCAAGGCAATTGGACGGTCGGTGAGTGCTGGAACAGCCTCTACAACATGAAAGTCGGCATAGTGGGCTACGGCAGCATAGGCAAGGAAGTCAAAAAACTGCTTGAGGCAAACAACATTTCGGCATACACCATTGACCGCGGCAAAACCTACGACATCCCCACCGTCGACAACCTGTTCGCACTGTGCGACCTTTGCGATCTGCTCATCATCGCGCTCCCCAAAACCGCCGAAACCACCGATATGTTCAATGCCGAGGCGTTTTCGCACCTCAAAGGCAAGTATATCGTCAACGTCGGCAGAGGCAATTGCGTGGACGAGGAAGCGCTTTACCAATCCCTCAAAAAGGGCGAACTTGCGGGCGCGGCGATAGACACGTGGCGCATCAAAAGCCGCAGCGAAAAAAAACTCTTCCCCTCCCGCAAACACTTTGAAAAACTCAACAACGTCCTGCTCTCCCCACACAAAGCCATGCAGATCGGCAACGGCCACAGCCTTTACGTCGCCGACGTCACCGACAACGTCCTCGGCTACCTCTCAGGCGCTCCCGCCCGCAATCCCGTGGACCTCACCAAAGGCTATTGACCCAAAATATCCTCGCTCCGCTCTTCCTTTCTTCCTTGTTCCGAACACACGCATTGAAAACAAACGGCAAAAACCGCCAACGCTTTGCCTATCCGCAAATGTTGACGACTTTATTTTTGTGTTTTAAATCGCAATATCGGCGTTTTAATATACGTTTTTGAAAGATAAACTCCAATTTATGCAACAAGATCCGCGATCGCGCTCTGATTCAGACCGAGGCGAAAAACTCTATGAGTTTTGCCAATTTTTGCTCCGCCGTGAGTTTATTGACCTCAAAGATGAGCGTCGGCGGGATCGCGTCTGTCAACACACAGCAGTCGCGGTGATCCGACACCGCCCGCATAAGCTGTTCGTTTTTGAAAACGTCCGCGTCATAAAAGTTTGCTCCCGCGCCCATTCGGTTGATCACCACACGCGCAACGTCCTGTCTTGCCGCGAGGTTTTTGAGCAAAGAGATGTTGATGAGGTTTTCAAGCGGCAGATCCACGTCGCCGTACACCTGCGTAAGTTCGTCGACAAGTGCGTCGCGTTGCTTGACGGAAGCCACCTCGGATATGCGTCTGTACACGCGCAGTTTGTCGCGGGCGCTCACATAGCCGTCGCGGATGTACGCCGCGATGTCCACCTTCATCTCGCAGTCGCGATTGGGTTTATGCGCCACACCCGTCCTGATCTCCTGCACCGTTTCCTCAAGGATCTCAAGATACATTTCGTATCCGATCTTTTCTATATGTCCGCTCTGTTCCGCGCCCAGCAGCGTGCCCGCGCCCCTTATTGACAGGTCCGACAGCGCGACTCTGAAACCGCTGCCGATCTCGGTATTTTCCAGCAACGCGCTGAGGCGTTTTTGCGCCGTGTCTGTGAGAGCGCCGTTTTCCGGCAAAGTGAAGTAGGCATGCGCCAACACTCCTCTGCGCCCCACTCTGCCTCTCAGCTGGTACAGCTGCGACAGCCCAAACTTGCCGCTATCAATGACGATCAAGGTGTTCGCGTCGGGGAGGTCTATGCCGTTCTCGATTATCGTCGTCGACACCAGTACGTCAAATTGCTTGTCATAAAATGCGCTCACTCGCTGTTCGATCTGTTTTGGGGGCATCTGCCCATGCGCGGTGATCACTCTCACGCCGTCCAGCATGTCCCTCAGCCTTTGCGCGTACGCGTCCATATGCTCGATGTCGTTCAGCAAGATCAGCGTCTGCCCTCCTCTCGCGGTTTCCCTGTTGATCGCGTCCACCACCAGCGAATCGCTGTACGGCAAGACGTAAGTTTGTATGGGCAACCTGCCCTGCGGCGGGGTTTCCAGCATAGAAATGTCGCGTATGCCGCTCAGCGACATATTCAGCGTGCGCGGGATAGGGGTGGCGGACAGCGACAGCACGTTGACAAGCGGATATCTGTTTTTCAACTCCTCCTTGTGCGCCACACCAAAGCGCTGTTCCTCGTCCAGCACCAACAACCCCAAGTCATAAAACTCTATCTCTTTTGACAGCACCTTGTGCGTCGCCACCACCATACTCACGCTGCCGTCCTTGACGCCCTTCAACAGGTTTGCGTTTTCGCCTGACGTTTGCAGGCGAGTGAGCAGCCCGCACGAAATGCCAAACGGCTTGAGCCTTGCGCTCAAATTTTCAAAATGCTGCCTCGCGAGAATGGTGGTTGGGGCAAGCAGCACCGCCTGTTTGCCGTCCAGCGCGGTTTTGAACATGGCGCGGAACGCGACCTCCGTCTTGCCAAAGCCCACGTCGCCCACGAGGAGCCTGTCCATGATCCTGCCCTTTTCCATATCCTGTTTTATGTCGGCGATCGCCTTGAGTTGATCCGCGGTTTCCTCGTACTCAAACTCGTCCTCAAATTCCTTTTGCCAAACGGTGTCCTCGCTGTACTTAAACCCCTGCTGTTTCATCCTCTTGGCGTAGAGTTCCACAAGGTTGATGGCGAGTTTGCGCACGGATTTGCGCACTTTTTCCTTTTCGCGTTCAAACTCTTTTCCGCCCAGCTTGTTCAGTTGCGGGTGTTCCTCTCCGATAAACTTCTGCAGGTTGTTCATCTGGTCCGTAGCAACGTACAGCGTGTCGCCGTCGCGATATCTGATCACGATATATTCGCGCTCAAACTCGCCCGTCTTCATCAACGTCGTGCCTTCGCAAAGACCAACGCCATGCACCCGATGCACCACATAATCCCCCGCTTTTGGTGCGATAAACTGCTTTTTTGGTGAAATAGCGCTTTCGCCGCGGCGTTTGCCGACGCACTCGCTCACGCCTATGATCACAAGTTTTGCGGCGGGATAATTCACGCCGACTTCAATGTCCAGCGGGGTCGCCTGCACGCTTGCGGAGCCGTCGCCGTCGCTCTCTTCGCAAAAGACATCCATCTCCCTCAGGCTTGCCGTCACTCCCTTTGCGCGTTCCCTGTTTCCGCACGCGAGGATCACCTTGCTGCCCGAAGCGACAAAGCGTTTTATGTCAGGCGCGATTGAATTCGGATCCAGATAGTACTTCGTCACCGGGCGAGTGACGGGCTCCACGACGTACCTCGGAGCAAAGATGGGATTTGACAGCGACAACGCGCTGAACGACAATTTGCGCACAAACATGAGTTGGCGCGACAGTTCGTTCAGCCCGATACACGCCTGTCTGTGCGCCGCAAGCGCCTCGCCCGCCGCGATCAGCGCGTCCACTCTTCCGTCAAACTCCTTTGTCAGCAGGCAAAGTTTGTCGTGCACCAGCTTTGGCTCGTCAAAAATGACAAGCAACGGCTCGCTGTCGTCAAGATATTCCAACAGAGTTTGGGTGCACCCTTTCATAAACGGCGTTGCCCAAACCGACGCCAAGTCCAACGCGCCTATTCCCAGCCCCGCCTTGATCGCCGCGGCATGTTTTGCGTTGATGTTCAAAGCAAGCGCCTCGTTTGCCGCCTCATATCCCTTTTCGTCAAGCAAAATATCGCTCGCGGGCGGGATCACCGCGCCGTCCGCCTCCCCCAGCGACAGCATGGAGGTCGGATCTATTTTGCAAACGTTTTCTATCAAATCGTCAAAAAAATTGACGCGATACGCCTGTCCGTCGATGGAATACACGTCCAGGATATCCCCTCTCAAAGCAAAATCGCCAACTTCGGCGATCATATCCTGCCTGACGTACCCCGCCAGCGCCAACCTTTTTGCCGCGTCCTGCGGGGGCATTATATCCCCTCCCGCAAATGTGACCGAAAACTCCCGTACCAGCCTGCGAGCGGGAAAGCGTTGCAACAAAGCGTCCGCGCTAACGACAAGCGCGTCCAGTTCCCCCCTGTCCGCAAGCGACAGCGCGTTTATGCGCTTGAACACAGACGTGCGCGACACGGTTTTGCGCGGGAGCAGCGTTTCGTCCCTGAACGGGAGTTGCGCCGTTCTGATTCCCCAGCTTGCCACTCTTCTCGCGAGGCTGTCCGCGGCGGGAGCGTCCGCCGTAACGATGAGTTTTTTTATTGGCAATTGCGCGATGATGTGGGCTTTTGCGCCATCCGAAGCGCGCAAGATCCCGACGGCGGACAAATCGCCGTCTTTCAGCCGTTTTTGCCCGATGCCTTCGAGGCGAGCCAGCTGTTCTCCCAAATTTTTAAGTCTGAAAATTTCCGGTATCATTTGGATCTGCAATAAAAAAATCTATTGTTTTGCGTAATGATTGAGTTTTTCCTGCACTCTTGCAAATGGAGCGCCGCCGATCAAGTCTTCAAGCGCCATCGCCGCGCCGTCCTCCGCCTTTTCAAGCGCGGACATTTGGTCAAACGGGATCTTTGAAAGCACAAAGTCAAGCAGCGGGATCTCGCCGTTCGCCAATTCCTGCGTGCGGGTGCCTATCCTCAGGCGCATAAAGTTTTCCGTCGCCAACTCCGCCACAATATTGCGCATGCCGTTGTGGGTGCCCGCGCTGCCGGACTCCCTCAAGCGGAGCCTTCCCAAAGGCAGGTCCACGTCGTCGTAGCACACGACGAGTTCCGTTGCGGGGTCGACGCCATACGCCCTCACAAGTTTTCTGACCGCCTCGCCGGACAAATTCATGTATGTCTGCGGCTTTGCAAGCACAAATTCCGCGCCGCCCACTTTTCCCTTTGCCGTGCGAGCGTCGCACTCCGACTTTGCAAACCTCAGCTTATGCTTTTTTGCGAGCGCGTCCACCGCCATAAAGCCGACGTTGTGATAGGTGTTTTTGTAGCGGGCTCCGGGATTTCCCAGTCCAACGATGAGTATCATATATCCCCCAAGCGCAGAGGGGGATCCCCTCCGCTACCTGAATTTTGTGTCCTGTCTTGATCTGCCTATGGTGAAGGTGTTTTCGGCGACGGACTGCGTCACAGTCGTACCCGCGGCGACAAACGCGCCGTCCCCTACGCTTATGGGAGCGACAAGATTGCAATTCGCGCCCAAAAAGCAGTCCTTTCCAACGACGGTTTTGTGTTTTTGTTTGCCGTCGAAGTTGCAAAACACCGCGCCGCACCCGATGTTGGTATGCTCGCCCACCTGCGCGTCGCCCACATATGCCAGATGCGCCGCCTTGACGTTTTCGCCCAGAGTTGACGCTTTGACTTCAACAAAGTCGCCGATTCTGCAATTGTCCGCGATCGTCGCGCCTCTCAGCCTTGCAAACGGCCCCACCGTCGCGCCTTTGCCCACGCGCGAATCCGCGATGTGCGACATCTCCGCTTTTGCGCCCTCGCAGATCTCGCTGTCGCGCACGTACGTCGCTTGAACGACCGCGCCCGCCCGTATCGCGCTTGCGCCCTCTATGCGGCAAAACGGCAATATGTTTGCGCCCGCCTCGATATGCGCGGTGCTGTCGATGATCACGCTGTCCGCAAACGGAATATTCACCCCGCGAGCCAGCGCCTCGTCAACGATCCTTCTTCGCATATGATTATACACCATCGAATAGGATTTTGCATCCACTATCTGCAAAAAAGCCGAGTCATTTGCAAAATAACCGCTTTTTCCGCTTTTCAGCGTTATTTTTGACGGCCTGTCCCCCGCGAGTCTGAGTTCTGCTATCCCCTTTGCGCGCATACGTTCCGCGACTTTTTCCAGGTCGGAAAGCGTGATGAGCGGCATATTCAGTTCCAACAACGCAAATTCCTCCCCGACCGCCTCCTCTTCGCGGTCGATCATACGCGCGTTTTCAGCCCAAACGCCCAAAGCGGACAGCATATGTTCCCTCACCGTTTTGCCAAGCAACGCCGCCTCGCTCCATTGAGATTTCAAAAAATAAATTTGCAACATACCTACAATATATGCCGCAAATAATCGCAATTTGAAGAAATTGTGACACAATTTTTTGCATTTTTTGATTTTCGCGGTTTATATTGTGCGTGAGAGCAAGCCGTAGCGTCCTTCGAGGGCAAAAATCTTCAGGGGGACAAAGATATGGACAAAAACAAAAAAAAGCAAATCATTGCTATGATCGTCGCAACAGTAATCTCACTCACGATCGGCGTAGTAAGCGCCGTACTTGGCATTTCACCCGACTCCTTGGTTGATGTCATGCCCGACACGGGAGTGATCTCAACCGACGCACCCGAAATTTGATCTCCGTTTTACAAAGGCTCACAGGCGCGGCAAACTCTCCCCCGCAACGCGAAACCGCTTTGCGGGGATATATTTTTTTGCGATTTTTTTTGCGTTCCTCACGCAAACTTATATTTCCACACCATATCCGTCGGACACAGCGCCCACGAGGTTTCCGCCCCGTAATAGTTGTAGCTGCCCGACTCGCTCGCCAACAGCAGGTATCTGTTTTTACCCTCCGTCATGAGCGCCAGATCCTCCAGCATTGGCGGCGCGATTATATTCACCCCATCTTTCAGCACGAAGCACGGCACGCTTTGTCCCGCTATCTCCACGCTCAGATCCGCCTCGCCCCGCACCTCATGTATGACAAGCTGCGAAAAACTCGATCTGCCGTAAGACTTTGACAGCGCCACCTTGAGCGATCCGTCCGCCATACTCGCCGCCACCATGCCCTGCACCTTTTCGCCATGCCAAAGCGCGACGTCGGGGATCGCAACGTCCTTCAGATTTTCGCTCTTTATTCCCGTTTGCGCGTCAAACCCCTCCACGCCGCTCTCATCCAGCCTGTATCCCACCGTCCACGCGGTCAGATTTTTGTCGCTTGCGCTGTGGTGCGTCGCGTCCGTCACATAATCATCTCTCGCATATTCAAACTCTCCCACCCACAAAATTCCGTCCGCGTAGGACGTATACGAGGCTTCTACGGGCACTTCCACGCTGTTTTTCAGCGCTATATGGCTTGTCGCTTCCGCCGCCGCCAAGTCCGCGATGGGGATATAGTACAGCTTTCCGCCGTTTGACAGCCACACGTTGTTTTTGCTTGCCGCAACTCCGCCCACGTGCCCTGTGAAGGGTGTGCCGTCGGGCTTGTCCAACAGCACTTCTTTTATCAACGCGCCCGCAAATTTCACGTCGTCCACAAGCGCGTTCACCGACATATCCAGAATAAACAGCACGCTGTTGGGGTGCTCTGTCGCGGGTTTGATATAGCCTGACAGCAGCGCCCAGTTTTTCTCCTCGCAAAACGCCACGCCCTGCACGACGAAGTTTTCGCCCTCGTTCAATCCGGGGACGATAAACGCCGGCTCCCCGTCCTTGACGTAGTCCTCAAAAAGCCCGTCCGAAAAATTGTCAAGCGAGTTTTGCCACCCGATGTGTTGCTTCTGCGAGTAGTACTCAAGCGCGGGATCTTTCACCACGGGCGGCTCGGAGATTTTGTTTCCGCACGCCGCAAGCGCAAACGACAGGGCGCACACCAACGCCGCCAAAACCAAACAAGCGATCCTTCTTTTCATACATTTTCCCCCTTTTTCAAGCGTTTTCCTTTGAAAAATTCGCTCAACAGCGCGGCGCATTCGCTCTCGAGATATCCTCCGCTCGCCTCTATATCGTGGTTGAACAGCCCCTTCTCAAGCAGATCAACCCTCGACCCGCACGCGCCCGTTTTCAAATCATACGCGCCAAAGTACAGCGCCTTTATCCTCGCGTTGACCATCGCGCCCGCGCACATAGGGCATGGCTCGAGCGTCACGTACATCTCGCAATTTTCAAGCCACCAATTTTCAAGTTTTTGCGCCGCTTTTGACAAAGCGATTATCTCGGCGTGGCACACCGCGTTGCCCGCCCTCTCTTTCATATTTCCGCTTTCAGCAACGACGCGCCCGTCCTTCACAACGACCGCGCCCACAGGCACTTCGTCCGCCTTGGCGCACTCGCTCGCAAGTTCGATTGCCCGCCTCATAAATTTTTCGTCATACATAACAACACGCGCTTTATCTCATCTTTTTGACATGATAAAGTCCTTTTTATGCAAAATATCTCGTTTTTGTTGCCGTTTGTTTTTGATATGCTTGTCGGGATATCTTCGCTCACTTATGATACGGCAATCCCGCGTTTATCGTCAATGCGCGGTAGATCTGTTCAAGCAGCGCCACCCTGAACAGCTGATGCGCAAACGTGACTCTGCCAAACGACAGCACAAGTTTTGCCCTTTGCGTCAACTCCTCCGTCAGTCCGTAGCTTCCGCCAATGACAAACGTGATCTCGCTTGCTCCGCCCGTCGCCTCCGCGTCAACAAACGCGGCGATCTCCTCGCTGGTCAACAGTTTGCCTCTGCTGTCCATGACGACAAGGTCGCCTTTTGCGTGCTTCAACAGCGCCTCGCTCTCTATGCGTTTGATCTCTTCGGCCGATTTGGACGGCGGCGCTTCGGCAATTTCCGTCACGCTCACCTTTGCAAAGCGTAAACACCGTTTGACGTATTCCTCCGCCGCCTGCACAAAGTAGTTCTCCTTCAATTTTCCAACTGCGACGACGTTTATCTTCATCTCATCATCCCCCAAACAAAGCTGAACAGCGTCGCCGCCACTCCCACCGCGACCGTCGCAACAAACGGGATGTCCGTCTTGAGCGGGCGCACATTCACGCCGTCGTCGGCAGGCGTATAAAACGGCACGGCTTTGATCTTCCCCTCCTTCACAGCGTCCTTACGCATGCCGTAAAACATGAGGACAATCAGCCCCGCGCACACCACCACGCCCACGATGCTGACCGCTATGCCCGCCGCCGTAGACGACAAAAATCTGTCCACAACGTTGACAAACTCAAATATCCCTCCGTTTTGCGCCGCGTATCCTTCCAGCACCGACCACGCGTTGTTGAGGATATGCATCATCATTCCCGGCAGCACGGATCCCGAATAGTACATCGCCAGCGCGATCATCACGCCGTCCAAAAAGGTGTAGCCCGTCTGCACGATATTTTGGTGCATCAGGCTGAAAAACAGCGCGGAAACAATGACAAATTTCCACCCCGTTTCCCTGTATCCGGCGTAGATCAAACCTCTGTGCGCGACCTCCTCGAATATCCCCGGCAGCAGCGCCGTGAGCGCCAATTCTTTAAACAGGATCGCCACGCTTGAGTAGTCCGTTGAGGACGGAATGTGCGTAAAACCTATCAAAATCAGCACATATTGCCACATATACGAAAACGCCGAGGCAACCACGATCATGCTGAATGTCAAAACCAAAGTGCGAAGCACGTTGCGCCCGGACAGCCTTTTTACGCCGAAGTCCTCCGCCGTCGCAAGCAAGCCCTTCCCCTCTCTTCGCGTGACCGCCAAATAGTATCCGCCGACGCTCATTGCGCCGAATATCAAAAGCTGCACCACGCACGTAAAAAACGCGTCGGGATCTTCAACTCCCAGCGCGGAGTACACGTCCAGCGCGGAGGATATCCTCAGCAAAAGCGTCATCAACACAACGCCGAAATATATATACCCAACGCAGTTCCGCTTGCTCATACCATTCCAACGATAAACGCGTACAGCCAGTACACCGCCACCAGCCCTATCGCCAGCCACACGCCGAAAAGCAGGCGCGACGGCGGGTAAGTGTGCCCCATCTCCTCAAGGTATCTTTTTGAGCAGATCAATTCCACGCCGTTGCGGCGAGTGAGTTCGTCCGTGAGTCTTTTCCACCCGCGCTTTGAAAACAGCGAGCCGAAAAACTTGAAAAAATCAACAAACGCGTTGGACTTTTTGCCTTCGTCCACCGCGTATATCGAAAATCCTTCGTACTCTATTCTGTTCGAGATCCTTCTCGGTCCCCTCTTTTCGCCCAGCCTGTACATCGCGTACAACAGCGCGATCAACGCCGCCGCGCCCACGATCACGCTTGCCGCGCCCGTCAACCAATTGAAGTAGCCCAATTTCACATACAGCGCGTCCACCTGAGGCAAATACGCCGTGACCGTTATCGAGATGAAGTTGTTGAAAAAGTGCACAAGCGCCGCGCACCACACCGAGCCTGTCAGCGCAACGGTGAGCGCAAGCGCCACGCCAAGTCCGAATTGATGCACCGTCTGCAGGGGGTTTGCGTGCATCAAGCTGAACAGCAGCGCGGATATCAACACGCCAAACCACACGTGTTTTGTGGACAGCGCGGAAAACACGCACCCGCGCATAAGCAACTCCTCGCCTATTGCGGGCAAGATCGCCATGACAAACAGCGACAAAAAGTATACGCCCGCATTTGAGTACGCCGGCATAGTCGCCCCTGCTCCGCTGTATCCTATGATCCCAAGAAACGCGCTCCACAAATTTGCGAGCGGCAAAAACATCAGAATGGTTGCGATCGCGATCAACGGAGTCAGCGCAAGTTGCCATAAGTTCACGGGGGCGGAAAGGCGCAGCGTCGCGCGCATATCCAATTTTCTGACGCGCACAAATATCAACGTCGTCGCGGCAAACGCGACCTGAGTCAGCGCGTAGCCCGTCCATTCATACGCGCCCATGCCGTCAAACGACGCATCCGAATAGCGCATAGCCAGCGACAAAAACAGCGAAAGTATGCTCCCCGCGCAAATCGCGAGGAGATATGCCGACGCTCCCTCTGCCGCTTGAATAGTTCTTCTCATATTATCTCAAACACCTCGCTGCGGGCGCACTGATGCGCGATCGAAATCTCAATATTTTTTTCCTCTCCTACGGCGGTCAGCATGTCGCGCACGGTGCAAAACGCAAGCTGTTCGGTATTGTTGTTTTCGCTGATATGCCCCAACAGCAGTCGGCTGACGTTGCTTCCCGACAGCAATTGCGCCACTCTTCCCGCCGCGTCGTTGCTGAGGTGCCCCATGGGCGACAGTACCCTCTCCTTCAGCTTGTAAGGATATCCGCCTTTTTTCAGCATATCCACGTCGTGATTCGCCTCCAGCAACACCACATCGCTGTCCTTGATGTTTTTCATCAGCCCGACAGTGGGCACCCCGATATCCGTCGCGACGCTGCACCGCGCCCCGCCCGATCTGAACGAGTACGCCAGCGGATACGCCGCGTCATGCGGGATCCTGAACGGCTCCACCGCTATGTCGCCGATCTCAAAACCGCCCTCGAAGCCGTCCACGACAGCAAGGTTGTCTATCCCGCCTTGCTTCGCTTTGATGGCGTTTGCCGTCAGAGGATGCGCGTACACTTTTGTATATTGCTCAAGTTTCGGCAGCGCCTTGATATGATCGTCGTGCTCATGCGTGATCACCACGCCGTCAAGCGCGGACGCGGTCAGCCCAAACTCCGCGAGAGCCTTTTCCAACTTGGAAAATGCAATCCCCGCGTCAACCAAGATCGCCGTGGTGTACGAGCATATCAAAGTGGCGTTTCCTTTGCTGCCACTTGCCAAAGACACAAGTTTCAAAGCCATGTTGTTCAAATGAGCGAGGCGCACTGCCCCGCTCATGCAAAATCGCAGATCGTCTGCTCAGATCTCGCTTTCCTGATCCTCCGCTTTCTCTTCGATATGGTTGATCAACACTGAGAATACGATGGACAGCACAAACGCTATCGCCGTAACCGCAAGCATCACGATAAACACAATTTCATTTTTCAGTACAAACGCCTTCTTCAACACTTTCAGCACGAGTTCCGCAGCCAGACAGCCCGTCGCGATAAACAGGAAGATGCTCAACAGCGGCTTGGGATATTTGCCGATGATCAACCCGATGATCAAGAACAGCGCCGCCAGCATAACCATTGCCATCACGACCATATTCAGCGCGTCGATCGCCGTCACAGCGTTGATCTTTACCGTGTGGTTCACCAGATCGGCGATCACCTTGATGGTGTCAAACTCGGCAAAGTTTATACCTTCTTTGATCTGCACTTTGAAGTAGCACAGGATGAAGGGCAGCACCGTAAGCAGCGACAGCACCAGCGACAACAGCGCAAACAATCTCTTCTTGGGGCGCACCTTTTTGGGTTTCTTCTCCTTGTCGACCGCCTGAAATTCGGTTGCTTCTCCGCCGTCCTGAACGTATGCGGGGGGCTGTTGTCTGCCGTCCGTGCGCAACACCGAACTGTCCTGCGTCATATACGGCACCACTGCCAGCGGCACCACGATGGGTTGCAACTGAATGGTGTTGTGTTTCGGCGCGACGATAGGCACGGGACCGCCGATGCCGACGGGCTTCATAACGGTGACGTCTGACCCTGCTTCAGGTTGAGGCGCGACGTAGGCTTCCGTTTCAAGGATCGGCTCTTCCTCAAGACTTGGGTCTTGAGCGGGGATCTGTGTAGTTTCAATTTGAACGCGTTCTTTTTTTGACATATTCACTCCTTGCAAAAGCGCAGGTTATTTTTATTTGAGATATCCGTATTTCTCGGATGTTACCCAAGAACACACGGTTGCCGCCAGGAAGTATCCCAGCGCAAAAACTACGATGCTTAACAATTCGCTCGTCTGATACGCTTTGATCACGTCGGTCTTGAAATCCACTTGCTCAACGCCAAGCGCGGGTGCGCCCACAAGATAGACGATGAGCACCGCCAACACCATCAGCAAATAGATGAGCGCGGGCACAAAATATCTGCGCGGCTTTATCGCGTTGAACATCCATGCGATGGACATGACCGCATTCGCCAACAACGCGATGATCCCCACAAACAAAATCAGACTTGGGACCATCTCTATCCACATCTGCTTTGTGAGATACGAGCCCCAACCCATTCTCGCCGAAAACTTTATCGCGTGGACAATGTTGTTGAGCGCGCCCAACTCCTGCGGGACCAGCACAAAATTTACGCCTTTGATCTTCACTTCAAACAAGCCGAGTATGTATTGCATCAGCACGACGATCGTCAGCACAAGCATAATGATGCCTATCGTAGCGTTTTTGCTTCTGCGGCGACGTTTCCACTGCTTTGACACATCCTTCTTTTTGGGCTGAAAGTCGTGCTCGGTCGTGACGGTCGCCTTTTGTTGAAGTTCGTCTTTTGGCGCGTCCACCTGCAGTTCGGGCGAAATGACGTAGGATTGGCGCACAGAGGGCATCGTCACGGAGTTTTCACCGTGCAGCGGAGTGGGAGCCAATCTTATTCCCGCGTCGTCGACCAAGCGATTTTTTTTGTTTTTGTCTGCCATAACAAACCTTTATATCGCAAAAGTTATTGCTTTTTGTCGGGGTCCGCCGCCGTATGCGGTTGCCTCTTCTCCTCCGCTTGAGGAGTGTATTGCATCAAAGGTTGATCCTGAGTCACATAGGGCACAAACGCCACCGGTTGCACGATGGGCGGCATTTGATAGGGCTTGCCGTCCGCTCCGTACACGTATGCGGGAGGATATGCCCCCGCCGCTTGCGGCATGGGATAGGGATAGCCGTACGGAGGATACGGATATGCAAACGGAGCATGCCCCGAAAAGTCCGACGGATTCTCTTTCAGCGGCGTTTCCTGCTGCGGAGGCGCGGCTTTTTCCTGCTGTTGCTCCTTGAATTCCTCCAGCGACGGCAACGCGTCGTTTTTGAGTTTTTCTTCGGGAGGCTCTATCACTTTGCGCTTGCGTTTGACGGGAGGGCTTTGCTTGATCTTGTTTTTGGCAAGCAACAAAAGCGCTCTCGCTCTGTTTCGACCGCAGTTTGTGCAAGCCGTTGCGTTTGCGGGGTTGACCGTTCCGCACGCGGGGCAAACGTAGCTGTCGCCGTCGATCTCGTCGTCCTCGAGTTGCGAGTACGGATCGGCGTAATACACGGCAAAATCCTTCAGCGCCTTTGACAAAGTCTGCAATTGCGCCACGTCCTCGCTGCCAAACTCCTCCAGCTTGGCTTTGTACTCCTCAAGCGCCTTAACTTTGCCCTGATAGTCCGCTTCGAGGTCCTCGCGCTGAGCGTCCACCGCCTTGAGCGCGGCAACTCTTTCCTCGTCGGCTTTCGCGCGTTTTTCGGCGATCTCTCTGTCGCACGCCGCCATACGTTCGCGCATGATGCTGTCAACTTTCAGCTTGGCTTTTCTTGCGTCCAGCATATCCGCGTCGGAGTGCGTTTCGCTGTCCACCTGCAGAGGAGCGCCGCAGCCCACGCAATATTGCGCGCCGGGCAGATTTTTCATGCCGCAGACGTTGCAGACGGGCTTCCTCAACACGTTCAGAATGCCGCCGCACTTCGCGCAATATCTGCTGCCGCCCACGTTTTTGGAGCCGCAGACCGAGCAGACCGTTTCGTAATTTTCAACGACGTCGGCGCCGCATGTCGGGCAAAACGCCTGCCCCGGTTTTACCTCTGTCGAGCAAATTTTGCAAACAAACATATTCCACCTATCATTTCGCCTTGAAGCTGTCCTTCAAGGATACTATACTATTAAATTCGTTATTTTCATTCCTTTTGATGAAGTAGCCTTCTCTCAAAAATTGGAATCTCGTATGCACGGGCGCGTCGCCCACCAGCCTTTCCGCCTTGCCGTGAAGCACCGTCAGCGAGTTTGGATTGAGCCTGTCCATATAGTCGCCGTCGCCGTCGTCTATCAGATAATCGAACATGTTCAAAGTCACGTCTATCGAGGAGTTTGCGTCCACCCAATGGATGGTGCCTTTCACCTTCATATTCGCGCCCTCTTCGCCCGATCTTGTGCCCTCCAGGTATTGCGCGTGCACCGCGGCGACGTTGCCTTGCTCGTCAAGATCGCACCCCGTGCACTTGATGATATACGCGCCTTTCAGCCTCACAAGCCCGTCCTTTTTCAGTCTGAAGTATTTGGGGGGAGGATCAAGCGAAAAATCCTCTTTTTCGATGTACAGTTCTCTCGAAAACGGCACGTCGTGCGTCCCCGCGCCCTCCGCTTGCGGATTGTTTTCTATCTGCATCATCTCCGTCTTTTGGGCGGGATAGTTGTCGATGATCAATTTTATCGGCTGAGTGACCACCATCGCTCTTTGCGCTTTGGCGTTGAGGTCCTCCCTCACGCAGTGCTCCAGCATGGCGATATCCACAATGCTGTCCGCCTTTGCCACGCCCACTCTCGCGCAAAAATCTCTTATCGCTTCGGGGGTGTACCCTCTCTCGCGTATGCCGCTTATCGTCAGCAGCCTCGGATCGTCCCAGCCCCACACCGTGCCCTCGTCAACCAGCTTTTTGATGAAACGCTTGCTCATGACGGCATGGGTCAGATTGAGGCGGGCAAACTCGATCTGGCGCGGACGGGGGTCAAACCCGCAATTTTGCGTAACCCAATCGTA